>PLNW01000006.1 GCA_003142855.1 Myxococcales bacterium
GGCGGACTGGCGGACGGACACATAGTGGCGGCGCCGCTTCTGGTCCGTGACTCCTGCCAACCGATTATCGGCCGCCTTTCGCATGGCGACGAGTACGGCGCCCCTGGCCCCGGCCTTCGGGATGGCGTCGATGCCGACGGTTCTCAGGATCTGTTCGATCTCCGGGGTGGAAAGTCTCGGCTTGTCGCCATCGCCCGTCATCAACTCGAGCTCGTCGATGCCCAGTCCCCGGTGTGAAAGCAGCTCGGTGCTCTCGGACGGCGGCGGCCGCGTTCCTCCGAGGAGACCCGCGAACAACGGAAACAGCAAATGCCCGGGATGCTCACTGTTAGACCACCCGAGACCTGGAGCTGCCGCGAGCAGCGTCGCTGCCGGCTCGAAGTCGCCCTGGATCACGTGCAGGAGCGCGCGCTGCCGAGCCGCTGGCTTCGGACAGGCTTCGAGAGCTTCCGCTGTGCGCTTCCGGATCGCGGCCTTGCTACCCGCCGATCCGAGCCAGCGGCGAAGCCGCAGCATACTCGGACTGGCGCGCCACGCGTGCTCGAGCCACTTGGGCAGATCGTCGCGACCCAGCTGCTGCGCGGCGAGCGCGGCACCGTCCAGCAGCTCCCCTCGCGCGTAGTCCTTGTCGGTGACGAGACCGGCCGCCTCCTCGAATGCCGGAAGCGCAGCCTTCCAGTCGCCGACGTCGAGCAAGCTCCGGCACCACGCACGGAGATCGTCAGTGCGCCTCGTCGATCGTGCGACCTTCGCCAGTCCGTCGGAACCCTCGAGACGCTGGACGACCTCGCGCAGCCACCGGTCCTCCTCCGTGTCCCAGTCCGTCTTGCGAGCGTCGGCGGATTTCCTCGCAATGAGGGCCCGCCACTCTGGGAGAAAGGCAGCAAGCCCCGCGAGCGGTTCGACGGCTACGCGCTCCATCTCCCGGATAGGCTCCCAGAAGTGCCCGACTCCATGCACTTCGTCGATCGCCGTGCGAACTGTGTCGGCGCGCTCTGCCGGAGACGAGAGCATGTAGGCCGAAACGACGTACTGAACTGCGCACTCGCCAGTGTCGGCGCCGACCACCTCGTCGACCAGCTCGTGCTGGCCGAGGTCGATCTCCCCTTCGCCGATGGGCCGAAGTAGGGCGCCGAAGATCCGGTGGGCGGCGGCGTAGTCCCTTCGGAAAAACGCCGACGAGCCGCGCCGAAGGTACTCGTCGACCTCGGAGGGGTCGGCGTGACCAACGCGCTCGGCAGCCTTTGCGAAGGCGAGGACCTCCGCGACCTCGTCGTCGCTGAGAGCCGCCGGCGCCCAACTGGGGCCGTTGCGAGCCGCACGCTGGATGAGCGAGCTCATCCAGCGGCTGTGGGCCTTCTCGTCGAGCTCGAGCAGCATGTCGCGAACGACCTCGCGCAGTTCGTCGGCGGACATTGTGCCGAGTGCCGCGTCGACGTCGTTGAAAACCGGCGTCGGGGCGGAGTGGTGTCTTCTGCTCATCGTGCGATCTCCGACTCAGCCTTCAAGACGTCGGCAGGCACCTCGGGTTTGTGTCCGCGCCGTGCGAGCGCAAGGATCTTCTCTTTATCGCGGCTCTTCGCGATGATGATGTTGACGACGTGAGCGAAGAGGCCATCAAGAACGATGCGTTCGCTGCCGCTCAAAACGGCCTGTTTTAGGAACTCGGCGATGACCCGGACCACGTTGTCGACATCGTAGTCGAAGGCGATGGTCGTAGGTGCGCCGTGTCTGTGATGCGTCCCGGATGCCGGCTCGTGGGGCCGGACAACCCTTGCTATAGCTCTATGTCACCGTGCTTTCGACAAGTGGGCCTTTTTACTTGCTCCACGGTATATTTGAACGTGAATGTCGCTCGGGGAGAATTTTCATCCTCGCTGACAGATATCTTGATTGGCACAAATCCTTTCTTGGGCGCCTTGATGTCCTCGGGAATGGTAACGAAGCCGCTTGACTGGATTGTCTGGCTCTTGTCTCCCAAGTACACTTCCAACTTGTCATTCTCCTTGTTCGTTTGACAACTCAAATTGAACAAGAGACTGCCGTCTTCCTGCTCTCTACAATTGGTGGGGCTGCATGTAAACGAGATGTTCCCTCCCTTGCCTTTCAATGTATTGATTGTGTAGACGGGGTTGGATTTCTTCCCCGGTTTTTCGGCCTTCTTCGCTAGCGAAACCGAACTCAGCAGACAGAAGGCAACTACGAGGCCAACAAGTTTCATCTTGCGCACTCCTTTGCTTATTGAGTCAACCATTGGATTCACTGATATCTGCTCTCCGCTCGCGCGCGTAGCAGGCGGCTACGAGCCGATTGGCTCGTCCAGTGGTGAGCCTGCCTCGATGTACGTCGGCGCGGATTCTTGCCGGCGAGGTCTTGAAGCGCTGGAGCACGTCCGCATGATGGCCGAGCCTACCCGGTTCCATAGCGCGGCCCCGATCGCTCCAATGATCGCCTGCATCGACCCCGAGAATTTTGCCGACGTGAAATACTGGCCGGTCACGCCGCTGCGGAGGCGGATGACCGCGGTTCGCCGGTCGCCGTCGCCGCTGATCCCGCCATCGATGTACACGGCCAGGTCCGAGAAACACGACATCGCGCGGTACTGCGCGGGGCTGTCGGCCGGCCGCAGCGTGGCCGTGACGCTGAGTCGCTGCTTGCGAAGCGTCCGCACCACGGCGGCTCGAACCGGCTCGAGAGCGTCGTCCCCATTGAAAGTAAATACCGCGACCTTGCCCCGGGCGCGCTCTCCCGGTTGCTCGGGAACATCCTTCAGCCAGGATTGATCCGTCGGCCCCGAATGAGTCTGCGGAAGCAGCGACGGCACGCCCCACGCGGCCTGGGCGGGGCCGGCCATCGCGGCCAAGCACGCGACAGCCAGCGCCAAGACAACCCATCCCTTAGACCCCATCGAATCACGACCTGTCGGACGAGCCGAGTCTACCCTGCTGGGAGCTCCAGTTCGCGGCATCCGGAAGAATTTACCCGAAGAACGCGCAGGGGCCACGAAAAATCTGCGGGGGCAATTTGCTTGGTCGGCTCTCCGCTATCCGGTAGGTTTAGGGTCCTTTCGAATAGCCGCCCCGCACCAACCAGGAGCACCTATGTTCACCAATGGTGCCGTTCCTTCTTTGTTCCTCGCCGTGGCAATCGCTTCGAATGGATCCATCGCCATGGCAGGAAGCTCCGCCACAAAACCCGCGACTCAGACCAGTTCGGCCTCAAAGGCCGCACCGGCAGCGATGTCCGTATCGTGGGTTGATCCCTTCGACGAGCCCTCGCCACCGGTGAAGCCCGGAGCACGGCCCGCGGCGGCTGCGCCAGCCAAACCCGGGGCCACGACCCCCGCGCCAGTCAAGCCCAGGGTCACGACCCCGCCGCCAGTCAAGCCCGGGGCCACGACGGCCGCGCCAGTCAAGCCCGGGGCCACCGCCGCCGCGCCAGCCAAACTCGAGGTCGCGGCGGCTGCGCCTCCCGCGCAAAGCCTTCCATCCAAGGAGCTCGAAGTGTTCATGAAGGCCTTCGAGGGACGATGGAAGTGCAGCACGAATTTTCCCGCCGGATCTCTCGGCCCCGGCTCGCAACCGATAAGCGCGAGAACCGACCTAAGCATCAAGAAAGAGTTCGGCGGGTTCTCGTGGCACGGCGAATTCAAGCTAGCGAAAACCGCGATCACCTCCGCGACCAGCGGCGTGTTCCAGATCGGATATGCAGCCGGCCCGAAGCAGGCGACCTTCCTCAGCTATGACAGCGTGGGGTCCGCGATGATGGGCGCGGGCACGCTCGCCGGAGATTCGGTCACCTTCGCCGAGGAAGGCTTCCTGAAGGGCACAAAGGTCAGCGTCCGAGAGACGCTGGCCGCGAAGGGGCCGAGGAAGCTCTTTCACAAGTTCGAAATTGAACAGGGCCACGGTTACCAAGTAATCGCCGAGGACACCTGCATGAAGTAGGCGGGCTGCGAGCGAGCCCGTGCTTGCGGCACACCTCCCCAACCGGAACGCCCGTGTCGATCTGCCTAAGGGCATACGTTATCTGCTCCACCGAGAATCTCGACTTTCGCATCGCCTGGTCCTTTCCAAGGTCTCCAGTGAAGCGAACTCCTTAACTTTGAAATGGTCCAATTTTCTGGCCGGCGCCACGGCCTGGAGCGCGGCTGCTAGTCTGACCGGGTCGGCATTACGGCGCGGCTCAAACATCAAGGCCACGCACGACGAGCTTTTCGAGATCGGTTTTGACCTTCTCCCACGTGGTCTTGGAAAGCATCTCGGGCATCCGCGCCTTGTCCACGTCGGCGAAGTAGCCGAGCGCGCGCAGAGCGAAACCGACGTCTTTGCCCGGGTACTTGTGATCCAGGCGCGCACCAGATCGCCAATGCCCACGTCAACGATGGTAAGGATGGCGTGCAGATCAACGTAGTCGTAGGCGAGCACCTGATAGAGAATCAGATCGAGATCTACGTTGAGGTTCAACGATTCAAACGTGTGGGATGCGTCCCAAAAAGTGGTCTCAGCCTTTCTGGGCAGACCACCCCACCGAACGCGAGCCGCTTCGCGGCCGATCTCGCGACGCCGTGCGGGCGCCAGACCTTCTGCGCAGCCGTTTCGTCCCGCTTTTCGCCGCCCGTCTTGTAGCCAGTATGGGTGCTGCGCGATCACCACCTACTCGCGGTGGCCAAGCGCACGGGGGCCTGGGGGCCGACGAGGGACCCTGAAGGCACACCGTCCTCGCTAGGGCCACCCGCCGGGTCAAGATAGGTTGCAACAGTTCACAGGCCGTCGGCGGAATCGCCTGACGATAGCACGGTGAATCGCACCGCAGGCACCGCTGAGAAGACGGTGTCCGGGCCAAGATGAGCGCCATCCTGTTCCCAATGTTTCCGTGCCCCCGGCTCATCCGGGCGGTTCTGCAGTCAAGCCCACGCCCGATCTAGAACTTCGTGCAGTCGATGACGAAGCGGTATTTCACGTCGCCTTTCAGCGTCCGTTCGTAGGCCTCGTTGATCTCTCGCGGCGTGGTGAGCTCGATGTCGCTCGTGATCCCGTGGGTGCCGCAATGATCGAGCATTTCCTGGGTCTGGGGGATCCCGCCCACCAGCGACCCCATCACCTTGCGGCGTCCGAAGATCAGCGCAAATGGGCTTAGATCCAGGGTTTGCGGAGACGCACCGACGAGGATGAGCGTTCCGTCGCGCTTCAGGCAGCCGAGCGGCCCGTTGATATCGTGCTTCGCCGAGATAGTGTCGACGATGACGTCGAAGCGGTTGGCCAGCGGCGCCAAGGCGTTGTTGTCCCTGGTGAGGACGAAGTCGTGCGCACCAAGCTTGTGTGCGTCGGCTTTCTTCCCCGGGGAGCGGCTTAGCATCGTGACCTCGGCGCCGAAAGAGGCGGCGAGCTTGACCGCCATGTGGCCCAGCCCACCGAGCCCCATCACGGCGACGCGCGAGCCTTTCGTGACGCCGACGTGCCGAAGCGGCGAGTACGTCGTGATGCCGGCGCAAAGTAACGGGGCGGCGCCCGCGGGGTCGAGGTTCGCCGGGAGATTCAAGACGAAGTGCTCATCGACGACGATCTGGTTGGAATAGCCGCCGAACGTCTGCGTCCTCCCGTCCGGGCTCGGGCTTCCATAGGTCATCGTGACTTCGGTCTCGCAGTAGTTCTCCTGCCCGTCCTTGCAACTCGCGCAGGTCCCGCACGAATTGACGAAACAGCCAACCGCCACGCGTTGGCCGACCTTCACCTTCTTGACGTCGTCGCTCACCTTCACCGCGCGTCCGACGATCTCATGGCCGGGGACGCACGGGAAGGTCGTCGTCCCCCATTCGTTGCGAGCGAAGTGAATATCCGAATGGCAGATACCGCAGAACTCGATTGCGATTTGAACGTCCCGCCGTCCCGGCGCGCGGCGTTCGAATTGAAACGGGGCAAGGTGCGATTCAGCCGACAGGGCTGCATATCCTTTGGTGACCATGGCTCCTCCCTTCACAGAACGTCCGGTAGTCTGTCGGATCGCGCCGCCTGGTGCCACCCCGATAGCAAAATGCCCTGCCCCTACGGACGCGGCCGACAGCCTCTCCGTAGCTATGAGCAGCAGAGGCTGGTCTTCGCAGATCCAGAAAACCTGTTTCAACCTCCTGCGCTCACGCATCCAACAAGCATCATGAAGAAAACCATCCTGCTGTTCGTCCTGTTCTCTTTTGTGTCAGCCAGGGGCATGGCCAAGGGAGGTGGAATCACTGTTGCGGTCAAAGATGCCACGGGCAAGGACGTCGGAACCGTCAAGATCAAGCCCATTGCTTCCGGCGTCGAACTCAAACTCAACCTCCGCGGATTGCCCCCCGGTGAACACGCCATTCATTTCCATCAAAACCCGAAATGCGAAGCACCGGATTTCAAGTCCGCTGGTCCGCACTTCAATCCTGATGGGAAGAAGCACGGCCTGGAGAATCCCATGGGCGCTCACGCCGGCGATATGCTCAATTTCACAGCAGACGAAAAGGGCAAGGCCAAGGTCACGATTGTCAACAAGAGCGTGAATCTCGACACAGACGCCCATTCGCTCTACAGCGAAGGGGGAACCTCACTGGTCGTGCACGCCAAAGCTGACGACATGAAGACCGATCCGGCCGGCAACGCAGGTGATCGCATTGCCTGCGGTCTGATTGTGAAGTGAATCTCCGGGCGCGCTGGCATCGAGCAAACTTGTCAAGCACGCCAAGTTGGTCCTCTATCCCGGCGCGCCCAGCGGCCTGACCGACACGCACAAGGACGAACTCAGCACGGACCTCCTGGAATTCCTCAAGGGCTGAAACCAGGGGCTGCCTGACCGAGAACCCAGCGATCTCGGCGACGCTCAGCACCATGTCATTCGGCGCCGAGAAACACGCGGTGGTCGAATTCCGGTGATGTTTGACGCGCTGAAAGCGTCTGATGATAGGGGGTAGCTCTATGACAAGAAGGATATCGATAGTGTTTTCAGCGGGGGCACTGGGCGGTCTGTTGAACGCCCTGCTGTTCTGGCTTTTCGGAATGGTCGGGATTACGGCCCTTGTCGGGATACATGCGCCAATCAAATGGGACCCGCCGCATATCTATTGGGGCGTCACCTGGGGCGGCATCTGGGGAGCGATGTTCCTGCTGCCATGGCTGAAGGGTTCCGTTGTGCTGAGGGGTCTATTGTTCAGCATCGCTCCCACGCTGGTAGCGTGGCTCATAGTATTTCCTTTGCGCGGCATGGGACCCCTGGGGCTTAACGTGAGCGCGCGGATGCCTCTTCTGGCTATCGTGCTCAACGCTGTCTGGGGAATAGGCGCGGCGCTATGGGTTCGTGAGGCTGAGATCCGTGGCTAGGCGAAAGCGGTTTACGGGTAGTTGATGAAGGACGGGAGTCGGCGTTGAGAATCGCTATCTATCTTGTCGCGGCGGCAGTGGCGCTCGGCCTGGGGTTGTTCATCCATTTGTCAATAGATTCAAGAAAAGCCCGAGAGACGGGGCTCTTGAACGGCAAGCTACGCCCCTGTCCAGGCACGCCAAACTGTGTTATCAGCGAGGATAGCGGCAAAGATTCATATATCGAGCCGCTAACATTTTCCGGAGAGCCCGGCGCCGCGTGGGAGCACGCCAAAGAGGCGCTGACTGGGCTCGGCGGCAGGATCGAAAAGGACACCGGCGATTATCTGTGGGCCACGTTCCGGAGCAGAATCTGGCGGTTCGTTGACGACACCGAGCTGCGCTTGGATGCAGCCGGCAAGGTTATTCACGTAAGGTCGGCGTCTCGCGTGGGAAAAGGTGACCTCGGGGTGAACAGGAAGAGGGTTGAACGCCTGAGGAATTTGTTCAAAACCAGACATCTCGGCGCCTGATCCTGCCGAGACACAGGAGGGAATTCGATGCCTGAAGGCACTTACTACCGCCCCGCGGATCTCGCGAAATTCCCGGACATCGGCAAGAATTGTCCCGAGCTGGCGAAGAAGTTCTTCGACTGGTACGGGCAGGTCTTCGCGGATGGCGCGCTCTCGGCGCGGGAGAAATCCCTTATCGCGCTGGCCGTGGCCCACACGGTCCAGTGCCCCTACTGCATTGATGCTTACAGCAAGGACTGCCTGGAGAAGGGCGCCGACCTCGACCAAATGACGGAGGCCATCCACGTGGCGGCGGCCATCCGTGGGGGCGCGACCCTGGTTCACGGTGTCCAGATGCGGGAGCACGCTACCAAAGTCGGGATGTAGACCATGCACGCGACGTCGCTCGCATCGCGCCGCCTCCCGCTGGCGCAACCGAGGGTGCAGCTCGCGCACATCGACGGCGTGTCGCTCGACCACGAGTTCGAGACGCTGCTGGAACAGCATGGGCTGTGGCCGCTCACGCCGGTCCGCATTTCGACCCTGCAGATCAATCTGGGCCGCGTCTGCAACATGGCGTGCCTACACTGCCACGTCGATGCGGGCCCCGATCGACGCGAAGCCATGTCGCGAGCCACGTTGCAACGCTGCCTCGATGTGATCGCATCGAGCGATACCCCGACGGTAGACATTACCGGAGGGGCCCCGGAGCTTCACCCGCAGTTTCGCTGGCTTGTGGAGCAGGCGCGCGCGCTCGGCCGAAATGTCATCAACCGCTGCAACCTGACCATACTCGAGTATCCGGCCTACCAGGACCTGCCCGCCTTCTTCGCGCAGCATCGGGTCGAGCTTGTATGCTCGCTGCCGCACTATCGTCCCCTGCTCACCGACCGGCAGCGGGGCGAGGGTACGTTCGAGCGATCGCTGTTGGCGCTACGCAGGCTAAACCAGGTGGGGTATGGCAAAGCTGGCTCGGGCTTGAGGCTCGCGCTGGTGGCCAACCCGGTGGGCGCCTTCCTCCCTTCGTCCCAGGCGTCGCTGGAGCGCGAGTGGAAGCGCGAGATGTTTCGTTTGTATGGGGTTTCGTTTGATTCTCTCTACTGCATCACGAACATGCCGATCGCCCGCTATCTCGAGTGGCTCTTGCAGAGTGGCAACCTTGACTCCTATCTCCAGCGGCTGGCAGGGGCCTTCAATCCGGCGGCAGCCGCTGCAGCCATGTGCCGCACGACCCTCTCAGTCGGCTGGGACGGTCGGCTGTACGACTGCGATTTCAATCAGATGCTCGATCTCGGCGTCGAGCCAAAGGCTCCCCAACACATAGACGCATTCGAGCGCGCGGCGCTCGAAGCTCGACGAATCGTTGTGCGGCGTCACTGCTTCGGCTGCACTGCCGGCGCGGGATCGAGCTGCGCCGGAGCCACTGCATGAGCGTGCGGTCCGCTCCACACAATGGCGCAGGAGACGCCAGGGAGCTCATTTCGTGCTAGGCGCTGGACGCAGGCGTTGGATCCGGCTCGTCGCCCTGGTGATAGGCGTCGCCGGGCTCGTCGCACTATTCACACTGCTCCCGGTGGCCTCGTGGCTGGTGACCGTGGTTGAGTGGATTCGCGGCCAGGGTCCGGCGGGCACGGCGCTCTTTGCGGTCGCCTATGTGGCTGCGGCTGTGCTGCTGCTCCCCGGATCAGTGCTGACTATAGGCGCCGGCTTCGCTTACGGCCCCCTGTGGGGCTTCGTGCTCATCTCTCCCGTGAGCGTTCTTGCCGCGACCACGGCTTTCCTGCTCGGGCGAACGATTGCGCGCGACTGGATCACCCGGCGCCTCGGGCAGGACCCGCGTCTCGCGGCGATCGACGCCGCCGTCGGGCAGAGCGGGTTCAAGATCGTGCTGCTCCTGAGATTGTCGCCCCTCTTTCCGTTCAACGTCCTCAACTACACTCTCGGCCTCACGCGGGTTCGACTGCGTGACTTCGTGCTCGGCTCGTGGATCGGCATGTTGCCGGGAACGGCACTCTACGTCTACATCGGCTCGCTTGTCACCAGCGCGAGCGAGCTCGCCAGCGGCACCCATCAATCCTCAGGCGTGGCGGGGCGGGTCCTGCTGGTTGTGGGGCTGGTCGCGACACTGGCTGTCGTCGTCCTGGTCACTCGCATCGCGCGCAAGGCGCTGAAGCACGCCCTCGACCATCTTCCCGCGCCCAAGGAGCGCACTTCATGAACTCCGGAGGTCACACGCAATCACACACGGTCACGCCTTGGGACGCGCACAACCAGGAGTTGGTGGCCAGCGTCCACCCGGCCGAGTGGATCAACCCGACCCCCGGCGGTCGTTACAACCTGGTCGTGATCGGTGCCGGCACCGCGGGTCTGGTCTCCGCCATCGGAGCGGCCGGGCTGGGCGCCAAGGTCGCGCTGGTGGAGCGCGATCTGATGGGCGGAGACTGCCTCAACTACGGGTGCGTGCCGTCCAAGGCGCTCATCCGCTCGTCCCGTGCGGCCTACGATGCGGCCCACGGAGCGCCCTTCGGCGTGCGCGATGCCACGGGCGCGGTGGATTTTGCTGCCGTCATGGAACGGATGCGCCGCCTCCGGGCGGGCCTCGCACACCACGACTCGGCCAGGCGCGCCTCCGAGGCGGACGTCGATGTGTTTCTCGGGCAGGGCGTTTTCGTTGGGCCCGACGAGCTGCAGGCCGGTGACCGCCGTCTTCGCTTCGCACGCGCAGTCATTGCGACCGGGTCACGGCCGGCCACACCTCCCATTCCGGGTCTCGCCGAGGCCGGCTTTCTCACCAACGAGACCGTGTTCTCGTTGACTGAGCTGCCCAGGCGGCTGCTGGTTATCGGGGCTGGCCCCATCGGGTGCGAGCTGGCGCAGGCCTTCAGGCGGTTTGGCAGCGAGGTGTCGATCATCAGCCTGGATGCCCGGCTCTTGCCCCGTGAGGATGCCGCCGCCGCCGCCGTGCTTGCCACGCAGTTCGAACGCGAGACCATCGGGCTGGCCCTCGGCGCCAAGATTCTACGTGTCGAGAAGCGGGGCGGCGCTAAGGTCGTGGTGTTCGAGCGCAACAGGGGGCAGCATGAGCTCGTGGGTGACGAGGTCCTGGTGGCGATCGGGCGCACGCCCAATCTGGACGGGCTGGGGCTGCAAGCCGCGGGGGTCAAGTTCGATGCCGGCGGCGTCCTGGTCGACGACCGGCTACGCAGCTCCAATCGCAAGATCTTCGCGGCCGGTGACATCTGCTCAGCCTACAAGTTCACCCATGTCGCCGACGCCATGGCCCGCGTGGTTCTGCAGAATGCCCTGTTCTTTGGCCGCAAGCGCACAAGCTCGCTCGTCATTCCTTGGACCACGTACACCGATCCGGAGATCGCCCACGTCGGCCTCTACGAGCAGGAGGCGCGCCAACGCGGTCTCAAGCTGCAGACGCTCACGGTGTCCCTTGCCGAGATCGATCGCGCCGTGCTCGATGGGGAGCCCGAGGGCTTCGCGCGCCTGCACGTGGATGCCGGGAGCGGTCACATTCTGGGAGCCACGGCGGTCGCCCGACACGCCGGGGAGATGATCGGCGAGGTCGTGCTTGCGATGACCGAGAAAGCAAAGGTCGGTGCCCTATCGCGGACGATTCACCCCTATCCGACCGAGGCCGAGGTGTGGAAGCGGCTCGGAGACTCGTACCAACGAACCAGGCTGACACCGGGCGTGCTTCGCTTCTTCCGACGATTGCTCGCCTGGCGAAGATGACGAAAGGAGCGCGATGCTGACGAAAGCAACTCTCTGCATCTTCGTGAAGCCGCCGCTGCCTGGTTTGGTCAAGACGCGGCTATCGCGTTGTTTGACCGCTGCCCAGGCGGCCGGACTTGCGGCGGCGTTCTTCGCGGACACGTTCGCCCTGGCGAGATCCTGCGAGTGGGCGCGCGTTGTCGTGGCATGCGACGGAGATCCGTCGCCGCTGAAGCTGGCCACTGGCAGCGAAGTCTGGCCGCAGGGTCGAGGAGATCTCGGCGAGCGCATGGAACGGGTGTTGTCCCTCGCTCTGGAAAGCAGCAAGGCGGCCATGGTCATTGGCACGGACCTTCCGGGACTGCCACGCCGGTTTCTCGATGCCGCGCGCCTGCAGCTTGCCGCACACGACGCGGTCATTGGCCCCAGCGAGGACGGAGGCTTCTACCTCCTCGGGCTGCGACGATGTCCGTCGGGGCTACTGCGTGGGCTCCCATGGAGTTCCGCGACGACCCGGGAGCACACGGTAGAGCGAATGCGTTCGGCTGGCCTCGCCGTGGCCGAGGCGGAATCATGGTTCGACGTCGACGTACCCGCCGATCTCAGGCGACTCGCGGGCCTGCTCCGCGAGCAACGCATTTGCGCACCGAGGACTGCGCATTTCCTCGCCGGGCTCATGCCCCGCGGGAGGTCAGCATGAGCGTCGCGGTCTCGGTGAGCGGACCGCTCCGCATCTCGGTTGTGCTGCCGGTACTCGATGAGGCGGCGCGAATCGGCGAGCGCCTGAGCGAGCTCGCACGGCTCGCGTTTCACGAGGTCATCGTTGTGGACGGCGGCAGCAGCGATCAGACACCGGCCATCGCGCGGAGGTTTCCCGGCGTCCTGCTCGTCGAGGCTCCACGCGGGCGAGCCAGCCAGATGAACGAAGGCGGAAGACGTGCGACCGGAGACGTGCTCCTCTTCCTGCACGCTGATGTCTCCCTTCCTGCCGACGCTGCCTCGTACATCCGAGGCGCGCTCGCACGCCCTGGAACTGTGGCAGGCGCTTTTCGAACCTGGACAGTCGCTGACGGAGTCGGGCCAAAACCGTGGTGGAGCCCCCTCCTGCACCTGGCGGATCTCCGCTCGCGCTATTCCCAGCTTCCTTACGGGGATCAGGCGATCTTCCTCCGACGCGAGGTTTTCTGGGACGCGGGGGGCTACCCGGAATTGCCATTGATGGAGGACCTCGCCCTGGGCCGTAAATTGTGGACGCGAGGCACTGTCCGCACAGTACCAGCCCGAGTCACCGTATCCGGAAGGCGGTTCATCGAGAGACCTCTGTACTACATGCTGCTCGTCAACCTATTCCCGCTCCTGTTTCGGCTGGGCGTGCCCGCGAGCGCACTCGCCGCTTGGTACGGCAACGTGCGCGAAGGGGCGCATCGATCGTCCGCGCGAGGAACACCATGAAGCACCTGGTCCTGGCCGGCGGGGGACATGCACACGTCGAGGTTCTGCGCCGATTCGGTGCCCGGTCCGATCTTGGTCACAGGCTGACCGTCATCAGTCCGGATCGCTATTCGCCGTATTCCGGAATGCTCCCCGGTTTGATTGCCGGCCATTACGATTGGCAGCAGTGCCACATCGATCTTGGCCGGCTGTGCGGTCGAGCTGGCGCCGAACTGGTGCAGGCCCAGGTCGCCGCCGTCGATCCGGAGGCCCGGACCATCGCGCTCGACAATGGCCGCACCATCAACTGGGATCTACTGTCCCTCAACACGGGATCGACACCCGATCTCGCGTCGGTGCCGGGCGCGCGCGAGCACGTCGTGCCTATCCACCCAGTGAGTGGGTTTCTCGGCGCGTGGGACGCTCTTCTGCGGTCGATACAAGACGGCTCCAGCGGGCCTGTTCGCATCACCGTCGTTGGGGGCGGTGCTGCGGGGGTCGAGGTCGTGCTCGCGATTCACCATCGCCTGCAGCTGAAGGGGCTCGGCCAGACGACGATCTCGCTCGTCACGAACGAACTGCTGCCCACGCACCCGCGGCGTGTGCGGCAGGTCGTCGTGCACACACTTGAGGCGGCGCGGATCGATCTTTTCGAGGGTCGACAGACCGTCGAGGTGAAGCCCGGGACGCTGCGCTTCGCAAGTGGCCCCGCTATCGAGACCACATTCACCGTGTGGACAACTGGCGTCGCCGCCCCACCGTGGCTTGCCCACAGTCGGCTCGCCACCGACGCGCGCGGCTTCTTGACGGTAGACCGATCACTCCAGTCAGTGTCCCATCCGTGGGTGCTGGCTGCCGGCGACATTGCCAGCCTTGCTTTGCACCCCGTGCCCAAGGCGGGAGTCTACGCCGTACGCCAGGGCCCGGTGCTGGCCGAAAACCTGCTGCGACTGTTGCGGGGCGAGATGCCTATCGAGTACAAGCCGCAGCGGCGCTTTCTTTCGCTGCTCTCCCTCGGCGAGCGGCGCGCGGTGGCGTCGTGGGATCACTGGGCCGTGGAGGGGGCATGGGTCTGGAAGCTGAAGGACCGCATCGACCGCGCCTTCATGCGGCGCTACGAATAGTCTCCGACGGTGGGCTCCGGGGCCGCACGAGTAACCCAATGCTCGCGTCGGTGCCAGGCGCGCACGAGCATGTCGTGCCCATCCAGCCGGTGAGTTTCTCCGCGCGTGGGACGCTCCTCTGCGGTGGATGCAAGAGGGCTCCAGCGGGCCCGTGCGCATCACCGTCGTTGGGGGGTGGTGCTACGGGGGTCGAGGTCGTACGTCACAAAGGAAGAATCTATGTTGCTTCTTTGTCCTCCGGTCATCACATGAACAAGTCAAAAGAGCGCGCATATGGGCGCGTCAGAAATAGTCGGATCATTCGAAGGGGAACTGCCAGATCGTTCAACTGCAGCAATCCCAGGGAAGTAGGCCGAGGACTCTAGCGAGAAACTCGAAGGAGGTAGGAATGCGAGGTGGCTCAACAGTGGCCGCGACCGATTGGATCTCTGTCATGGACGATGCGTCGCTGCCCGAGGGTGGCATGCAGCCCGCGTACCCCCGGGGGCTCAACGTGGTGATGGCGCGGGTCGACGGAACGGCCCACGCGGTCTCCGGTGCCTGCGCGCACATGGGTGGCCCGATCTTCGCCGGCTCGCTCGCTGTCGGGGTCATCACTTGCCCGTGCCACGACTGGCGTTTCGACGTTCGGACGGGTGAGTTCTTGGATGCGCCCGAAGTGCGATTGGCGGTCTACCCCGTGCGTAGCGAGAACGGCAAGCTGTTCATCAATCTGGGCTGAAAGGGAAGACAATGAATTCCTTCGTTTGGCTGGGACTAACGGTGCTCCTCGTCGTTGGCGTCGTTCTCGCCGGGCTTGGCCCCAAGGGAGGGAAGCCGGTCGGGCGCACGCGCCTGATGAAGGTAGCCCGTGTCGTTTTGATCGCGGGCATCATCCTCTGCGGCGCCCTGGGCGTCTTCTCCGCACTACGGCCCTGAATGGAAAGATCTGGCTTCCAGGTCGAATGTCCGTTCTGCGGCGAGCCGGGCGGCGTCGAAATCGAGCCTGCGGATTTCGAGCCTGGCGAATCCGTGCTGGTGCAGGATTGCGAGGTCTGCTGCCGGCCCTGGACGGTGCGGGTGCAGAGGGATCCGAACGGCGCGATCACGGTGAGTGCCGAGCGCGACTGAACTCGCCACCATCGTGCGCGTGAAGTGGCGGTCAGGGAACGCAGAAAGACCGTAATCACGTCGGGCCATCCTCTAGGCTTGGATATCGGCTTTAGACGGAACTCACCAGCAAGAACATGCAAATCATGCTGTGCCGGGACGATGAACACATGATTGGGCTCGATGACCAGCCTGTCCGTGATCAGTTCAACCGGCATCGTTGTGTACTGCGGGAGAATTTCGTGGAGCAGGGTGGCCACGGTTCTCAGGTGATTGACGATCACGATCGCGACACCCATATCGGCCGGCAGATTGCGTAAGAGCCGGATATAGGCGTCAAGACCACCGGCCGAACCACCCACGCAAACGACAGGGAAGTCTCTCGAAGCACGCTTGGCTTTGCGTTTAGGACTTGAGGAATTCCAGGAGGTCCGCATTGAGCCGGTCCTTGTGCGTGTCGGTTTACGGACCGCTGACTGTTCTGGCTCTGCGCGAGATGAAGAACACGAAAGCCGCTGCGGACGTGATCCCGGCGAAGCCGAAGGCGTAGCTCGGGCTGAGCTTCCACAGCGCGCCGGCAATGATCGACGCTGGAAGATAGACGAGGCCCGTAAAAAAGCTGTAGGCGCCGATGGCTGTGCCCCTCTTCGTCTTTTCCATGTCGGTGATGTAGGCCTTACTCTGGCTTTCATCGATGGCGTAGAAGACGCCGAAGACGAGAAACAGTGCCACCACCTGCCACTTTGCAGAGGCGAAGATGAAGCCCACACACATCAAGAGATACAGGATGTATTCGAGAGCGATGATCTTGCGGCGGCCAATGTGGTCGCCCAGTTTCCCCAACAGTGGTGCTGCGAGCACAAAAGACACATTGTATAGAGCGTAGAGCAGGGTGACGCTGCGAATGGCGAAACCGACGCTGTAGGCCTTGAGCAGCAGGAAACCGAAGCTGAAATAGGCCAAGGAAAAGAGTCCAGCGGTGAAAAGGTAATGCTTGAAGGCGGGGCCGAGCGTTCTGTAGGCCCTGACGATGCTCTCTCTCTGGGTGGGCGGGGCTGGCTCTTCAGTGATGAAGAAGAGAAGCAGCACGGCCAGGGCCGCAGGTGCCAGGGCCACCAGAAACAGGATCTTGAAGGTCGAAGCGGTCTCGCCCAGACGGTCCAAGATGAAGTAGGCGCCAATCGGTCCGAGGATCGCACCTGACTTGTCCATGGCCTTGTGGACCCCAAAAGAGAAGCCGGCATTCTTCTGAGTCGCCATGGACGAAATCCAGGCATCCCGCGGGGCGCCACGAAAGGATTTCCCAAGGCGCTCGATTACGCGGAACGAGGCGGCCGAGAACAAAGTGCTCTGAAGCGCGATGATCGTCTTGGCAAGAGTCGAGAATGCGTAGCCAAGGATGGTGAGAGTTTTCCGCTTGCCGGTCCTGTCGGAGACAAAGCCGGCCACGTAGTCGAGTGAGGAGGCTGCGAAGTCCGCCATTCCCTCGATAAGCCCAAGCAGCGCGACCGAGGCGCCTAGAATTGCGGTGAGGAAAATGGAAAAGACGGAGAAGATCATTTCCGAGCTGAGGTCGGTCAGGAAGCTGACCAGCCCCAGCATGAAGATGCCGCGATGTACGCCGAGAACGGTCTTTTCCAGGACGGGCGCGTTGTGGTTGTTCATGGGCAATTGCGCACGACAGGTCGGAGCACATCATCGCTTGGGTTTGCTTTTGGCCTTCGCCCTACGCTGAATCGCGTAGCCAATTGCCACGGCTTGTTTGGGTGGTTTGCCTGCTGCGATCTCGGTCTTGATGTTTTGGTTTCGCGCCGTCTTGGACGGTGATTTGATGAGTGGCATGAAAAATCAAACCTTTCAGCTGCTTCGCTCATTAGAAAACCACCCGAGAGAGCAAAGAGGAGGCCAACGCGGGCGCAGGCCTGCCGCGGCGCCCAGATCAGCCAGCACGGTTACTTTGGCTCAGCTGTCGGACCTTGGATCAGTCACAATGATTGGCTCGATCCGTCAACTTGATGGACTCCGAGCGTGCTGGTCGTCGCTATCTTTCACGCAACCGCGCCGCCGAGGCGCTGGGAATGACACCTGTCGAGCAAATCGTCGAAATCGTTTCGGCAAGTCGACCGGCCCGAAAGATGCATTTCGTATGCAGGCAACGCAAGCGATAGCAAAATGGAGCACCACACATGAGCACAATCACCACCAAGGACGGCACGAAGATTTACTACAAGGATTGGGGAGCAGGGCAGCCTGTCGTGTTCAGTCACGGCTGGCCGCTCAACGCCGATGCCTGGGAAAGTCAGATGGTCTTCCTGACGTCCCACGGCTATCGCTGTATCGCCCACGATCGCCGTGGCCATGGGCGCTCGGGCCAGCCTACGAACGGCAACGACATGGACACCTATGCCGATGATCTTTCGGATCTCGTCGAAGCCCTCGACCTGAACAGCGCTATCCTGGTCGGCCATTCCGCGGGCGGCGGAGAAGTCTCCCGTTACGTTGGGCGCCATGGCACCAAACGTGTTGCCAAGATCGTGCTGGTGGGTGCGGTATCGCCCCTGATGCTCAAGACGGGCGCCAATCCCGGCGGCCTGGCAATGGATGTGTTCGATGGAATCCGCGCTGGCGTCTCCGCGGATCGTTCGCAGTTCTACCGAGACCTTACGACGACCTTTTTCGGTGCCAACAGGCCGGGCGCGAAGGTCAGCCAAGGCGTTCGCGATGCCTTCTGGCTTCGGGGCATGCAGGGTGGCCTCCGGAACCAGCTCGAATGCATCAAAGCGTTTTCCGAGACGGACTTCACCAGGGACCTCAAGCAGTTCGACGTGCCCACCCTGATCATTCACGGCGATGACGACCAGATCGTGCCCATCGGCGCTTCAGCTCACTCGTCCGCGAAACTCATCAAGAACGCGATCCTGAAAGTCTATGCGGGCGGCTCGCACGGTCTTTCCGACACGCACAAGAACGAACTCAATACCGATCTGCTCGCGTTCATCAAGGGCTGAAGAGCTTTTCCCATCGCTATGTTCATCGGACACTACGGCCCCTCCTTCGCGCTCAAGGCTATTCGGCCAGCCATTCCACTGTGGCTACTGTTCATCGCTGTTCAGCTTGTGGACATCGGTTGGGCCTTGTTGGTTCTACTCGGCGTCGAGAGGGTTCGAATTGTTCCGGGCATAACCGCTTCGAATCCACTCGATCTCTACTACATGCCCTACACCCACAGCCTTGCAGCTGTGGCGCTGTGGTCGACAGTGGCGATCATCCTCTGGAAATTTCTGCCGCGCTCGCGAACGTGGTCCGTCGCGGCCTTGGTCGGGCTCGCCGTGTTCTCGCATTGGCTTCTGGACTTGCTAGTGCATGGGCCAGACCTGCCGGTGTACGACGACACGATGAAGGTCGGCCTGGGTCTCTGGAACTATCCGGCAATCGCACTTCTGCTTGAAGTGGTCCTGCTGTTCGGCGGAATGGCCATGTACATGAGGCGGACAACCGCGATCAATGCCATCGGCCGCTTCGGGCCGCCCATATTCGGAATCACGATGATCGCGGTTCAGTGCTACCTCTTCTTCGGCCCACCGCCGACGTCACCCGCCGCCGCCGCGATCAGTGCGCTCGTCTCCTATGTCGTCTTTGCTGCCGTTGCCCAGTGGCTCGACCGACAGCGGAAGTCTGCGACCCTCCAACCGTGAATTGGAACGGACAGTAGAGCTACGCAGCCACTTGCTCGTATAGGTACTTCTGGAAACCGCTGAAGACCTTGCCGATCTCGTCGGGGCGGCCGAGGTCGGCCACGGCGTCGGCGATGGAGTCCCGGTATTTCAGGCGCAGAAGCGGGGTCAGCTTGTCTTGGTCTAGCTCGTCCACGCCCACGGCCACGTAGTGCGAGAGCACGAAGTCGAGGAAGGTTTGTTGCTTGCTGTTGAAGCGGTGGTTGATGGCGACCTTGGCATGCTGGGCGCGCTCTTCGCGGGTCAGCGGGGCCAGGGCGTAGGCCACGTGGGCGAGCACGTCGAAGAGGTCGCTCTTTTCGGCGTCGATGATCTTCTGCATCTCGGTGAGCTGGTCTTTGCCGAAGCCCTTTTCGGCCAGGCCTTCGAGCAAGCGCTTGCGCGTGTCGGGGGCGCTCCATAGGGCGCGCAATTCCGCTTCGTTCTTGAAGAAGTCAGGCAGCTTGCCGAAGAGCAGCTCCATGAATTGTTGGGCCGACATGGGCGTGCCGTCGGGGTGCCAGAAGGTGGTGCACATCATGTGCTGGATCGTGCGCGCCTTGCCGTCGGCGAGCTTGACCTTGATCTTGGCCGGGCGAGGCTTGCTCTCGGAGCCGTCCGACATTTTGGGATTGCCCGCAGTCTCGTCGGGCGGGTAGGGCTTGGGCGGTTTCGGCTCCGCCGGCTCCGGCTCCACCGGCTCGCCGTCCCATTCCGGATCGCTGAAGTGGTGGTGGGCCTTCACGAAGTCGTAGATGGTGAAGTAGTCCTTGCCGTCGTACAGGCGCGTGCCGCGGCCGACGATCTGCTTGAACTCGATCATCGAGTTGATCGGCCGCATGAGCACTATGTTGCGGATGTTGCGCGCGTCCACCCCGGTCGACAGCTTTTGCGAGGTGGTGAGAATGGTGGGGATGGTCTTCTCGTTGTTCTGGAAGGCGCGCAGGTACCCATTGCCCAGCTCGCCGTCGTTGGCGGTCACGCGATGGCAGTAGTCCGGATCCTTGCTAGCCTTCATCTGGTTGACCAGATCGCGCACGGCCAGCGCGTGCACCTGCGTGGCGCAGAAAACCAGGGTTTTGTCGTTCGGCTGAATCTGCTCCATGAACAGCTTCACCCGGTGCTCCTCGCGTGCCCTGATCTCGATGACCTTGTTGAAGTCCTTTTCCACGTAGCGCTTGCCAGCCTCGATTTCGCCCTCGACCACGCTGTCGTCGGGAGTGTACACATAGTCATCGATGGTGGTGGAAATCTGCTTCACCCGGAACGGCGTGAGAAAGCCATCGTTGATGCCGTCCTTGAGCGAATACACGAACACGGGCTCGCCGAAGTACTTGTAGGTGTCCACGTTGTCTTTGCGCTTGGGCGTGGCGGTCAGGCCAAGCTGCACCGCTGGCGCGAAATACGTCAGGATGTCGCGCCAGGTGCTCTCGTCGTTGGCCCCGCCGCGGTGGCACTCGTCGATGACGATGAAGTCGAAGAAGTCCGGCGGATAGTCGCCAAAGTAGGGCGAGGGCTTGCCGCCTGTCTTTGCATCGGGCGGCCCGCTCATGAAGGTCTGGAAGATGGTGAAGAACAGGCTGGCGTTCTTGGGCACCTTGCCCTTCTTGCGGATCTCCTCGGGACTGACCCGCGCGAAGGCGTCCTCTTTGAAGGCGTTGAACGACGTGAAATCGTTGACCGCTTGATCGGCCAGGTTGTTCCGATCGGCCAGGAACAGGATGCGCGGCCGGCGCGTCGGCTCGCCGCCCAGGTTCCACCGCGTCTGGAACAACTTCCACGCGATCTGAAAGGCAATCGCCGTCTTGCCGGTGCCCGTGGCCAGGGTCAGCAGGATCCTGTCCTTGCCCGCGGCGATCTTTTCCAGCACGCGCTCGACCGCGATCTCCTGATAGAAGCGAATGTGCCACGAGCCGCTCTTGTCCGGGAACGGCACCGCCGCAAAACGATCGCGCCAATCGTTCTGCTTGGCAAAGGTCCGGTTCCACAGCTCATCGGGCGTGGGAAAGCCGGGCAGCACGCCCTCTCGCCCGGTCTGCATGTCGATGCCGTAGACACCCTGGCCGTTGCTGGCATAGGCAAACCGGATCGCCAGCTTGTCGGCGTAGTTTTTGGCCTGCCCCACGCCCTCTGTCAGCGCCTCATCCCAAGCCTTGGCCTCGACCACCGCCAGCTTGGTGTTGCGATAGACCAGCACATAGTCGGCCGTGAGCCCCTTGCCCCGCCGTCCGTGCCCCTCCAGCCGTCCCAGCGTGATGGGATACTCGCGCCGAATGCGACTGCCCTCGACAACGCCCCAACCGGCATTCGCGAGGGCAGGGTCGATGTGCTCGGCGCGGGTTTCGGCTTCGTTCATGGCTTGTGCGGTTTTTTCGCTCGTTTGGGCTTCTTCGGCCGCGCGGGAAGCTGCTTCACGGCTGCCTCGAAGTCGGCGTCCACTCGCCGGGGTTGGGAATCCAGGAACGCACGGTATTGATTGTATTCCAGCTCGGCCTTGGCTTGGGCCATTTCCGTCGAGATCTTGCCCGCGTGGTCGAGCAGCTTGCGGTCGGACAGCTTGAGGAACTCGTCCAGCTTGGCGATCCAGTCGCGCATGGTCATCGGCCGCCGGCCCAGGGCCTGCAGTTCCGCAAATCCGATGTACGCGCTGACGATGTGGTTGAGGGCTTCAAGCTCCGCTTCGGTCAGGTAGTTCTTGGCCACCGTCACGTCGTTCTTGCGGATGATGCCGCCCGGCCGCGTGGTCGTAAGGCCCATGAAGGGCTGGCTTGCGTCGGCCCGCGCGTGGATGACCTCGGCTGCCGTCCTCGGTTTGGTAGAGGATGATGCTGGATGCTGGCGGTTCGTGGGCGGGCATGGCTGTGCCTACAATTCTCCGCTGAAGGCCTGGTGGAGCAGCGACTTCTTCAGCTCGTCGAGCGCGGCGAGCTTCTGCTGGTAGATAGAGGCGAGACGAGTGGTCTCGGCTTCAAGGTCGGTGAGCGTGGATACAATGGCGCGTTGCTGGGCGATCGACGTCGGAAAGAAGACAACGACGTCGCCAATTTTCGTCGGCGACGTATGCCGTACTTTCACGCCGGAGGCGCTGTCGTGGATCGCCTTGCGAACCGCGTGCGTGTTGAAGACGTGGAAGAAGAACTCGTTCGTCCACGGAACGCCTGGCTTCTTTGTGACGAGGCCAAGCCGCTGGTTGTGGAGGAACTTGTCGGATTCCGGAATGAGGACGGGACTGCCGAGCAACCCGGCTGCTTGTTCCGTCATCGCGACGAGCAGATCACCCTTGGAAAGCACGAAGCCGTCGGGAATCTCGCCCGAGTAGTACTTCTGTTTCTCGCCGCGGTCGCGATAGCCGCCGGATTCGTAGAAGTTCCCCGGCGTGAGCAAGACGTAGTCTCCGCTGTCGGTGAAGAACTCGCTCTTAAAGGCGAAGCCGTGCTTGATGTCGCAGAGATCTGCGAGTGGCTTCTCTTCCCAGCCTTCGCCTCGCTCGGTGAAGACGGATTGGAGGTGGCTTTCGAAGAGGGCGCGGGTGTTTTGGAGGTTCTTTTCGGCGTTGGCTTTGGCGGTGGCGATGCCCTCAAACGCTTCGTCGAGGATGCCAACGATCCGCCGCTGCTCGGGGAGTGCGGGCACGCTGACAGCCTCGTCATGAACAAAATTGCGATTGAGAGTTGGGACGCCAGTGCCGCTCGCAAATCGCTGAAGGTCGAAATCCTTTAGCAGGTGAAAAACGAACCGAGGATCGTTCCCGTGAAAATCCTTCACGTAGAGAACAGTGTTGAGTGGCCAAAAATCCTCCTCAACAAAGAAGACATTACTGATGCTTCCGCTTCGGCCGGTTACAACGCCCGGCCCGCGAACCGCACATTTATGGTGGGTGTCACTGATTCCGCTGGAACTAACCAGGGGGAATTCTCCGGCCACTCTATCCTGGGTAGGCAGGTCAAAGCCCCTCTGGAGCGTTGCCACCTCGCCTAGCGTCTTTGTCTCCCACCCCGCCTTCACAGCATTCCCCGAATCGCATTCAGCACCTTCGCGCTCTCCGCGTCCTGCGCGGCGCTCTCACCTGCGGGGGTTGAGGACCGGTCGATGACCTTTTCGGCCTCGCCGTGGATGGCTTCCATCGGCGCTCGCCCGTTCTCGATATCACGAAAGCACTGCACGAACATGAATGACCGCATTGTACGCCAATAGGCCGGCGGCGGCACAAACGTGGTCGCAACCGGCGTTCCGGCGAAACGCAGGGGTGATAGTGCCCCTCGATCGAAGAACTTTCCGGGACTCCGAGGTGCGCATAGGATGGCTGGACGCGCCAGCTAGGGACAAGCGATGGCGACCCAAATTCCTGCCAAAACACCGTGGTCTCCCACCTGCGTGCGATGGGTGAGCCGACTCTGCGAAACCAGCACGTGTCCTCTCCATGTGATGACCGATGCCGGCTGGGCGTACGTGAAGACCCTTGGAAATCCAGAGGGACCGGACGCTCTGGTCTCCGAGTGGATCGGAACGAAGTTGGCGGCGTGGATGGGGCTTCCGACTTTCGACATCGCGGTGGTGGACTATCCGGACGAGCTGCGAACGGCGCTCACCAAGGGCTGCGTAACCCAGCCTGGTCCGGCATTCGCCGCGCGCGCCGTGGGCGGGCGCTCGTGGGACGGCACCGAAGACGACCTCGAGGTGATCGAAAACCCGGAGGCAATGGCTGGGCTCGTCGTCTTTGACATGTGGACGCGGAATTGGGATCGCTACGCGGAAGACGGCGGAACCCTGCGCTGCAACTTTCGCAATGTCTTCTTCAGCGAAGAAGGGGCACGCAAAGGGCGCAACCGACTTCTCGCGATGGACCATACTGAGTGCTTCAGAACCGGGCATCGCCTGGCGACCCGGAGCCTGTTCGGGATCGACGCGATTCGAGACGAACGGCTCTACGGGCTGTTCCCGGCGTTCCGGGCCAAGGTGACGCGAAAAGCAGTCCGAGACGCCCTTGCCAGACTGGCGCAGTTTCGAGAGCACGACTTCGGCGCGGCAGCCAGTGGTATCCCGGCCGCCTGGGATCTACGCGGGCAAACGCGGGATGCCCTGAAGTCGTTCTGCGTTGACCGCGCCAAGTTTTTGGTCGGAGTGGCCGAAAGAATACTAGAAGCACCTTGCAGGTGGCAGCCCGTCCTTCCGGGGACAGACTAGAGGTGACCCATGAAAGCAACGCAATCGCTCTACAGCATCATCCAGTTCAGGCCTCACGAGGCCCGGGCCGAAGGCGTGAACGTCGGCGTGGTTGTGGTTTGTCCTGCCAAGAACGCGGTCAAGGCCCTCTTCGCGGCCAACAACCAGGCGGTGAAGAAGCGCTTTGGGTCGGGCGCTCTCGACGATGTTCGTCTTGCCAGTGCCAAGCGCGCTTTCAGGAATCGGCTTGAGCAGATGGCGCCCGAGGAGACCGCCTTGCGAGGGTTCATCTCCCAGGAGGCGGGTGCGCTGGTACTCCTCGAACCTCGTCCCATCGTTGTCGGGGACCTCGATGCGGATCTGGCTAGTTTGTTCAACGAGCTGGTCGGGGAGATGCAGCCCGCACATCGAACGCGGCGGCGGCCCGCGGCGCCCAACCTGGAGAAGGACTTCAATTCGCTGCTGCTGGCAGGCATTCCCATTGAACGGGATGTCACGGTACCGCTGCCCGGCCTACCCACCGAGCTACGCTTCCCCTTTGCGTTCAAGAATGGCGTGCGCAGTTTCATCAAGCCGCAGGGATTCGCGCTCGACGAAGAGGAAGCCATCAAAGAGGCCAAGGAGTTGGGGGCTGACGGGCACCTTCTGGCGAAGCACCCGGAGGGCGACGTGGAGCGCCGGCTCATCGTAGTGGGTGCCATCAGGAATGCCGAACTCGTGCCTGTGATGAAGACGCTCTTCCACGACTTCGAGGCGCGGCTGTTTGTCGAAAGCGAGATCCCGAGCCTAGTGGACGAGATTCGCGAGAAGGCGCACAAGTAGGCCGGAGACCAGAGCGGCTAGCTTTTGGCGGCCAAACGGTTCCCACCACCCCCCGAATCGCCCTCAGCACTTTCGCGCATCCGCCGCCTTTCCGGCCCATTCGACCAGCTTCTTTTGCAGCTCTTCCTTGCTGGGCAGGTAGAGCTGGTATTCGCGCGCGTGGATGTTGGGGCGCTTGGGAAACCCGAGATCGACGAAAAAGTGGTCGTCGTCGAAACTGAAGCGCTTCTGCCGGGCCTCGAACAGGAAGCCCTTGCCCATCTCCAGCAGAAAGCGTTCGATCTGGCTGATGATGGCGCCGTCATTTGTTGATGGGAACCCTGGGAGGGTTCCCATACCCTCCCACGATGCTCCGCTGCCGGCAAAGCCGGCAGGCTCCGCACGCGTTTCGGATTCGGAATAGCGGGCCTGTTCATCCAACCCCAGGAATTCCAGCACCAGCGGCTCTTTGAACAGATCTTTGGGCTGGCTGATGATCTGGCCCTTGCGTGCCAGCCGGCGGATGCCTTTCTTGTCCCGGCTCAGCGCCAGGCGCTCGTACAGACTGGTGTCGAACTGGCGCTTGAGTTCGCGGACGGTCCAGTCTTGGCTGGCGGCCTCGATTTCGTAGAAGCTGCGCTCGTCGGGATTCTTGATGCCGAGGAGGAAGATGTAGTGGGTCCAGCTCAGAGTGAAGGGACGACGCTGGGCGAGGGCAGATCTTCCAATCGCTGATTGGAGATTCTTCTCGACTCCGGATTTTCCAATCGCTGATTGGAGAATCTTCGCGCGGTCCTGGTAGAGCAGAAAGAAGCTGCGCATGTAGGCCAGACTGCTGGTGGAGAATCCCCTGACGTCCGACCTGATGGACACGAAAAGGTCGAGGTCCGTCTGGCCCATCACCGCCGTTCCCTTCATGCAGGAGCCGGTCGGCCGCACGTCCACCAGGTAGGTGCCAGCCCAGGGCTCGATCACCCGACGGATGTCTAGGGCAACCTGTTGTAGCAGCGGACCACGCGACACAATCTCATAGCGGCTGAGTACTGCACGCAGATAGGAGTCCGGGCTGGGGGTGACGAACGGGGAAACAGGAAGACCGAACATACGATTGCCTCGCCGAGTCCTAAAGTTATCATTAGAATACACTCATGCAACATGATAAGTTAGTGTTCATGGACAATGCCACCCTTGCCCACAACCTGCGTCGCCTCCGCGACGAGAAGGGCCTGAGCCAGGCCCAGGTCGCCGAACGGACGGGGATTTCGCGCGTTGCGTATAGGAACATCGAGACTGGCATGGCTGCCCCACGGACCGGCACACTGACCAGCCTGGCGGCGGCCCTGGGCGTGAAGATCCCCGACCTGATGGTCGAGGTCCATCCGTTGCAGGCGGTGCGCTTCCGCCAGAAGAAGATGACCAGCCGAGAGCAGCTTCTGGTGCGCGTATCGCGCTGGTTGGAAGGGTACGCCGAGTTGGAAGGACTGCTGGGCGAGAAGAAGGCGTTCGCCTTCGCCAAGGCCAGAGTTACCGGCGCGGCTCAGGGTGTTGAACATGCCATGAAGCTGGCCGAGGGAGCCCGGCACTCCGTTGGACTGTCCCCCGAAGACTCCATACGCGACGTCTGCGAGTTGCTGGAAGACAATGGCGTGAAGGTCTATCCACTCAGCCTGGCTTCCGAGGGGTTCTTCGGCCTGTCGGTCGCAGCGGCGGACGGCGGCCCGGCCGTCGTGGTCAACGTCTGGGAGAGGATCTCGGTCGAGCGCTGGATCTTCACCGCAGCCCACGAACTGGGGCACCTGCTGCTCCATCTCGACGCCTATCGCGTCGACGATAGCACTGAGGACAAGGCCGAGGAGAAGGAGGCCGACGTCTTCGCCGCCTACTTCCTGATGCCTGCCGGCGTGTTCGCACACGCATGGCAGGAAACCCGAGGACTGTCGTTCTTGGAACGGGTTCTCAAGGTCAAGCGCCTGTTCCGGGTCAGCTACCGGACCGTGCTCCACCGCGTACAGGACACCACCAGCATCGGCAAGTCGGTGTGGGGGCGCTTCCAGGCCGAGTACCGGGATCGGTACGGCCGCACCCTGGCCGTCACCGAGGAGCCGCAGGGCCTGAAGTCTGCGATGGCCGAGGCTCACAGTGCGCACGAGCCCGACCGGCTGACCCCGCACGAGTTCAACGGTGACCGGCTGAGGCTCCTGGTCCGAGAGGCCATCGAGAAGGAGCTGATCACCATCGGCCGAGGCGCCGAGATCCTGGGCATGGACCTGCTGGAAATGCGCAAGCTGGTGGCATCCTGGGTCGAGTAGCCAATGGCTGCGCTGCCCCCTGGCTTCCTGATCCTCGACGCCAACGTCCTCATCGACTACTGCGCCACGGAACGGAGCATCTTGACGTTGATCTCGCGCCACGTGGGGCAGATCCACGTTCCGGTCGAACTGCTTGAGGAGGTCAAGGCGCTGGATGAGAGCGAATGCGACCGTCTGGGCCTGCACGTGTTCGAGCCCGAGCTGGAGCAACTCACAGCGGCCGGAAAACGTCGCCCCGGCCTGTCGTACTACGACCACTTGTGCCTGCTGGTGGCGAAGCTGGGCGGCTGGACCTGCGTGACCAACGACGGGAAGCTGCGGCGGGAGTGCGCGGCTGAGAAGGTGCCCGTACTTTGGGGGCTGGAGCCGATGATCGCGCTGGTCGGCGCGGGGCACCTGACGGTGGCCGAGGCCAAGAAGGTGGCGCTGGCGATCCAGAGGGAGAATCCGCTCTACATCACGGCGACGGTCATCAAGAAGTTCGTGCAGAGGATCGAGGCGGCGGGGCGGGTGAGAGGGCGAAAATGAGCGACCTCAACGACATTTTGTCATGGCCCCATCCTTCGAGATTGTACGAATTCGACGAGATCCCGATGGAAAGGGATCTTGTCATGGTGGGAGCTGGGCAACTGGAGGATCTTCGTCGGGAATGGGCACGATATCTATCCGAGCTTGGCCAAGGAGAGCCTCGTTCCCCCGACGAGAAGATCGACGGACGCTGGTGCGCGATCGAGGGGCGCACGAAGGATTCCTTCGATCTGAACGTATGCATCACCGTGACGACTCGCTACCACGGCGCTGTGAAGAAGCTCCCGAGGTCAAAATTCGTCCTTTGCATCGATTTCTGGAATCATGCAAAGAGCCCGTATCTGGTTGTGGACCAGTCCTGGTTCGATGAGATCGGGCGCGAGACGTTCTCGTTGTATGCGCTCGTCGACGCCGTCGGCATGCGTTCCCTTCTGGATCGCCAAGGCCGAATCACAGCCGGACATCCGCCCAGACAGCTCTACGTTTCGGCTACCGTCTTCTGGAGTCTTCGTTTCGGCCCGCTCGATGCGAAGGACCGCCTGTCGGAAAGCCTTGTCCCGTTTGCCTCCGAGCTGACGACGCCCGACGGCCGCTCATACCGTCGCCGCCGCGACCGCGTAACAGCGTAGCCACAGCTCAGCACGTAATCACTTCAGACCACAGGACGGGTCTCAAAAAGAAAGCGCAACCCTTCCCATGGGGGCAACCGCCCGCGAAGTCCCGCTCAAAGACCATGTCCACTCGTCGCAACACCGCGCCCCCGCCGGTCGCGGATGAGCTCCAGCCCAAGGAGAAGGCAGCCGAGCGAGAGCACGATGATTCCCCCGATCGCAACCATCATCGAATGCCTACCGAAACATGACGGGGATGTCATCGTGCGCCACTATACAGAGGTCGATTTGGCGGCGTTCGGGCGCTGAGAAACGGCTCGGGTGGACGTCCAGTCTTGGGAGAATAGGAGTAGAAAGGTTGTCCTCACCACGGGAGATTCTCATGAGGCTGCTTCCATCGATTCTTGCAATGCTGCTTGCCAGCGCCGTTCCGGCCGGTGAAGCGGTAGCGGCGCAGGGCAAGAAAGCGGGGCACGAGCCGGCCACGCCCTACCGCGTGTTGCAGAAGATCCCGATACCGGGAGACGGCGGCTACGACTACCTCTACTTGGATGAACCGGCCCAGCGGCTGTACGTCTCGCACGGCACCGAAGTGGCGGTGCTCGATGCGACTTCGGGTGCGATTGTCGGTGTAATCGCGGGCCTGGCCGGCGTGCACGGCATCAGCGTGGTGCCTGAGATCGGCAAGGGGTTTATCACCAACGGGAAGTCGGGGATGATCACGGTCTTCGATCCCAAGACGCTCAAGTTCACGGGCGAGATCAGGAGCACCGGCAAGAACCCAGATGCTCTCATCTATGACTCGGCATCGCGCCGGCTGTTCGTGTTCAACCACAGTAGCGGCCAGGTCACGGTGATCGATCCAGCGACGACTGTGGTGACCGCCACCCTCGACGTCGGGGGCGCCCTGGAGTTTGGGCGTGCCGACGGCCAGGGGAGTGTGTGGGTCAACGTGGAGGACAAGAACGAAATCGTGCGCATCGACGCAAAGAAGCTGGCGATCACCGGGCGTTTTCCCCTGGCGCCGTGCCAAGAGCCGACCGGCCTGGCTCTGGACGCCAAGCACGGCCGGTTGTTCGTCGGCTGCGGCAATAGCATGATGGCGGTGGTCAACGCCGGTTCCGGCAAGGTCATCACCACACTTCCCATTGGTCCAGGCGTCGACGGAGCTGATTTCGATGCCACGACTGGGGACGTGTTCAATGCGTGCGGCAAGGACGGCACCCTGTCCGTGATCCACCAGGATGCGGCGGACAAGTACCATGTCCTGCAGAATCTCAGCACCCAGCTTCGTGCGCGAACCCTGGCGGTAGACACCGCATCTCACCGGGTGTTTCTCTCGGCAGCGCAGTTTGGTGACAAGCCAGCGCCGTCGGCGGCCGATCCCAACCCGAGGGCGCCCACGTTGCCCGGCACGTTCGTTGTGTTGGTTGTGGGCAAGTAGGGGACGGTTGTGATCGACGCACAAGAGTGAAAGACGCGGCCACCTTGCTTGACGCACGCCCGGGCCATCGGCCACGACGCAGCCGCGTCGTTTTCGCCCGCTGCATAGGGGCTGTCGCGTTTCTCGGGCTGGCACCGATGGCGTGGGCCTACCGCCCGTTTGATGGCACCGACGCAGCCGTTGCCGAGACCGGGGAGATGGAGATCGAGTTCGGCCCGGCAGGCTACCTGCGCACTGGGAGCCAGTCCTGGTTGGTGGCACCCGCAGCCATCGCGAACCTCGGGGTCGCCAGCGGGTGGGAGCTGGTGCTCGAAGGCAAGCAGCTCTGGCGCCTAGGATCGGCCACCCCGTCGCCCCCGACTGACAGCTCGCGCTTTGTCATCACAGACAGCGCTTTCTCGGTCAAGTACGTCCTGGTCGACGGCATCCTGCAGGGTCGTGATCGTCCGGGGCTGGCTTGCGAGGTGGGCGCCTTGCTTCCGGCGCTGCACGAGGAGGGCGGATTTGGGGCCGCAGCGGCGCTGATCTTGTCCTCCGGCTTGGGGCCGGTGGTGAGTCACCTCAATTTGCAGGCCATCTTTTCGCGCACGCACGAGCCTGGAGGGTTTCTTGGTCTCATCGTCGAGGGTCCGCAGCGTTGGCCGGTGAGGCCAGTGCTGGAACTGGCTGGCGAGCTTGAGCGTGGTGGTACCGGAACCCTCTCGGCTTTGGCTGGTTTCATCTGGACTGTGTCGCCCAGCCTGGCCCTCGACGGCGCGATCCGGGTCGGACGCCAGGACGAGGCGTTGGAAGGACACACCAGCTTGGTCGAGTTGCGCGTGGGGTTGACCTGGAGTTTTCCCGTGTTCCAGCATCATGCGACGGAGCCATGATCTGGTCTGGCCTTGCGTCCACTGACTACGAGCCCACCAGCGGGTACGACGTGCTGGGGGCCGCGAGCTGTTCTGGAGCGAGTTGCACTGTCGCCGAGCTGCCGTCGGTGTAGTGCACCGTGATCTGAAGCAGAGCGACGCCAGACTGCAACACCTCAGCCGGTACCTCGTACGCGTTTTCCGGATCGTCGGCATAGGGGAACGATCCCTGGACTGTCTGCGCGGTCAACCGCCTTTGTGCTCGTGCTTCTTCATCTCCTCGCGCGCCTGCTTGCACCCCTCGGAAAGCTCATTTTCGTGGTCATGCATGCACTTTCGCATGGCCTCGTGGTCGCCGCCTTTGACGTCCTTGCAGAACTTCTCCCTGTCGGCCTTGCATGCCTCGTGCATCCGGCCCTGGTGTTGTCCTTCCTCAGCGCGCACAACGCTTGCGCCAAGAGCCAGAGTCCATATCATCATAGTGATCCAGACGAGTCGACGTGCCATGGTGCCTCCTTGCCAGCGGATCCTGACGTGGATCCGCAATTGCACGCGAAGGCTAGCGCCAACCACGGCCGTGTAAAGGCGTTTGACGTCGAGCCCTGCGACAGCATCGAGAACGTCAAGGGAAGATTCAGGATAGGGAGGGGACTGGAGCTGGGCCGCGTCCGTTCTTCCTATCCTGAACGCGGTACCGCGACTGGTAGTTTGCTGTACCAGGCGGCCACCCCGGTCAGTACCATCTGAACTGCAATAGTCGCCACGATCATGCCCGTGATTCGAATGAGCGCTCCCATGACGTTGTGGCGCTGGAGTAGGGTTCCGATGGGACGCGCGGAGAGCATGATGAGTAGGTTGCAACCGACCGCCACTACCATGGCCAAAGCGACCACCTCCACCGACAACTGGTAGTGCGCCGGGAAGGTCATGGCTGCTGTGATGGTGGCCGGGCCTGCGATCATGGGCGAGGCGAGGGGCACGATGGCCATCTCAGCCAGCGACTTGCGATCGCTCTCCTCGTAAAACGTGCCGTGCGACAGCGCCTTGAAGCCCGTCACGAACAGGACCAAACCGCCGACGAGCTGGAAGGAATAGATTTCGACGTGGAAGACCGCAGTCAAGAGTGGACTGCCCACGATGGCAAAGACCAACAGAATGGCCAACGCCACCACCGACGAGCGCAAGACGAGAGAACGAAGCTCCTGCGGTGGCAGGTCTTTGGCCATGACCGACAGGATGAATACCTTGCTCATCGGGTTGATGAGAGCAATCAGGTAGAGGGTGCATCCGAGAAATGCCTTGAGCTGCTCCATGGCCAAAGCCATTGTCTCACACGCGGCGCACACGCGCTCGCAGACCCTTGTGCCATCGCCATCCCGACTCCATGATCCGTGCAGCATGCGTCTGATCGCGCCCACGGCTTTCAAGGGAACCATGAGCCCCTTGCAGGCTGCTCAGCATTTCGCCGGTCCCGGCGATCGCCTGCTCCCACTGAGCGATGGAGGCGACGGCTTCATCGAGTGTCTCCAGCACGGGTTGGGCGGCGAGATCAATCATGCGCCGGCGGCGGATCCGTTTGGCCGCATCCGTCTGGTGCCAGCGCTGTTACTCGCCGACGGCACAGCGGTTCTGGAGTGCGCCAAGGTCATCGGCCTGGCAGGGCTGGACAGGTTGGACCCGCTCAATGCTTCCAGTCGCGGGCTTGGCGATCTGTTGGCGCACTATCGGCATGCGTCCCGCATCTGGCTCGGGCTGGGGGGCAGCGCCACAGTGGACGGCGGACGCGACTGGCCCGTGCTGACCTTGCCTCCCACGACGGTCTTCTGCGACGTCACCACCGACCTGTTCGATGCCGCCCGTATCTACGGCCCCCAGAAAGGAGCGCGACCCGAGGACATTCCAGTGCTCACCCAGCGGCTGTCCCTGCTCGGCCTTCCACGCGGACCCAGAACTGGCGCGGCCGGCGGGCTGGGGGCGAAGCTGGCATCGTTGGGCGCCGAGCTGGTGGACGGTGCCGAGCGAGTCCTTGACGTGCTGGGCTTCGAGGCTGCCTGTCGTGGCTGCGAGGCCGTGGTCACGGGCGAGGGCTGCCTGGATGTCTCATCCCTGGAGGGCAAGTTGCCCGTGGTGGTGGCGCATAGGGCGCACGCACTGGGCTTGCCGGTTCTCGGCCACTTTGGCTGCAAGGGCGAGGGCTGGGAACAGGCGGGCAGGCTGTTCGATCAGGTCAGTTTCGAGGCGTGACACGTCCAACACGGAACCAAAACCTCATTCACCACCCAACGCCTGCTCGATGTCGTTCAGGTGTTCATTGCGATGCAAGGCTCGGTGAAGAATGCGCGCACGACCAGCGGATTCGATCGCAGCCTTGCCTATGGGAGCTTCGGTGGTGCCACTTTGGGCTCGGGACCAGTCAGAGCTTTGAGAAACGCCACCAGGTCCCGCCGTTCCCGGGTGGTCAGGTTGAGCGGCCTGACAAGCGCGTCGAGGTTCGGGTTGGGAGTGCCGCCACGGTCGAGGTACTCGACGACGTCCGCCAAGGTCTTCATCTTGCCGTCGTGCATGTAGGGGTACGACCGCGCGACGTTGCGCAGTCCCGGAGTCTTGAACTTGCCTCGGTCGACCTGGCTCTTGCTTACCGTCTCGCGCCCCACGTCGGGATGCGCAGCCCCAGCGCCAACGCCAAGGTTGTGGAAGTTCTGGTCGGAGAAGAGCGGGCCATTGTGACAGGCGGCGCACCCGCCCTTGCCGCTGAAGAGTTCCGCCCCACGGATAGCTTCCATACTCATGGCGTTCTTGTCGCCCGCGAGGTAGCGGTCAAACGGCGCCGGTTCGGAAACGATGGTGCGTTCAAAGGCGGCGATGGCATTGGCGATTCCATCGGCGCTGACTCCGGTCCCGAACGCTGACTGGAACTGCCTCCGGTAGCCGGGAATAGCGGCGAGCTTGCGCACGACGTGGGGCAGGGTCTCTCCCATCTCCACCGGATTTTGGATCGGCCCGAGCGCCTGCTCTTCGAGCGAGCGGGCGCGCCCGTCCCAGAACTGGAATGTCATGTAGCCCGAGTTCACAACAGTTCCCGAATTGCGATCGCCAACGCGGCCGTTGATCCCTGTGTCGGTGGCGTCGTGTCCGGCCCAGGCTTGCCTGGGATCGTGGCAGCTCGCGCAGCTGATTTTCCCGTCCGCCGACAGCCGGCCGTCGAAGAAGAGATGGCGGCCCAGCGCGATCTTCTCCGCGCTCTGCGGGTTGTCCTGCGGGACCGGCATGGGTGGCAGCGGCCCTCCCACAGAAGGGCTGGGCGGCGTGTGGGCTGCAAGCGTGACCATCGCGCCGAGACTGATAGCCGCGCGGTTCATGAGCCAGTTTCTTCTCCTTCGTCAAGTGGGTTGGTGGGAGATCTGGAGCGTGAAGAACTTCACGGTGGCGCCAATGGTGGCGTCGCTGCCGACGGTCTGATCATAGTCGCCGGCTTTGAAGTACTGTCCATATCCCACGAAACTGGACGGCATGGTGAAGGTGGACGTCGCACCGTCTACATCGAGTGTGATCGTACCGTCTCCCGTGAGCTGGATGGTGTAGCTGAGGCATCAAGACCGACATTGTTCCGAGCTGATGATCCTTGGCCACAACCGCTCAAGGACATCAGGCACACCAGAATAGCTCCAGCCAGCAATGCGGCCATGGTCTTCGATGATTCCCCAGTCATACGAGTCCCGCAACACCTATTGGACCGTGACATTGAATCGGTTGAGCCAGAGTTGCCCCGAACCTCCTGAGACTTCCGTGATGAGCTCCACACCTTGCACGGCATTGGTGGACTGGACCAGGCCGCGGCTCACCATGTCTTGCAAGACCAACGCAAGGTCGAACTGAGTATCCGTGATCGGCGTCCTGTTTTCGTAGATCACCATTTTCCAGGTATAAGTAGTGGTTCCCGAAGCGTCTGCGTGAGCGTCTTGGTGCCAGACTTCAAACGCAATTCCTCCGAGCGTCACGTTGCCGTCCAGCGCGCAACAACCCCCGATATTGCCGGCATCGTTGAATCGAACCATGACTTCAGTCGTGACGTCTTGCGGATCTGGATCAGTCGGAGCGGCATCCGATTGAGTGAGCCACATCGTGGTGTTGAGGTTGTAACACGCGTCTGCAACGACATCGACGCCGAAGTCAACAACCAGACTTTGAATCGCGCCAATGCGCTTTGGCAAGTTGGGAGTGGTGGAAGCGCCACCGTCCCAGGCTTTGCGTCCAAATAGCACTTCCGGCGCGGCAAAAGACGTCGAGGTGTCGCAAGCTGGCCAATCCCACGACCAACCATATTGCTGCCCCCCACCCAGGTTACGTTCTGTCAGACATTGACGATACGGGTACGTGCCAGCGTGCTGCTCATTCCAAACATTGTTGATGAACACATTGTTCGTGTTTGGGATTGGATAGCGATACCAGTCCACACAGGACAAGACCGCGCCTGTTCCCGCATTGGCACCGGCGCATTCGCTTTGGAGGACGCAACCCTCGTAGCAGTTGCCGGAATACGACAGGATGTAAGGTCCCTCGCAAAAGAACGCCCCCATGTTGCACAAAGCCGGGCCGCTGCAATTGGCGTGACCGCCGTCGGCGCAGCGACTGAAATGCGTGCAGCAGCCGACGGGGTCACAACTGCAATTATTGGAATCGACAAAGACCGAGTGGCAATCGCTGCGGCTGTCACATTCCGCCTGGGTCGTCACCTGGCCGCAGCTTCCCGAAGAAGCGTCGCTCGTTCCAGCGTCCGGTAGGGGACAGGCGAAACCAGGACACCCTCCGGTCGAACAGCCACCCGTTCCAGGCGTGCACCCTAAGCACCAGATCTGTCCCGCTGGGCACGGTCCCGCATCCGCTCCGGCATCCGGGCCACCGGCCATGACGAAGGTCATGCACTGGCCACTCACGCACTCCACGCCGATGGAGCCCCCCTGGGCCGCATCCTTGCCATCCTCGGCCTGCTCCGGCGGGTAGAGGTAGATGGGGCAGGCAAAGTTTTCGCAAGACGGCGTGGGGAAGGTGCATGAGGACGACTTGGCCATGCCCACATCCGAGATAGCGCCGCAACAGGTTGGCTGGACCACCTGCCTGCAATCGCTCGGCAGGGTGCAGGTCTTGGCCGTGGTCGCGATGGTGCCGCTGGAATCCAAGCAGGAGACGCCGCTGCTGCTCGACGAAGCACCGCCGGCCCCGGCTATTCCACCGTTTCCACCATGGCCCGTGCTGCCGTCACTGACCATACTTCCACCTTGTGCCGTGGTTCCGCCAGAAGCGGCGGTCCCGCCGGAGCTATGGAGACCGGTCTTGGTGTTCGAGCTACAGCCGCTGCCCAGAATTGCAAGGCAGAGCCAAGGGGCTGCGATTGTGCGCAGTCTGAAACGATTGAGTCGGTCGGTATTCATAATGCTCACTTGTCCTCAGGCTAGTGGAAGATCGTTTGCGGGACACGGATCAATCCTGTGGGAATCCCGACTCACGGTGGCAACAGCACTGCGCATGACCAGTAGCCAGTCTGTTCGTTGAAGGCACAATATTCAGGCTGCCTGCAGTCGCTGTCGTCGACGCAGGTGTCGCGTGAAGTGTGGCAGTGATAGGCAGCGCCGAGCCCCGGGCTTGGCGAGCAGTAATTGCCTGCTCCGCAATCCGAATCGACGCGACAATCGCTACCGTTCAAACAGGAGTTCGGCGCTGAGCTAGCAGCCGAGTCACGGCAGTCGCAAGGAGTATTCGCCGGGCAGTCCGCATCGCTGAAGCACTGGTCGTATGAACACTGCGCACCCGGCGGGAGGGGCTGGGGCGCCAGACAGCGACCACTGACACCTGAGGTGCAGTCGGCATCATACATGCAGTTGGCGCCGGGACATGGACAGTTGTGTGGGTTGGTGAAACTGATGCAGCCGCAGATGAACGGACCGGGACCGGGGGCGCGTCCTGTCGGACAGGCAGCACCTGCGGCACGATGGAGCAGCGGCGTGCGCGTGCCCGCATCCGGAGCTTTCTTCGCCACGCCGGCGTCAGGGGGCGGGGCACAGCTGGGACAACCGCAAGGCTCGGGATTCGGCAGGTATCCGTAGGTGCAGGCTATCATCGGGCACATCACGTTGCAGATCACCGGCGCGTCTGGTTTCCCAGCGTCGCTGGTTCCACCGTCCACCGGCATGCATCCGGTGCAGCCGCAGGGCGGAGAGACCAGCTGCGACCCAGCGGGACAGGTCTTGGGGGGTAGGGCGCAGGGGGGCGGTGGCCCAAGACAAATCGGGCCGTCCGGACTGCCAGCGTCTTTCACAATTCCGGCGTCAGGCTTCGGCACGCAGATGGGACAGCCGCACGGGTCGTTTGGGTTCGGCTGGACCTCGCCAGCACAGGCCGGCATAGGAATAGAGCACGAGGCCGGAAGGCAGGAACCCGTTCCGCCGGTGCCGCCGCCGTTGGTTCCCCCAGACCCAACTCCACCGACACCACCGGAGCCACTGGAGGCTCCGCTGCTGCCCGCGCCTCCGCTGGTCCCGCCAGTTCCTGATGCACCCCCGTTTGCGGATGGCATGCAGCATGTCGAGGGACCTCCCATGTTGCTGCATTCATACTGACTCGTGTTGTCGACTGTTCCGCCTGGGCAGGCGCCCGGCTGCGCCTCAATGCACGTCCCGCCTGCGGTTTCGCAAGGCGAGTGGCTGAGCGGTAGACAGCAAGACGTCGTGCTCGATGCGCAGGAATACCCCCCGGTGTTGGGGCTCCAGCCGCCCAAACAGGCTCCTGGTGCTCCTTGCTCACAGGTGCCACCTGCTTTCTCGCAGTCGTTCTGGCCGGTTGTTTGGCCCCCACCCGCGCTGCCTCCTGAACCGACTATTCCTTGGCCTCCGCTCGTGCTGCCACCACCGAGATTCAGACCGGAATGGTTGCTACACGCCAGTTCCACCAAGCCAGCCAGAAGAAGTGCTGCGCCGCACATAGACATCTTGAACATGGAATCCTCCACGCGATCTAGGACAGCAATATGCGTGCCCAGTCTCGCGCCGCAACGGTAGAACCGATTCCCTCGCAACTACGGGGAGACGGACACAAGTGGCGGGTGAAAACACGGCCATGGATTCCGTCAACTATCAGAATTCTGAGGGTCCTCGTCCATGATCTGGCCTATTCCCCGGTCAGGGGACAGACTCTCCCTTGGCCTCGAACTTGCTGGTAACCTGCTCACTTGATCTGGAGGCAGCCATGACTCGATGGATTCGACCCGGGACCGGTTGTTGTATTCTCTCCGCTCTTTGCTTCGCCGCACTTGGTGGATGTGGCAGTGGGACGTCTGTGCCGAAGGTCAACACCGCCAAGTCGTCTGCCCAGCGCATCGCCGATCCTCAGGTGCCGGCAGCCGACAGCACCACCTTGGCTTCCGACAACGCCGCGTTTGCGTTTACAGTCTACCAACAGCTAATCACCAGGAACAGCAATCTGGTCTTTTCGCCGGCCAGCATTTCTATCGCCCTGGCCATGACCTACGCTGGGGCCGCAACCACGACTGCGACCGAGATGGCCAGCGCGCTTCACTTCACCTTGCCACCTGCGCAGTTGCACCCGGCGTTCAACGCCCTGGACCAGACTCTGACCTCACGTGGGCAGGGCTTCCTCGGCGGTGACGGCGGACCGATGCAGGTAAACATCACCAACGCCCTGTGGGCCGAGAAGACCTATACCTTTGAGGCCGACTTCCTCGACACACTGGCCGAGAACTATGGCGCAGGCGTGAACCTGCTCGACTTCCTCAATACTCCAGATCCATCGCGTCTGACCATCAACGCATGGGTGGCCGACCAGACTAACACTACTGATTCAAAAAG
>PLNW01000024.1 GCA_003142855.1 Myxococcales bacterium
GGCAGCCGCGCCGCCGGCCAAGCCTGTGTCGGCTGCACCACCGGCCAAGCCGGTGGCAGTCGCACCACCGGCCAAGGCGGTGGCAGCCGCGCCGCCCGCCAAGCCGATGTCGCCCCCTGCACCGAGTCCGGCCAAGCCAGTCTCTTCCGCTTCGCCACCGGCGATTCCTGCTTCCGCGCCGGCCGCGGCGGTGATCGCGCCTGTCCCGCCAGCCGGCAAGCACGAGCCGGCGTACCCAGGTTTCTTTTCCGAGGATGGAAAGAAGGGCCGCACTCTCATCATGCGCAGCCAAGTGGCTGGTCCGCCTCTCGCCCCAGCGCCCAATGACGTGTCAGTCCTACCGCCCGCTCCGCAGCCGAGCGTGGTGGAGAGTCGCGAAGATCCAGCGGGCGCGGTCCGCGTGAAACCGGACGCGCCGGTCACGCCATATTCCGCGCCGTTGCCACCAACCGAAGCCAGTGTCAGCGCTCGGCCGTCAGCCCCTGAGCCGCCCCCAGCCGCCCGTGCTCCCGTGGCCGCGCTCGACGAAGGCGTCACGGCGGTGGAACGGGTGCCGGTGGATCTGCCGGCCGTTTCCGCGCCGGTCGCGGCCAGCCCGCGCCAGCCGCAGCCAGGCCCTGCCGCCCTGCCGGGTCGGGGCGGAATGGCCTTGCGCCAGTTGCCGTGGTGGGCACGGCTCTCGGCGGACGCGCTGGACGGCCTGCGCTTGCTGGCCGAAGCGGGCACGATCTACTGGCGGAATTGGAGGCCGCTGCTGCTCTTGGTGGCCATCCTGTTGCTTCCTGTGACTGCGGCGAAGTCGTGCATGGTGGCCGCAGTGATGGGCTCGGCTGCGCCGAGTCCGCTGGTCGATGGCTCGGCCGCGACGGTCGATTTCTCGCGAGCCAGGCAGGAACTGGTCCGTCGGGCGGAGGCCAGCCGTGCGCAAGGGAAGATCGACAAGGCAGCATTGGCCGAGCTGGCGGCGCTAGAGACCGTTGCGGCCGCAAGTGCGGTCGGCGCCGGAGTCGCGGTGGACGTGCCCAGTCCGGTGGCTGTGGTCGCGCGCTGGCTAGCGGCCGTTCTGGCGACGGGCTTTCTGGTCTTTGGGCTGGCGGTTCCGCTGGCCTACGCGATCCTGACCGTGGCGTTGCTCGATCGACGCGCGGGCGCGCCGTTGCCGTCATTCATCGACGTGTGGGCCTTGTTGTGGCGGCGGCGTCTGCGCTTCATCACCGCTCTGTTGCCCGCGGCCGCGCTGGTGGCGCTGGGGAGTGCCTTGTTCTTCCTGCCCGGCTTGGTGGCGGCGGTCTTGCTCTTGTTCGTGCCGGCGGTCGTGCTGTTCGAGCGAGTGGCGGGCAAGGCGGCGCTTGTGCGCAGCATCGCCCTGGTCAGGACGGAAGCCGTGCGCGTGGTCGTGGTCGCACTGGCCGTCGCTGGGCTGAGCGCAGCGGTCTTCATCTTGGCCGACCTGGTGATGCCCGAAGGCGGCCGTCGCAGCATGGTGTTTGTGCGCCTCTTCTTGGGCGACCTGTTGATGATCGTGGGCCTGCCGGTGCCGGCACTGGCCGTGGCTAGCTTGTACCTTGACCTGCGCAGCCGCGAGGGTGTGGACGCGGCCGCGCTGGCCCAGGCCGCTCGGCGGTAGCGTCCGCTCCCCTTCGAGGGAGTAGTAATTCGCGATCCCGCAAGTTCGATCTTTGCCCAGCGAAGCACTCTAACCTCATCATGCGTCACTGAATGGCAGCGGCTATCGGCCTTCGCCGTGCCTTTTCGGCCGCTAACCAGATGAAATCACTGAGAGCGCAGTAAACGCTAGCCATCAGAAACACATTCTCCTCTGTGGGGAGAGGTGGGTCAGCTTTTTTGAGAGCCGAAGGCTTGCGGATGCTCTAAACTTATACAGATAGGTATAGGGTGGACGAGTCAGGTTTCTCGGGGAAGCCCGATTCACCGCACGCAGTTCAAGGAGGTCACGATGACCAGGCTACGATTACTCAGCCGAACGAGTTGGCTGTGGCTTGACGGAGCCGCTGTCTTGATAGCCGCCGCCTTCTTGGCCTGCGGGGGTCCTGTGCCGATCCCCGGCAGCATCGCCCTGGTCGGCGGGGGAGGGGGGAACGGTACCAAGACCGACCTCGGTCTGAACACCAAATCGAATACCAACGTCAGCATCGGCACTGACACCGGCATCGCGGTCAGCACGGCCGACGGCGGGAACTGCGGAATCACGACCGCCCCGCTGAACAAGCAGCCGCCTGATGTGCTGCTGGTGCTGGACAAGACGGGCTCTTTGTTGGATGCCATGGATTCGACCAGCACGTGCGCCACCGGCTCGACCACCTGCCAGCAACGTTGGACGACTCTGGTGTCCGGCCTCAACGCCGTTCTCACCAGCCCATCGACCAACGTGAACTGGGGACTCGAGACCTTCAACTCGGATGGGAGCTGCGGCGTCGATCCGCCGGAGGTTCCCATTACGCCAGGGGCGGCTGGCGCCAACGCCGTCAACGCGTATATCGCCACGATCAAGCCCAACGGGTCCACTCCCACCACTCTCGCTATCACCACCGCCGTGACCTACTTGCAGACCCTGACCGACCCGAACCCCAAATACATCCTGCTGGCCACGGACGGAGAACCTAACTGTCTGGGTGGCAAAAGCGGCGGAGGCGGGGGCGGGGCCACGGACCTGATAGGGGCGGAAGGCGCAGCCACTGCGGCGCTTAACGCCGGGTACAAAGTGTACGTGCTCGGCGTTGGTCCCGAGACCACGAACCTCACCGGCCTCGCCCAAGCGGGCGGTACGAACGACTACTATCCCGCCCTCACGCCCGATGCGTTGACCGCGGCCCTGGCGAGTATCATGGGCTCGGTGGTCAGTTGCAGCTTCGGTCTGGGCAAGGCTCCGCCGGTTCCCACCAACGTGGCTGTCCAGTTCAATAATGACAGCACCTTGCGGGCGCCGCACGACACATCGCACGCCAACGGCTGGGACTACACCACCCCGGCCAGCACCACCATCCAGCTCTACGGAACGTGGTGCGACGACGTCACCAGCGGAAAGTACCAGTCAGCGCAGATCTTGATGGGCTGCCCCGGGGGTGCGTTCATCCAGCAATAGCCAGAGTCTTTCGGAAGACCCCAGAGTAGCGCAGGTCGGCGGCCCGCGTTCGCGTGAGTGGCAGCGGTAGCGAGCGGTGTGCCGCGGGCTGCGTGTGTGAGGCGCGTCGCGAGCGTGCGCGGTGCGCTCCACGAACTCGTTCACCCCCACGCCCTCGCCCACGCGAGCCGCGCTCCGCGCCGACCGACGCCCACGTGTAGTATACGGTATGATACGCAATCCCTCATACGTTTCGTTCCTTGCAAGACATGGCCGATGACGGGTACGCTTAGGCCAGGAACACAGGAGATACGAATGAGGCGTGACAAAACAGTTTTTGCCAGCCTGAGGGCACAGATGTGCCGGCAGGCGAGCGTTTTTGTTCAGGTGTGGGCCGTTTGTGTTTTGGCGTGGACGGCTGCCTGCAGCGTCGACAACAAAGTGAGCGCATCAAGTGACGCTCCGGTGGGGATCGGGTCCCCTGAGGCGGGGGCGTCGGCTCCTGAGGCCCCGATTCTCATTCTGGCTGAGCCGCGCACCAGCGACGGCGGTATCTGTACCGCGCTCGCTTGCACCGCGGGAACCACCCAATACTGCGGAGATGTCGAAGACAATTGCGGGCAGACCTTGCATTGTGGTGATTGTCCCGCCGACCAAGAATGCAACAACCATGTTTGCAAAGG
>PLNW01000066.1 GCA_003142855.1 Myxococcales bacterium
CGTCGTCAAGCGCCAGTTCAACCATCAGCAACAGCTCCAGCAGTTCCGCCACGTCCAGTTCGACCACGACGAAAACCGCGAGCGCGTCGTCCAGCGGGTCGTCCACCTACAGCAACACCTCCTCGGCGTCGTCCACTTCTAGCGTTACCTACACCAATACCGCGAATCAATCGTCAAGCTCGACGGTGACGATGACGAAGACCGCGAGCGCGTCGTCCAGTGGGACGTCCACCTATAGCAGCACGGCAACGTCGTCTGTGAGCCTGAGCGCTTCGTCAACGAGCACTGGCTCATCGTCTGCGAGCTCCAGTGGAACCCGCAGTGGCACTGCCACTTCAACCCTTAGCTGGTCGTCGACGATGACCGGGGCGGTGACATCGTCGGCGAGTGCCTCTGCGACTGGTACCAACACCGCGACTCAATCTGGGGTCACCAGCACCAACACAACGATTGTCACCGGAAACAGTAGCGCGTCAGTGACGTTGACCCAAACAGGAACTGCACCTTTGATTACGAGCCATACCGATGTGACATCGAACACAAGTAGCTACACGGGGACGCGAACTTTGACGGCGACAGGAACCGCGACCCTGGTCTTGCAGTCAGTGCCTGACACGAGTGATTGCACGCCGGCCAGTTGTACCTGGGCGAGTGGCGTGAGCAGTTCGTACTGCTACCTGAACAGTTCGGTGCAGTGCTACTCCAACGACGATTGCTACAATCTAACCAAGGGTGACTTCTGTCGCTACATCTCCACCGACGATGGCAGCGGCCGCTTCAGGAATGATTTCTGCGCCTCGGGTGCTACCAAGACCTGTCGTTACCAGGCAACCACGCCTTGCAATAGCGACAGCCAGTGCGACAGTGGGAAGGGGGACTACTGTGTGTTCGGGAAGCCGGCGAACATGTGCCAGAAGAGCGGCCTGTGGTGTACGGATGACGGCCTGGGGTGCGACTCGAGCACCGGGGACGCGTGCGTGCCGGCCACCTCGCGCATGATGATGGTGAAGAATGCCGTGCGCCGGGTGGTGCTGGAGCATGCCTACGACGACACGGCGGTGGTGAAGATAGGGCAGATGCATACCTACCAGGCGGGCAACGGCAGCACGGACAACCTGTTCCCCTACGTCAAGCTGAACACCACATCGACTGGGACCTCTTTCTTGACGTCGACGCGTGTCGACACGAAGTTCCTGCCTCGGAGCGAACTGCTGAAGGGCGTAAATGCAAGTGGGAAAGCGTGCTTCTCGAGCAGCACAGGACCGAGCAGCACCTGCACCATCGACTATAGTGGCGGGGGCGCGTCGGTGAACACGCCGACGGTGACGTACAGTCTGCAGAGCAGTGGCAACGACAGCCGGTACGCGGTGCCGAGCGGGGACGGCAAGACCTACTATCGGCAGGATGCGCCGTGGAGCTCGTGCGGGTGGATGTGCTACTTCGCAAGTGCGGGGCCGAGCGGGGGCGAGGGTATTTACGAGGGCAGCTACTACACCTTCAGCTACATCTTTGGCACGCCCGTGGTGGGCACCCCCAGCGACCCGGCGGGAACAGGCAGCCTGTACGCGCCCAAGTACTCGACCACCTATTTGGGAAAGTCATACGGCTCGGCAGGGAACTACTGGTACCTGATGGACGCCGAGCGAACTGAGTATGTGAACGAAAACAAGTACGGGGCGCGCGAGTTCAGCGGTCTGAGCGGTGCCGGCGCGGGGCTGCCGTGGAGCCAGGGCTACGTTCCCACCGGTGACGAGTATCCACTGCCCCTGACCGGCGCCAGTGGGGATCCCAGGTCGACATCGGTGACCTGCGGGGCAGCGAACGGAGCGCAGTGGGATCACAATGTGGTGCCGATGGTGAATGACACGAGCCTGGGCGGGAACAGCAGCTTGAAGCCAACGCAGAAGGCGTTGCTGAACGCAGCTCGTCTGGACAAGGCGTCGTACGGCGGTTTCTACGCCACGGGCAATCTGGAGCCGATCGCCTGCGCGCTGAAGAACGACGGGCAGAACGACAAGTACCACAGCATCGACAACTACATGTCGATCGTGCAGAGCAGTGACAGCGTCGCCAACGGTGGCACCAGCCCGTGCTGGGAGAACCACGTGCTGATGGTGGTGGACGGTTTGCCGCGCGGCCCGGGCGACGTAGCGGTGGGCGGTGTCGACTGCTCGGCCGCGGCCTGCATGTACGATCCGAGCGGCAACCCGAACCTGACCGGCTGCAACTGCCCGGCTGTGACCAAGGCGCGGGCGCTGGCGGCCAACGGTATCAACGTGCACGTGATCGCGGCGACCACGGATCTGACTGGGCGGAACACCTACGCGGCAGCGACATTGAACAATGTGGCTCGCGCGGGCAGCACCAGCCCGAGCTTCATCAATATTCCGCGCTATGCGGCCAGTGAGGATGAGCTGTACTACTGGCTGACTTACGAGATGAAGGAAGCCCTGCGGGTCACGGTGGCCACCACGCCGGCCTCGGCAGCCAGCGGGTCGCAGAGCCTGTCGGGCGTGACCGTCGGGAACATGCTGTTCCAGACCACGGCTGAGTTGCCAGAATGGCGGGGCAGTTTGGTGGCCTTCGGCATAGGGACAGCGACCACCACCACCACCACCACGGCCACGGCCAGCGTGTACACCACGCAGCTGGCCTGGGACGCGGCCACAGTGAACACGTTCACTGTGCGACCTGGATCCCCACCCAGTACAGCCGCGCAACAGATGTGGATGCAGCGGCAGGTCTTCTTCTCAGACGCTAACGGGCACGTGCAGCAGATCGTGGTGGGCTCCGACGGGACGATAGATGCGAACAGCACCGGCGCCTTGCTCGCCCTGGGGATGGGCGGAAACGCGGCCGAGACCGCGCGAATCGTGCAGTGGATGCTGGGCAAGATCGATCCGACGGATACAACCGACCACAAGCCTTTGAATCCGGCGGTGATGGGCAGTGTGGTGAACTCGATGCCCATCGACGTGGGCTCGCCTGGGACCAGTCTGCTCCCTGGCGGCACCCGCTTCTATTGGGACCACGCCAACCGGCCCGAGCTGGTGTACCTGGGCGCTGACGATGGCATGCTGCATGCCTTCTATGCCAGCAACGGCAAGGAGGCCTTTGCCTTCATCCCGGCTGACATGGTTCCGATGATCGCCAAGCTCTACGCGCAGGGCGGCCAACGCTACAGTCCCAGCGACCACATCTACGGTCTGTCTGGGTCGCCCAAGGTGAAGAACCTGTGCGTGGCCAATTGCAAAGTGGCCGCCAACCTGACCTGCAGCGACGCTCAGACAGGGCCCTATGATTCCGGGTGCCCGGACTGGAGGACGATCCTGATTATGGGCGAGGGCCCGGGCGGCAACCACCCGTTCGCTTTGGACATCACCGATCCAGTACCGTCGGGCGACCCGAGCCTGAATGACGCCTCGCTGCTGTGGCATGTGGGCTACAAGAACGCGTCCGGCATCTCGGCCTCTGACCTGGGCGAAACCGATTCAGTGCCTGCCTTCGCGTTCCACAGGACGACCAACATGAACGACAACCGCGTGCTCATGGCTTCGGGCTATCCCTTTACTGGAAGCAGCACCACGACCAAGTTGATCGACGCTATGGTGTGGGATGGCTCCACGCCGAGCGTGGCGGGGCCCGGGGCGACGATCAGCGGGTCGGGCGGCTGCGACTCGAGCACCGGGCAGGAATTCGCGGTGGTCGCGGATGTGGCAGTGGCGCGTGACAACTTCCACAACGGGAGCAGCCCCACTGACCAGAACCTGCTGGCCGCGTATGTGGCGGACACCTGGGGCAAGGTGCACCAGTACGCGCCCAGCTACGGCCCAGCCTTGGACAAGGGCGGAGCGCCGATATCCCTGGGCTGCACGCAGCCGCTGCACTTCTCGCCGGCGGTGGTACAGCTTAACCGCAACAACTCGAACGACCCGGACAACAGCGTCTACCTCGGGCAGGTGACCAACTCCATTCTCGACCCGAATACCGTAGGCTCGTCGTTCCCGGCGTCCATGCTGGTGGTGGCCAAGCTGACATCGATCGGCAGCGCCCCGCCCGCGCTGGACCAGACCTTTGGCAACAGCGGATTGATCAAGCTTGTGGCGGATGACACTTTGACCAATGCCAACCGGCTGTGTGGTGTCACCAACGTCGGCAAGGCCAGCGCGGCTACGGACTGCGGCTCGGGCGGAAGCTGGCTACCTGCGACCGCTCGACCCACGGGCACGCCGGTGGCGGTGGTGCGCACCGACGGGACTGGCTTCCAGCTCTTCACCACCTGGTACGATCCGCCCAAGGCCAACTGGGACACCTGCCCGGAGAGCGCGACCAGCGGCAACAGCTACGTCACGCTGCACGAGTTCCTGTCCACCGGAACCTGGGCCCAGATCGCGGGCCGAGAGTACCCGAACCAGTACGTGACGGGAGTTCAGTTCGTGGGCACAACGATCTTCATCACGTTCGGCACCAACGGTTCTGCTCCCAGTCCGTCCACCGACAACTTCGGCCAAAACATCCAGCTCATCACCCCCCAGTCTCTCAGCGCTTTGTCGGGCGACCGATTCATCAAGACGGCCTGGACCGAGCGGATGGACGCAGAATAGCCATCCCGCCACGCGGCTGGGTAGGGAAACCACCCGCGGCGTAGGACAACGTCGGTGGATCGGTGCACGAAATGCGCGTTCTTGATCGTGCTGTTGATCGTTGACACCCACACGCCAGGACCCGTACTCTCACGGGTTCAGTCCAGCCGAGAGAAGAAGGAAAGACGATGACCAAGGCGGAATTGATCGGGCGTGTAGCTTCGAAGAAAGATCTTCCTCGTGATCTGACCAAGAAGACAGTCGCACGAATCGTCGACGTAGTTTTCACCGAGATCGGCGACTACTTCATCAGGGCGCGGCCCACTCGAACGGCTCCGCCCCGATTTTCCTATCCGGGATTCGGCACCTTTACCAAGCGCCGTCGGGGTGCGCGCATCGTGCGCAACCCGCGCAACGGCGAGCCGATTCCTCTGCCCCCGCAGTCCACCGTGGTTTTCTCGCCCGGTCGAGAATTGAAAGGCCTGCTCAACCGCGACATGCGAACGACGGGGACCCGGGCGAGCGGCTAATTCTGCCGCTTTCGTTCTTCGAACTTGACCAGCTTGGCGCGTAGCTCGTCGAGCAGCGCGCGTGAGGCGGGCTGGTCAGCCAGGTTCTTCTGCTGTCGCGGATCGTCGGCCAGGTCGAACAGCTCCCAGCGACGCTCGCTGATCTTGTGGGTGAGCTTCTTGGCCCCGTCGATGACGGTCACCTCGTGCGAGGGTGTCGCGGTGGAAGGCAGAAGCTCGGCGAAGATGGGTCGGCTGGGCAGCGGTTTCCCTTCGATGGCGGGCAGCAGGCTGCGGCCGTGGAAGCTGGGCAGGGGCGCGGCGCCCACCAGGTCGACCAGGGTTGGTCCCATGTCGATGAGCCCGACTTCGTCGTCGACCACCACGGGCTTTTCCCCAGGCACGACCACGAGCAGAGGCACGCGCAGTTGTTCCTCGGTGAGATCCTGGCCGTGGAAGTAGCGTTTGTGCTCGCCCCAGGCCTCGCCGTGATCGCCGAACACCACCACCGCCGTGTTGCGGTCCAGCTTGGTTTCTTCGAGAGTCTTGATGATCTTGCCCGCCCACAAATCGGCGAATGCGATCTCGTAGTCGTACTTCTCTTCCAGTCCCTGCACGCCCGACAGCGAGGTGGGAAATTCGGGATGCTCCATGTAGCTGGAATGCGGCTCGAAGAGGTGCGTCCACAGCACGAAGCGCTCGCCGGTCTGTGCGGCCTTGCGCAGCCGCGCGATCACGCGCGGGACGATGCGGGGCGAGGCGATGTCCTTGTTGGAATCGGCGATGCTCTTGGCGCCGTCGTCGGACCATTCGGCAAAGCCCTTGGAGATGCCCCGATCGGCGGTGAAAAAGAAGTGCGAAAAGATTCCGATGGGGTGCAGACCCGCGGCCGCCAGCGGCTCGAAGAAGGTGTGGTTACTGGGCAGCAGATTCGAGTAGTTGAGCGATTGCTTTTGCCAGGCGATCTCGGAGGGATAGCGCGAGGTCACCAGCGACGGGAACGAGCGTGGGGTGTTGGGCGCCTGGGCCCACACGTGGGTGAAGCGCGCGCCCCGCTGGGCGAGTGCGTCCAGGGTCGGGGTGAGCGAGTGGCCGGGCGGCCGGCCGTAGCCCGCCACGCCCAGGCGATCGGCGCGCAGGGCATCGATGGCAATGATCAGGATGTTGCCGGAAAAGGCGCCGTGTTGGGCAGGCGCCGCTGGCGTATGGGCTGGGGCGGGCTCGGGGCTGGCTACGACTGGTTGGGCGTCGCCGCCTTGGCAGTCTTGGTCGATGCCGTCGCCGGGAATGTCCTCGGCGCCGGGAAAGACGTCGGCGCGTGAGTCGTCGCAGTCGCCACCGCCAAAAAGGGCCGAATATCCGTCGTGATCGTGATCGGTCAGGTGCCGCGCGATCTTGAGGGCCAGACGCAGGCCCCAGCTCGCATCAGTGATGGCGGCGTAGCTGGGCGAAGTTTCGCCGATCTGGCTGCCCAGCCCGAGCAGCGTGAGCACCGCGACGGTCACGCCCACGCCCAGGCCTCGCCTGGGCAGGCGCGCGCGCAGCCGCTGGCCCGGCGCTGAGCCGTACCAGAAGATGGCATGGCCGGCGGCCAGCAACAGGGCGGCCAGCGCTGACCACAAGGGCCCCAGATCCAGCACACGCCAATCGGCGCGCGACAGAGCCGCGACAAAGGCGAGCAGGCCCGCCGTCGCAAATGCCACGAGCAGCAGGCCCGTGGCTCCCAGGCCACGGGGCGCGGGAAGATAACGCGTGCGTCGGACGACCAGGCGCGCGCAGGCGACCCCAGCCAGCGCGGCCACCGGACAGAATGCCAGGGCCAACCCAGCCGTGGCGATCACCGCCAACTTGCGGCTGGCCATCTCGGCCACGAGGAGCCCGTGAGCTGCGCCGGCGCCCACGGCCATGATCAGGGCCGCGGCGGCAAGTCCCAGCAGGGCCGCTGCCGCGCGGCCGTCCAAGTCGCGATCTTCGCGTAGGGCGCGCCACCCGCCAGGCACAGCGGCTATGGCTGTGGCCACGGCCCACCCGACAAAGGCGCCTGCCAACAACCCGGCGGTTCCGTAGAGCCCGGCCGCCAGCGCCAGGATTTCGAAGGGCCGGCCGCCGCTGCCGTGCGCGAGAACCAAGCATGCGTCCAGAATTCCAGCGCCCAGAGTCCCTGCGAAAATGGATGCGCCGCTCGGCCAATGAAAACGAGATGAAGGCTGCTCTGACATTCGGCAGCGGAGAGTAGCACTATCGGAATCGGTTGCTATCTGCGTTGCGATCTTGATTTTTGTCATGGAGGCGGTTACCTCCGTGTTTGTGTTTACTCCCATGCGTCTGATCGCGAAATCCGCCCCGTTCTGGGCAGTGTGTCTATTGCTCGCCAGCGGCTGTGGCCGGCGCGCGCCCGCGCAGGCAGCCACTGCGCGTCCCGAGAACAAGTCACCGGCGGCCAGCCCGACCCGTCCACCGGCTGACCTCTCGGGCTATCGCTCATCGTTCGATCTTGTCGCGAATCGCGTACACGCGGTGGAACATCGCGCTGGTCGCCTGGTGATGGCTGCTGGCGGCGTCGGGTTTCTCAAGTTCATCGACGGTGGATGGAAGGGATCGTGGCTGCCCTTGCACAAGGACGGTGCCACGCCGGTGGCCTACGTGTCCGGGACTTCGGCTGCCTTTTCTTTCCCCGTGGACGCGGATGGGGACGGCGTGCTGGCCCCAGGCCGATCCGAGTTGCAGTTGACGCTGACCATGCGCTCGGTGGTCCCCAAGCAGCGCTTGTCGGTGTTCGTCAACGAGAAGCCGCTGGCCACCCTGGACGTGGAGCAAACCCTGCGACCGTACGACGTCGCGGTCCCGGCCGCCATGCTGGTTGCGGGTGACAACCGCATTCGACTCACCTTCCGCTCGGCCGGCGCCATCGCCGGGGGCAAGCGCGCTGCCGCGTCCATCGCCGCCATCGAGATCGGCGCGCCCAAGCCAGCCAAGGCAGCGGTCGACCAACCGGCTACGCCCTCGGAGATCGGTGTCACTGAAGCTGAGCTTGGTGGCGCTCGTCGTCGGGCGCTGGTCGAACCCGAAGCCTCGCGGCTGTCGTTCTATCTGCAGGTTCCTGCGCAGGCCAAGCTCGCCCTGGCCTACGGGTCGCGTGCGCCATCAGCTTCGGTGGCGGTGCGGGTGGCCCGCGACGGTGCGGCTGTGGCCACGCTGTTCGAGGGGCCAGCCAGCGGCCACTGGACCGAGGGGGCCTGGGATCTGGCGCCCTTTGCCGGCCAAGCGGTGCGTCTCGATCTTTGCGCGCATGGGGGCGGCGTGGATTGGGGCGAGCCGCGTCTGATGGTGCGGGCCGCAGCGCCGGCCGTCGCAGGTTCGCGCAAGTTCGACCACATCTACGTCTGGATGATCGACACCTTTCGCGCCGACAAGATGCACGCATACAACCCCAAGACCAACGTGCTGACGCCCAACTACGACGCCTTTGCCGCCGATGCCACGCGTTTCGCCTGGGCGCAGGTGGCGGGCACTTGGTCGTTGCCGTCGCAGGCGTCGATGCTCACCGGCGTGTACCCGCGCGTGCACAAGGCCACCGTGCAGGAGTCCAAGATCTCGCGCGAGGTGCCCTTTGTGGCCGAGCAATTCAAGAAGGCCGGCTTTCGCACGGCCATGTTCTCCGCCAACGGCTACGTCTCGTCCAAGTGGGGATTTGACCGCGGCTGGGACGAGAACCGCAACCTCATCCGCGAGAATCTGCCCAACAACGCGGAGACCCTGTGGGGGATCGCCAAGAAATGGATCATGCCCGGCAAGGCCAAGTCGCAGTTCGTGTACCTGGCCGTGATCGAGCCGCATGTCATCTACAACCCGCGCAAAGAGTTCCTGCTGAAATACTGGGACAAGCCGTACAACGGCCCCATCAAGCCGGTGCTCACCGGCATCCAGCTCGGCAAGATCAAGCAGGGAACGCTCAAGGTCAACGCCACTGACAAGGCGTACATCGAGGCGCTGCACAACGCGGAGATCACACAGAGCGACTCGGCCTTCGCGGCCTTCATCCAAGACCTCAAGACGGCCGGGCTGTATGAAACATCTGTGGTCATCGTGATTTCCGATCACGGCGACGAGTTCTGGGACCACGGAGACTGCGGCCATGCCCAGGGCGCGCACCAGGAATTGGTGCACGTGCCCTTCATCATCCGCGCGCCCGGCCTGCTGCCGGCTGGCCGCGTGATCGACGCCGACGTGGAGGCCATGGATCTCAGCCCCACGCTGCTGGAGCTCGCCGGCCTGCCCATCCCGGACAGCATGCAGGGGCGGTCGCTGATTTCGCTGGCGTTCGACGAGGTGGGCGGCAGCCCGGCCACGGGTTTGACTCAGATCGAAGCCGTATCGCGCGGGCTCAAGAGCGGTCGCTATCGTCTGATCCATTCTGGCGTGGCACGCATGGAGCTCTTCGACGAACTCGACGATCCGCGCGAGCAGCACGACCTTTCCGGCGAGCGCCCCATCGCGCTTCGTCTGATGCGCAACGTGCTCAGCCCGCTGGTCTTCTTCGAGAATCGTTGGAAGAAGCGGGCGTGGGGAAGTGCGGCAAACGTGGGGGAGGGATTCTACATAGGTGCTAGCGGAAAATAGTGGCGGGTGGCAGGCTAGTGGCCAGTATGCGGATTCAGCGCTTGCCGAAGCTGGTTCTGGCGACATGCCTCTTCGGCCTAGCCATCGGGTCGGGCGGCTGTTTCCGCTCGGCCATGCGGCACTCGAAAAGCTGCTCCGACGCGGATCCGAACTGCCAGTCAGGCTCATCAGGCGACGCAGGGTGGGATGGGCCGCAGGCTGGCGCGGGGGGAGGCATGGGCGGTGGGATGATGGGTGGAATGGGCGGCGGGCGAGGGGGTGGAGCAGGCGGTGGGATGATGGGTGGAATGGGCGGCGGGCGAGGGGGCGGAACCGGCGGAGGGCTGGTGGCAGGAATGGGCGGTGGACGAGGGGGCGGAACAGGAGGCGGATCATCGGGTGGCGCACGCGATGGCGGCGTTGATCGGACGCCTGACCTGGTCGGCGACGCCCGCCGGGACACCCCGGGCGACCGCTCCTCCGACGTCGCGTGTGGCACGATCGAAATCTGTGGCAACGGCATCGACGATGACTGCAACGGCCTGGCCGACTGCTTCGACTCGGCCTGCAAGAACCTGCCGATTTGTATCAATCACAAGAAAGAGATCTGCAACAACGGGATCGACGACGATGGCAACGGGCTGATTGACTGCAAGGATCCCGCTTGCCTCGGGGATCCGTCCTGCTTCGTGCCGGGCCACGAGATCTGTAACAACGGGCTGGATGATGACGACGACGGCTTGGTGGATTGCAAGGATCCGGACTGCTTCGCGGATCCGACGTGCATCGTGAACCCTGGCAAGGAGATCTGCGACAACGGCAAGGACGATAACGGGGATGGGCTGGTGGACTGCAGCGATCCCCAGTGCAAGACTTTCCCGGCTTGCTTGAGCGCGGCTTGCACCGCTGACGTGGACTTTGGCTCGATCGCCAGCTCAGGCGCCGCAGTCACGCGCATCATGTCCACTGCGGGCGCGGTCGCGAGCTACAGCACCTGCGCCCCGCCCGGCGGCGTGGCCCGCGTGGGAAGCTTCAGCCTGGCTGCCGCTGCCGACGTCAAGCTCGACTTCGAGCAGGGCAAGGGCGCTGCCCATGTGGTTGCGGTTTTCCGCGCCGGGGTGGGCCAACCCTGCGACGTGCAATCAAACCTTGTCTACTGCCTAGCTGCGGGCCAGGACCTCACGGCCAGCTATACCTTCAACGGGCTCGCGGCTGGCAACTACTGGATGATCGTGCAGTCGTTCACCGGGACCACGGGCTCGACCACCGTCACCCTGTCGACCGGCAAGACCACCACCCCCGAGATCTGCAACAACGGAATCGACGACGATGGCGATGGCGCCATCGACTGTGCCGACCTGGACTGCGCCAGCGCGCCCAACTGCCACCCCTGCGTGCCTGACATCAACCTCGGCGCCCTTGTGGTGGGCGATCCGCCCAGGATCGCGGTGGTGGACACCACCAAGGGGAGTAATCGCTACCACCCGACCTGCGCCGGCACTTCCACGGGCAAGGACATCGTGGTCAGTTTCACTGTCAAGGATACCGTGAGTATCCTTCTCGAGATGACCCAGTCCACGGGGGAGCACTTCTACGGGCTGTACAGTATGCCCAAGGCGGGGGATGCCTGCGACAGCGACCAGGACATTAATTGTCCCAGGGATCCACTGACGACGTACTCCACGACGAATTGGTCGTACTTCACTCCGGGCGAGTATCTCCTGATCTTCAAGGCCTCGGCTGCCGGGAACGAGGGCCAGATTACCGTGACTGTGTCGGCGTGGGCCAACCGCGGTGTCGAGCTCTGCGACAACGGGATCGATGATGACGGCAACGGCCTGGTTGACTGCGCTGACCCGGCTTGTGCGACCGCCAGCAACTGCCAGGCCCCGATGTGCCTGCCGGACAGCGATCTGGGTGACCTCGACATCGGCACCAGCAAGACGCTGAACGTTGACTTGACCAACGCCACCCGAACCTTCAGCACCGTCTGTGGCCACGGCACGGGGTATGGCCGAATCTATCGGCTCAACATCTTGCAGCCCATGGCCCTGAGCGTGCGCAGCACGCAGACTGGCGATCAGGTCATACAGATTGCCCGCCAGGTCAGCCCGCTGGACGCGTGCGACGCCTATCACAGCGACGTCAATTGCGACGTCCTCAAAGACCCTCCCCTCTACGGCAATTTCGCCTTCCCCAACATACAGCCAGGCGCGCACAACTTGGTGGTGCAGGCCTTCGAAAGTGGAAGCGAAGGCACGGTGAACCTCACTCTGGCGGGCCTCAGCGAGACCATCCTTGAGATCTGCGACAACGGGATCGACGACGACGGCGACGGGGCCACTGACTGCTACGACGTCAAGTGCGCGGGAGATCCGACCTGCGAGAAGCTGTGGTGTAAGCCGGACGAGGCGCTGGATATCTTGCCGCTCGACGGCACAGCCACAATAGCCGCGGTTTCGACATCGCGCTCGGCCACCGTACAAGCCATGAGCTCTTGTGTGTCGAGCAAGGGCGGTGGCGAAGCCGCGATTGGTTTTACTTTGACGTCCAAGGCTGATCTCACCATCGCATGGAGCCAGTTCGGCAACCAAGCCCTGGCCCTGTACAAGGTACTCAACGAGAGCCTACCGTGTGAGGCCAACACGTCCATCAGTTGCCAGCCCACGGCGGGCGCGGCCACGGGCAGCTACCCGCTCACTGGGGTTGAGCAAGGCAAGTACTACCTGGTGGTGGATGCGGACAAGCCGGGCAGCGAGGGCGGCGTGATCTTGCAGATCAGTGGTCGCCCTTCTCCCTAGAAATCCTCACAGGCAGGCTCCGTAGACCTGGTAGTCCGGATTGGTCAGTCGGGTGCAAGTCTTCCCGGTGGGGCAACTGGGACTGTTCAGCTGGCAGATGGTCTGGCAGCTCTTCTGGCTGCCACGGTCCACGCACATCAGCCCGGGCTGGCAGTCCGCATCTGTGGCGCAGGAAATGCCAACCGCGCCTGTGCGGCTTTGATCACGGCACGCGCAGTCGGTGATCTCTCCAGAATAGATGAAGCAGAGCAGGCCCGGGGCGCAGCCGCCGGTAGCATCGCCCGTGGGATCGCAGGGACGCGAGCACAGGTGCAGCGGCGTGCTGGTCTGGCCGCAGGAAACGCCGGTCATACAGAAAGAGCCGGCGCCACAATCCGAAGTGCTGTTGCAGAACTTGCGGCAGGTCTTGACCGGCTGGGCCGGGGTGGGGCAGGTCGGGGTGGTGAAATCGAAGCACTCTGAGCCGAGCGCGCAGTCGGTGGTGTTCGTGCAGGGATCACCAGGGTTCACCTGGCCCGCGGAATAGCAAAGCATCTCCGGCCGTGAATCCGCGTCGCAGAACAGCGCGCAGGTCTGGCCGGCCTGGCAGATCGCCGCGGGCGCCATGGGGTCGCAGGGTGGGGCAACGTGCACCGTCACGTAGGTCACCTGCCCCAGGTTGAGCCGCTGCGGACCACTGATCCCTGCACCCAGCGACACCCCCGCTGCGTCGAGAGGCTGGACCTCCAGCGAAACATCGTCCTTGAACGTGGTGCGAAGGCTCACCGAGAAAGTGATCGGCGTGGCGTCGAGCTGCAAGAGAGCCGTCGCTGGCCGCGGCGTCTCCGGATAGAGGAGCTGTTCGCTGAGCTGTCCGCTGGTCACCGTGACCCGAAGCTGAGCCACGTTGGCAATCGGAGGGCTGCTGGACACGAGCACCACGACGAACGACTTGTCGTCCGAACAGACGGCCACCAGCGCCAGGAGCAGAACCAACAGCGTACGCGCAGGCAGACTCATGGCTGGAACTCGTGATTGCCGAGGGTGGTGTTTGGTGCAGGCGGTCTGCGATCAGCCAGGACCAGGATCACGACGCTGGCGGCCACTGCAGTCCCCAGCGCGGTCCAGAACCACCATTGTTTCACGATGGGCTTTCCGGTCTTGTCCTCGGCCGGGGATGGCTGTGTGAGGTCGAGGCCGGGTGACAGCGGAGGCGGCGCACTGGCGCCGGGAAGCACAGGCGCGGCGGGTGTTGCGAGCCGACTGCCATCGGCGAGCACCGGGGCTGGCCCGGCCAGCAACCCGGCCAGTACAAGCGTGATTGCGGTCGGCATGGCTCTCAAGCGCTCGTTCTCCTCGGATCGTGAGCTAACCGCGCGCGCTCCCCGCGGTCAAGGGCTGTGCGCGGCGGTGTGCGCGGCGGAGCCGGATCGGGTGGCCGGTGGCCGAATCCGGCTGCCGGTTCCGACGCCGGTTCCGGATCCGGTTCCGGCTACCGGCCACCGAACTTTTCTAGTCGTAGTACTCTAGCCCCAAGTGGGTAATCAATTCCTCGCCGCGCAGGTGGCGCAGGGTGTTCTTCAGCTTCATCAGTTGAATGAACGTGTCGTGCTCGGGGTACAGCTTTTCGGCGGTCATGGGGCTCTTCCAGTAGAACGATAGCCACTCCTGGATGCCGTGCATGCCCGAACGCTGGGCCAGGTCCATGAACAGCGCCAGGTCGAGCACGACCGGCGCGGCCAGGATGGAGTCGCGGCACAGGAAGTTGACCTTGATTTGCATGGGGTAGCCCATCCACCCGAAGATGTCGATGTTGTCCCAGCCCTCCTTGTTGTCTCCGCGCGGGGGGTAGTAGTTGATGTGCACCGAGTGGTACATCTTGCCGTACAGGTCCGGGTAGAGGTGGGGTTGCAGGATGTGCTCGAGCGCGCCCAGCTTGGAGACCTCCTTGCTCTTGAAGGACTCGGGGTCATCCAACACCTCGCCGTCGCGATTGCCCAGGATGTTGGTCGAGTACCAGCCATTGACTCCGAGGAGCCGCGCTTTGAACGCGGGCGCCAGCGAGGTTTTCATGAAGGTCTGGCCGGTCTTGAAGTCCTTGCCGGCGACGGGCACGCTGTTCTTCTTTGCCAATTCCAGCAAGGCGGGCGTGTCTACCGTCAGGTTGGGCGCGCCGTTGGCGTAGGGCACGCAGCACTTCAGGGCCGCGTAGGCGTAGATCTGCGACGGCGCGATCTCGGGATCGCTGGCCGCCAGTCCCTTCTCGAAGGTGGCCAGCGTGGCGTGCACCGCTGCCGGCTGGCGGTAGGCCTCGGTGGAGCCACACCACACCATCACAGTGCGGTCGAGCTTCTCGCGCTTGCGGAAGTCGTTGATGTCGGCCATCACCTGTTCGGCCAGGTCCATCTTGGACTTGCCCTTCTTGAAGTGCGTGGCGGTCAACCGCTTGACGAAGTTCTGCTCGAACACAGCCGTCATGGGCCGAATGCCAGAAAGGAAATCCTTGAACTCGGCCAGGTGCTCTTTGGAGAGCACGCCGGCCTTGCTGGCTGCTTGATAGGCGTCGTCCGGGAAGAGGTCCCACCCGCCAAAGACCACGTCTTCAAGACGCGCGAGCGGCACCAGTTCTTTGATAAGCGGGGATCGATTGTCAGTCCGTTTTCCCAGCCGCACGGTTCCCATCTGCGTGAGAGAACCGATGGGTTTGGAGACACCGCGGCGAATGGCCTCGACGCCGGCCATGAAGGTCGTGGCGACAGCGCCCATACCGGGCATCATGATTCCCAACTTCCCGCTGGCGGGCTTGATCTCGATCTTGGGTCCGGACTGCGTGAGTGGCATGTGATTCATTCTCCTGGGTTGCCCCGAGCCCATGTCGGGTTCAGGTCTTGTCGCAGGGCGTGCACGATGCAGACCCCGTGGCAAGATGAGACTTCGTGACTAGCAAGCCGCGGGCCGAGCCTGGACCCCAAGAAAATCACATCATTTGCCGCACAGGTGTCGGGAATGTGGTAAGAAGCTGCCGCTTTCAACACCACACGCTGATCGAGTGGGCCGCGCGTGCCGACCCGGACGGAAACGTACGGACGGTCTTCGGCCTTCGATGACGTCAGCGGCGGACAACAACGCGAAAGGAAAACATGGACACGATCGACAAGGACCAGGCGGCTGCGCCGCCGGCCGAGACCCCGCCGTCAGCTCCCGACACGCAGAACCCGATGGCGGCCATCGACACGCCGTTGAGCATGCGCGACATGATGGAGGCGGGAGTTCACTTCGGCCACCAGACCAAGCGCTGGAATCCGAAGATGAAGCCGTACATCTTCGGCGCCCGCAACGGCATCCACATCATCGACCTGCAGTTCTCGGTCAAGGCCTTTCGTCGTGCTTTCGACTTTCTGGTCAAGACGGTCTCGGAGGGCAAGCCGGTGCTCTTCGTGGGAACCAAGAAGCAAGCACAGGACGTGGTTCGTGACGAAGCCCAGCGCTCGGGCCAGTTCTACGTGACCAACCGTTGGCTGGGCGGCACGCTGACCAACTTCCACACCGTCAAGGCCTCCATCGAGCGCCTGCAGGCCATCGAGAAGATGGGCACCGACGGGACCTTCGAGCGTCTCACCAAGAAAGAGGTCATCAACCTCACGCGCGAGCAGGAGAAGCTGGAAAAGGCCCTGGGAGGCATCAAGGCCATGGGCGAGTTGCCCGGTGCCGTGTTCATCGTCGATGTGGTCAAGGAGCACATCGCGGTGAGCGAGGCGCGCAAGCTGGAGATCCCCATCGTGGCCATGGTGGACAGCAACTGTGACCCTGACCTGATCCAGTACGCCATTCCTGGCAACGACGACGCCATTCGCGCCATTCGCCTGTTCGCGGCCAAGGTGGCTGATGCCTGCATGCTCGGCCAGAAGCTGGCGCGTGAGCGGGCCACGGCCGCGCATGCCCAAGGCGAAGGCGAGAATGAAGTGCAGACCATCCGCGTGTCGTCCGGCGGGGAAGGACCCCGGGTCGAGGTCGTGTCGCGCCGGCGGGGCGACATGCCCGAGCCAGAGGCGGCCGCGTCCCCCGAGGACGAGAACCAGAAGTAGATTCGGCTATTGCTTCAAGGCAGCAGGAGACGATTGAGATGAGTGAGATCACGACCCAGATGATCAAGGACCTGCGCGAGCGCACCCAGGCCGGCATGGCCGATTGCAAGAAGGCCCTGCAGGAGTGCGGCGGCGACATGGAGAAGGCCGTCGAGTATTTGCGCAAGAAGGGTGTCGCTCAGGCGGCCAAGAAGGCCACCCGCATCGCGGCTGAGGGCATCATTGCGAACTACATGCACGGCTCACGCATCGGCGTGCTGGTCGAGGTGAATTGCGAGACCGACTTCGTGTCACGCAATCCTGATTTCCAGGCCTTTGCCCGCGAGGTGGCCATGCAGGTGGCGGCCATGAGCGCGCAGTACGTGTCGCAGGATGAGATTCCGGCGGCTGTTCTCGAGCAGGAACGTTCCATCCGCCTGGAGCTGGCGCGCCAGCAGAACAAGCCCGAGCCAGTCATGCAGAAGATCGTCGAGGGCCAGATGGCCAAGTGGATCAAAGAGGTTTGCCTGCTCGATCAGGTGTGGATGCGGGACAGCGAGGGCAAGAAGGACATCCGGGGACTGCTCACCGACCTGGTGGGAAAGGTCGGCGAGAACATCAAAATCCGGCGCTTCATGCGCTACGAGGTAGGCGAGGGCCTGGCCAAGCGAGCCGACGATTTCGTCGACGAGGTGAAGCGCCAGGCCGGCCAGGCCTAGCGAGGCTCACGTGGGCACGGAGTCCAGGAAGCGAAAACCCAGGGTAGGGGGCAAGCGCCCCGGTTCTGGGGATGTCGTGCTGCCAGTGGGGGTTGCTCTGGCCGCGGGCCCAGCCCTGGCGGCTCCATCCGCGACGCGTCCGCCCCTGGCCCCCGGGGTCAAGTACCGGCGGATTTTGCTCAAGCTTTCTGGCGAGGCGTTGATGGGCAGCAAGAGCGGGGGCATCGATCCCGTGGTGCTGGCGCAAATCGCCGACGAGCTCATCGACGTGCACAGTCTGGGGGTCGAGTTGGCCCTGGTCATCGGCGGTGGAAACATCTTCCGGGGCGTGGCGGCCAGCACGGCGGGTATGGACCGGGCCAGCGCCGACTACATGGGCATGCTCGCCACGCTCATCAATGCCTTGGCCCTGCAGGACGCACTGGAATCGCGGGGGGCCAAGACGCGGGTGCTGTCGGCGCTGGAAGTGCAGAAGGTGGCCGAACCCTACATTCGCCGTCGCGCCATACGGCACTTGGAAAAGGGACGATTGGTGATTTTCGGCGCCGGCACGGGCAACCCGTTCTTCACCACCGACACCGCGGCGTCCTTGCGTGCGATGGAGATCGGGGCGGACATCGTGATGAAGGCCACCCGGGTTGACGGCGTGTACGACAAGGATCCGCACAAGTTCCCGGACGCGCGCCTGTTCCGGCGCCTGTCGTACTTGGATGTGCTCAATCGGAAGCTGGCGGTCATGGATTCCACGGCTATTTCGCTGTGCCATGACAACAAGCTGCCTATTCTGGTCTTCAACATGACCAAGCCGGGAAACGTCCGGCGGGTCGTGCTCGGGGAGCCGCTCGGCACCCTCGTCGTCGAGGACCGGCACGAACCGCGCACCAGCTACGCCGGCACCACCCTGCCGGTGGCGGAGGAGGAGCGTACCCATGGTAAGTGACGTTCTCAAGGATCTGCAGGCGAACCTGGACAAGGGCATCGACGCACTCAAGAAGGATCTGGGCAAGGTGCGCACCGGACGGGCCAACGTGGCCATCCTCGACGGGCTGCGTGTCGACTACTACGGCACGCCCACGCCGCTCAACCAAGTCTCGTCGGTGAGCGCGCCCGACCCGCGCCTCATCACCATCAAGCCCTGGGAGAAGTCGCTCATCCCTGAGATCGAGAAGGTGATTCGTTCTTCGTCGCTCGGCCTCAACCCGTCTTCCGATGGCGAAATCGTGCGACTGCCCATGCCGCCGCTCACCGAGGAGCGGCGCAAAGATCTGGTCAAGATGGTCAAGAAGATGGCCGAGGACTGCAAGGTAGCCCTGCGCAACGCCCGCCGCGACGCCAACGAGATGCTGAAGGAGTTTCTCAAGGACAAAGACATCACCGAAGACGAGGAGAAGGCGGGCTTGAAGAAGGTGCAGGAAGCCACCGACACGGCGGTGACCAAGGTGGATGATCTGGTGGCGCGAAAAGAGAAGGAAATAATGGAGATTTAGCGCCAGCGGAAGGCGGCTGAGAACACAGAGGGGAGAGGGGAGGACACAGAGGCGCCCTGCGGGCGCGAACGCGCGGGCGGGATTTCAAGGCCGGCAAGGGGATATCGGACACCGGGGGCCAGCCGGCATCGGTGCGGGCGTAGCACAGTACTCTCGGGCCCTGCCCTTCGGCAAAGCCGCCCACCGGCCACAATGGGCTTCGCGCAGGCTTCAAACGGTAATGGGGGCTGAGGTTCGGATCTTTTCGGTGACGCGAGCACAGGCTCTGTGCTCTCTCCTCTCACCTCTGTGTTCTCAGCCGGCCTCCAACTTCTATTTGGCCGGAGCAACACCGAGGGGCGCTTCGCGGTCAAACGTGACGCGGGCCAGGTCCACCTGGTTCATGGCAAAGCGTAGGATGGTTCCGCTGCCGTGCAGGAGACCTTCGCGCTGGAAGAGATGGTAGGTGCGCAGGCCCTCCCGTGCCGGAGGATCGCCCTGAGAAACCTTCCCCGGAATGCCGCTCACGATGAGGATTCTTTCGCCCGGCTGCAGAAGGAAGCCCGGGTCGATCTGACCCATCACCGACCCGCGCTTGCCCGGCGTGCTCACGATGACCTGCAGGCCCGCCGTGCTAACCGGCGAGGCCCCTGTGTTGGCGAGGATGAACCATTCCTGGTTGACGCGTTTCTTGTCGGGGGCCGCGTGGACTTCTTCGAAGACGAGAGGCATGGTCGGTAGTTTATAGTCGGGTCCCCCAGGAGGGCAAATGGCCAAGACTGAAATTCGCGTGATCTACGGCGACACCGATCAGATGGGTGTCGTGTACTACGGCAACTACCTGCGTTTCTTCGAGGCGGCCCGCAATGACTTCCTGCGTGAGAAGGGCGCGCGTTGGCGTGACGTGGAGAGCACGCACAGCATCTACCTGCCCGTCGTCGAGGCCAAGGTCAACTACAAGCGGCCTGCCTTCTACGACGACATGTTGGTCGTCGAGACCAGGCTGGCCGAGTTGGGGCGTGCGTCGCTGCGTTTCGAGTACAGGGTATTGCGGGACGCCGACCTGCTCGCCACCGGCCACACCGTCCACGCCTGCGTCGACAAGCAGGGTGACATCCGAGAGTTCCCGGCGGCGCTCTCGGAGCGCCTGCAGCCCTGAGCAACCGGTCAACTCCAGGGCTTCAGTCTGCAAAGCTCCGTGCTAAAGTTAACGTCCATGCCGAGAGTGAACGTTGACATTCCCCACCGCCTGTCGCGCGACGAGGCCCGCACGCGCATCATGGGCGCGACCTCCCGGCTGGAGAGGGACTACAGTGCCATCTGCCGTTGGGATGGCGAAACCCGGCTGATTGTGACGCGCGCGGGGCTGAAAGCCGCTCTGGATCTTGAGGAAACCCACGTGCGGGTCGCCCTTGACCTGGGTTTCCTCCTGGGGCCGCTGGGGGGGAGCATCCGCGCCGGAATCGTCCGCCAGCTGACTGGCCTTCTCTCCTGAGGCACCACCCCTGGTGCCTCCAGTCACAATTCCGGACAGGTTTGGGCCGTCCACGACCTTGTGCGGCTATTGCGTCCAGGGTTGAATCGCGCCCCTTTACCCGGGATCTGGCCGCTGATATATAGGAAGCGGTGCCCCGCGAATGCTGTTGGCAGCAGAACCCGCCCGCTTCGTACCCGACGGAGAAACGCATGGATTTTCGCAAGCACGTGTTTGGTCTCGTACTCACGACTGCTTTGATCGGTGCCGTCGCGCCAGCGCAGGCACAGCTCAACACCGGCCGGGTTGATCTTCAGATCTTCCGGCCCACGGCCGACTCCAAGGGTTATTTCACCCTGAACGGCGCCCAGGTTCTGGCGCCGCTCGACTTTTCCTTCGGTCTGGTCACCACCATCGCGTGGACGCCTTTGCAGCTCAAGGGCGTTGCTGCGGCCGACAACTCGATCCCATCGTCTGTGACGGTCAACAACCTGATCACGACGACCTTGCAGGGGGCCATCGGCCTTGTCCAGGGAGACCATCTGGGCCTGCAGCTCGGCCTGTCACTGCCCATCGTGGTGCTCGCCGGCGAAGGCATGCCGGTGGACACGAAGGGCACCCAAATTCCCAACGACGATACGCAGTATCAGATGGACGCGCAGGGGATCGGGGATCTGGTCATCACCCCCAAGATTCGCCTCATCAACCCCAGTCGAAAGAAGATCGGCGTCAGCCTGATCCCAGCCATGGTGCTGCCAACTGGAGACAAGGAGCACTTCATGGGCGAGGGTCAGTTCATCTTCCAGCCCTCGGTGGCGGTGGACGCGAACTGGGGCCGCTACGGTGTTTTGCGAACTGCGATCAACGTCGGGGCGAGGATTCGCACCAAGGGCGCCTCGACATTTGTGGATAACTCGGCCTCGTTCGCTCGCCCCATCTTCACCGCCGCGAACCCACAACTGCCCGCCAACACCAACCAGGGCATCAAGGTCGGAAATGAAATCTTGGCCGGCCTGGGCGCGGCCTGGGGCGTGGTGCCGTTCCGCTTCGATCTGGTGGGCGAGGTCTATGCATTTGAGGGCCTCAACTCGAAGATCATCGCACCGAACAACAGCGAATCGTCCATGAAGCCGGGTGGTGAAGCCATCGCAGGCATCAAGCTATACCTGGCCGCTAACTCGTTCTTCGAGGCCGGCGGCGGCTACCAGATCATGGCCAGCTCGTACGGCGCGGCCAAGGGCCGTCTGTTCGTGGGATTCATCTTCGAGCCTGGCATGGGCGATCGAGATGGCGACGGCATCAAGGACGACGTGGACAAGTGCCCCGACGATCCCGAGGACTACGACGACTTCGAGGACGAGGACGGTTGCCCCGATCTGGACAACGACAAGGACGGCATCCCCGACGAACTGGACAATTGCCCCAACGAGCCAGGGCCCGAGAGCAACCACGGTTGTCCCGAGCACAAGATCCACGATCGCGATGGCGACGGCATTCCGGATGATGTGGACAAGTGCCCCAACGATCCCGAGGACTTCGACGGCTTTGAAGACGAGGACGGCTGTCCGGACCTCGACAATGACAAGGACGGCATCCCGGACAAGGTGGATCTGTGTCCCAACGACCCCGAGGACTTCGACGGCTTTGAAGACGAGGACGGCTGTCCCGATCTTGACAACGACCACGACCGCATTCCCGACAAGCTGGACAAGTGCCCGAACGAGCCGGAAACCTACAACGGCTTCGAGGACGAGGACGGCTGCCCGGACAAGGGTTTGGTGGTGGTGCAACGAGGCAAGCTGGAGATCATGGACAAGATCTACTTCGAGACCGACAAGGACGAGATCTTGCCGCGATCGTTCCCGCTGCTCGACCAGATCGCCGGGACCATCAAGGGCCACCCGGAGATTAAACTCATCGAGATCCAGGGCCACGCCGACGAGCGCGGCGATGACGAGCACAACCTGGACCTGACCGATCGGCGCGCCAAGTCCGTCATGCGGGCGCTGGAAGACCGTGACGTTTCGCTTGGGAGACTGAAGGCCAAGGGCTACGGCGAAACCAAGCCGATCTGCACCCAACACAACGAGGACTGCTGGAGCAAGAACCGCCGCGTGGAATTCATCATCATGCAGCGCCAGGATGAGCAGATTCTTCAGAACGACGCCGGTCAGTAGCACAGCGTGGCCCCATGGGGGGTAGTAAGATTCGTCTCGTCAGCCACCCGCCGCTGAGAACGCAGAGGTGAGAGGGAAGTCCACATCGCAGCCTCACGGCCGCAACCAAAGGGCGTGAGGTGATGCATCTCGCGAGCGCCCCGCCGCTGAGAACACAGAGGTGAGAGAGGAGTTCGCAGAGTCGGAGAAACCGGAATGATGTTCGGGCGTTGCGAAGAAACCTTCGCGGCCCGCGAAGAAACGGCACCCTAGTTAGCACAGGGTCTGAGAAGACACTGTGGTTGCCCCAGCCGTCTCTGTGTTCTCTCCTCTCTCCTCCGTGTTCTCGACTGACGTAACTAGTTGATATAATGAGCGAATATAGTAAGTCACTTTTCCTGCCCATCTCCTCTTGACTCGGCCAAGCTGCGAGCTAATACGTCGTGCCGCTTTTTCTGGGGCGCGGGTTTTCATTTGCCTCTGCTGCCACGCGAAAAGATTGACGATGTCCGCGATCGTACGAACATCGTGGACGTCGTCAGACGGTATGTGGAGCTGAAACGGGCTGGCACCGGAAGTTGGAAGGGTCTGTGTCCTTTCCATGCCGAGAAAACCCCTTCATTCAACGTGCACGAGCAGCGGCAATATTTTCACTGTTTTGGCTGTGGCGAGAAAGGCGACGTGTTCTCGTTTCTGGTCAAGATCGAGCAGCGGTCATTCATGGAGGTGCTGCGCGAGCTGTCCCGTCAGGCGGGCGTGGACCTGCCCGAAGCCAAGCAGTCTCCCGCGGAACGACAGGCAGCGGCCGAGGCAGAATCTGAGCGCGAGCGCATGTTGCGCGTGATGGACGCCGCCACCAGTTTTTTCGAGGCCCAGCTGGCGGATCCGGCGGGCGGCGCGGCCCGCGCCTACTTGGAGAAGCGGGGCGTTTCCTCGGCTGTGCGGGCCCGTTTTCGCCTGGGCTATGCGCCGGCAGGCTGGGACGCGCTACAGAAGCATCTTGCCTCGCTGCAAATCCCCGGCACGGTTGCGGAGCAACTGGGCCTGGTGGGCGCCAACGAGCGGGGACGCTACGATTTCTTTCGTGATCGCGTGATGCTGCCCGTACTTGACCGGCAGAAGCGTCCCGTCGGGTTTTCGTCGCGCTTGCTGGACCCAGAGGCAAAAGAGCGCAAGTACGTCAACTCGCCTGACTCGCCGTTGTTTCACAAGAAGGAGAATCTCTACGGCCTGCACGTGGCCTTGGAGGCCATTCGGCGCAGCGGCACCGCCATCGTGGTGGAGGGCAATTTCGACGTACTCAGCCTGCATGAGGCTGGGATTGAAGAGGCCGTCGCCCCCATGGGCACGGCCCTGACCAGCGAGCAGGTGAAACTGCTCAGCCGTGCGGCCAAGCGCATCGTGGTCGTGTTCGACGGCGACGCGGCGGGCGCGCGGGCGGCCGAGAAGGCCATCCCGGTCGCCGTCGAGGCGGGCCTGTTCTTCGCCGAGGCCGACGCTGATGGCCGCGTGGCGCAGATGCCGGCCGGTGTTGATCCAGACGACTTCGTGCGGGCGCAGGGCGCGCAGGCCTTCCGCGCTCTCGTGGAAGGGGCGCGGCCCATGCTCGACCATCTGATCCAGCAGGCGGCCGATGACGCCACCATTCCGGGCAAGGCCGACACGGCCAGGCGGGTGGTTGAGGTCTTGGCCAAAGTGAGAAATCCGCTGGTGCGGGATCTCTACATGCGTGAGCTGGCCGCCAAACTGCACGTTCCTGTGCCGCAGGTGGTGCGCATGGTGCGCGACACGACGGCCGAACGTCGCTTGGCACCGGCCGCGCGGTCCGCGCCCGCCGACCCGGTTGCCCCGACGGAAGTGGGGGTGCAGCCGCCGCGCGATGAACTGGCTGCGTTTGCCTTGCTGGTCAGCCACCCCGCGCTGGCGTCCACCGACGATGCCGCGCGCGTTCTCGACCTGCTGGTCGACCCGGGCGTGCGGCAGGTGTACCGCACGGCCCTGCAAGCCTTGCAGGCCGGACAACGGGCGGACGTACCCGCCTGGCTGGACGCCTGCCCTGATGAGATTCGTGCATCGGTGGGGGCGGCTGTGATGGACGGATGTTGGGAGAAAGTGGAGACTGCCGAAGAAGCGTTGCGGGCACTGGCGAGTCGTTTGGGACGGTCGAGAGTGGAGGCCGAGATCGCGCTGGCTGAGAGCCAGCACCGGGAGGCGCTGGCGCGGGGGGATGAAACAGAAGCGCGCGCCATTTCGCTGCGCGAGATGGCGCTGATTCGGAGCAAGCTGGGTTTAGCGAACTAGAGGCCACACGACATGATCGAAGATGCAGACGAACAACTGAGCGAAGAACCCCAGGATGAGGACGATGTGGAGCCGGCGAGCAAGCCGGCGGCCAAGAGCCCCATGTCAAGCAAGGAGAGCGAGCGCAAGAAACGCGAGCTCATCACCATTGGCAGGGCCAAGGGGTTTCTCACTTATGACGAAGTCAACGATCACATGCCCGAGAGCATCGTGTCTTCCGACCAGATCGACGACTGGCTCTCGACCCTGGGTGGTGAAGGCATCGAGATCGTGGACTCGGCCTCGCAGGTGAGGGTGACCGAAAAGGCAAACGGGCCGGACGCTGAAGAGGCGCGCCCCACCCCCGAGCCCGCGCGCGCGAGCGAGCCCGAGGAGGAGGAAGAGGACGACGGCTACTCCAAGACCAACGACCCCGTGCGCATGTACCTGCGCAAGATGGGGTCGGTGTCCCTGCTCACCCGCGAGGGCGAGGTGGAGATTGCCAAGCGCATCGAGGACGGCGAGCGTCGCGTGCTGCAGGTGGTGCTCAACTCCAGCGTGGCCATCGAGGAGATCCTGGATCTGGGCGACAAGCTGCGAAAGCAGAAGATTCGGGTCAAAGAAGTCGTCAAAGACGCGGACGAGGACGACGCCGAGTTCGATGAGGCGTGGCACGTCGAACGGGTGTGCAAGATCATCGATAAGGTGCGCCGTCTGCACAAGGATCTGGAGAAGGCGGAGGAAAAGAGCAGCGCCCGCGGTTTGTCCGAATCGGCGCGGCGCAGGCAACGGACGCTGGTGGCGGGGGTCAAGGACGAACTGTTTGAAGCCCTGCAGGAGATGCGCCTCAACAAGAAGCAGATTGATCGCATCGTGGCTCGACTCAAGGGTCTGGTGTCCCGCATAGAATCTGCCCATCGCGAGATCGCTGATTGCGAGCAGCGGGCCGGCCTGCCGCAACGGGAATTTCGCAGGACCTTGCGCGAGATCCGATCATCGCCGCTGCGCCAGCGGGCGGTGGCCAAGAAGCTAGGCCTGCGGCCCGAGGAGATCGAGGATCTGGCCAAGGTCATCGACAACGCCAAGAAAAAGGTCAAGAAGGTCGAGGAAGAGGCGGCGATGACCGAGGAGGGCCTGCGGGCTACGGTGCAGGAGATCGAGGATGGCGAGCACCAAGCCGAGCAAGCCAAGGCGGAACTGGTCGAGGCCAACCTGCGCCTGGTGGTGTCGATTGCCAAGAAGTACACCAACCGCGGCCTGCAGTTTCTCGACCTCATCCAGGAGGGCAACATCGGCCTNNCGCGGCTACAAGTTCTCCACCTACGCGACCTGGTGGATTCGGCAAGCCATCACGCGCGCCATCGCCGATCAGGCGCGCACCATCCGCATTCCGGTGCACATGATCGAGACCATCAACAAACTCATCCGCACCAGCCGCTACCTGGTGCAGGAGTTGGGCCGGGAAGCGACGCCGGAAGAGATTGCCGAGAAGATGGAGCTGCCGCTCGACAAGGTCCGCAAGGTGCTCAAGATTGCCAAGGAGCCCATCTCGCTCGAGACGCCGATTGGCGAAGAGGAAGACTCGCACCTCGGGGATTTCATCGAGGACAAGAGCATCATCTCGCCCTCGGACGCGGTCATCTCGATGAACCTGGCGGACCAAACCCGCAAGGTGTTGGCCACGCTGACACCGCGGGAAGAAAAGGTGCTGCGCATGCGCTTTGGCATCGGAGAGAAGTCGGATCACACTCTGGAAGAGGTGGGCCAGGACTTCGAGGTCACGCGCGAGCGCATCCGTCAGATCGAGGCCAAGGCCTTGCGCAAGCTGCGCCATCCGTCGAGGAGCAAGCGGCTGAAGAGCTTCATGGAGGGGTAGCACAGGCCAGCCTTGAGGGGCTGAGGTCATCCAACTCGTCAGCCACCCGCCGTCGAGAACACCGAGGTGAGAGGGGAGGCCACAGAGTCGGAGATATTCCGAATCTTTGCGGCTTGCGAAGAAGCTCAACCATAGCAGCGCCGGGCGCAGGGGCGTCGACTCGATCAGAATTGGTACAGCAGTCCGGCTTGGACTGACAGGCGGTCGCCAAAGACGTTGATGCGCTGGCCACTGGCGAGAAGGGAACTCGGCTGGGCCAGCAGGCCTCGGTACTCGACATGCAGTCCGACCAGGGCGCCTCGTCCCACAGCCACGTCGAGCCCACCGGCGCCGAGGACAAGAGGACTGGTGGTGCGGAAGTCGCCTGGCTGATAGGCCGCCTCCGCGCTGTCGAAGTTCCCCAGCGCCAACCCCGCTCCCGCTGCCGCCCAGGGCTGCACCCGACCGAGGTGCAGGGTGGCGGTTGCCAGCAGGGCAAAGTCGAAGTAGGTCAGGGAGCGCGTGGTTCGGTATGACTGAAACTGACCCCCGCCCATGTCGGCCTGCGCGGTCACCAGTTTCTGAAAGCGATCGAAGGTGAACTCCGCTCGCAAGCCGAGCGCGAGACGATCGGCCAAGCGCAGGTAGTCGTACTGGAAGAGCGGGCTAATCGAGTACCCGACCTTGGGGGAGACATCGCCTGAGAGCTGGAAATCTGCGCCGGCGCAGAAGCCGAACATCATTCGTGGCTCGGGTTGTGACAGCCCCGCCTGTGCTTGCTGCGGTTCGGGCTCCGGCGGTGCCGGCGTCGCAGGCGGGGGCTCGGGCGCGGGCTCTGCGCCGGCCGCAGGCTCCGCAGCCGGCGCGGGCGTCGCCTCGGCTTGGGGCTGGGCAGAGGGTTCGGCCGGCGCAGGCTCGGCTTGCGCCAGCAGGGCCAGCAGGATCGGTATTGGCAGCGTCGCCAGCACGGCAGCCTATAATGCTTCGATGTCACGCAGGCGAGCAACCAATCTTGTTTCCTCCGAGGGCGTTTCCGGCCAAGCCAGCGATTCCTCCGGCCGAGTCGTCCTGTGTCGCGGCAAGGCGCGGCCGCTTTGGTTCGGGCACCCGTGGGTCTACGCCAACGCGGTGGATCGCCTGGATGGTGAGGCCGCTGCCGGCGACATTGTGTCGCTGGTGGACCACGACGGCCACTTCATCGGCCGCGGCATTTTCAATCCGCGCTCGCAGATTCCGGTGCGGCTGCTCACTCGCAAGGACGAAGCCATCGACGCGGCGTTTTTCGTGGCGCGCCTGCGCGAAGCACGGGCCCTGCGAACCCGCCTCAGGCTCCCCAACCCCGACACCACGGCCTATCGACTGGTCAACAGCGAAGGCGATGGCCTGCCCGGCCTGGTGGTGGACGTTTTCGGCGAGGCTGCGGCGGTGCAGGTCACCACCCTGGGGCTGGCCCTGCGTAGGGAAGCCATCTTCGATGCGGTGGAAGCCACGCTTTCACCCCGCACGATCTACGAGGTCGCGGCGGGCAGCTACGCCGACTTGGAGGGTTTTGTGGCGCAGAATCGCGTGGTGCGGGGTGAGGCGCGCAACCTGGTGCCCTGTCTAGAGGACGGCCTGCGCTTCGAAGCCGAACCGCTTGTGGGCCAGAAGACGGGCATGTTCCTCGACCAGAGGCCCAACCGCATTCGCGTGGGGCAACTGGCCGGTTCGGGCAAGGGGCTGCGCATGCTCGATTGCTACGCCTACGCAGGCGGCTTTGCGCTGCAGGCAGCTCGCGCTGGAGCCAGCGAAGTGACAGCCGTGGATAGTTCGCCGCGCGCCGTGGCCCGCATTGAGGCCCACGCCGCAGCCAACGGCGTCCCCGTGCGCGCCGTGGAGGCCGACGCCTTCCGCTTCCTGGAGACCGCCACGCCCATGTCCTACGATTTGGTGGTGGTCGATCCGCCCAAGTTCGCGCGGGCGCGCAAGGATCTCGAGGCCGCGACCAAGGGCTACGAGAGGCTCAATGCACTCGCGCTGACGGCCTGTGCCTCGGGCGCGCTGCTCGTGACCTGTTCCTGCTCGCAGAACGTCAGCGCGCAAGATTTCGAGCGCATTGTCGCGGCCGCCGCCAAGCAGGCCCGCCGCGAGGTTCGCATCGTCGAGGCCGGCGGTCCCGGCGGCGATCACCCCCTGCCGCCGGCTTTCAGCGAGGGGCAGTATCTCAAGGTGTTGTTCGTCTACGTTGGCTAGGTGTTTCTCACCATAGGGGGCACATCGCAGCTTGACGGCCGCAATCAAAGGGATCAGTCCGGCCACGGCCACGGCCACGGCCACGGCCACGGCCACGGCCACCGCGGCCTGTGCTGGCTGTGAGAAAAAGCACCCTACGGAATCGGCTTCACCCCGGTGGGCGAGGACTGCAACATCACCAGGTAGTAGACCAGCATGGCCACGATCATGGCCAGCGAGAGCCATTCGAAGGGGATGCGGCCGAAGAGGAGCCAGCGCCGGCGGAAGAAGCGGCCGCGCGAGCGGCGATTGATCTGCTGCTGGATGTCCGCCAGAAAGGAGTTGGGGGCGGCGGTCCGTTTCAGGCTGCCCAGCCCTCCCAGGGTGCGGCGGAAGCGTTCGAGGGAGGTGCGGCACTGGATGCAAGTGGACAGATGGTGCTCCAACGAGGCCTTTGCTTCGGGGGCAAGCTCACCGTCGAGGTAGGCGGAAAAGGAGTCCACGATCCGGGTGTGCGAATCGCCTGCGCTCACTTGAGTTTGTCCTCGAGCAGTTGCTTCAACGTCATGCGGGCGCGATGCAAGCGTGACTTGACCGTTCCCTCGGGCAAGCCCGTGATTTCCACGATCTCCTCGTAGGACAGCTCCTCCACGTCGCGGAGCACGACCAGGAGGCGTTGGTCGTCCTCCAGAGTGGCAATAGCTTGTTGCATGATGTCCTCGGTTTCGGCCGCCTCAAGCAAGACGTCGGGCCCGTGGATGTGCGACTGGGCCGGGGCTTTTCCTTCGTCCGCCAGATCGGCGCTGTCATCTCCGTTCGGCTCAGAACCCTGCTCCCGGCGGCGGGCCAGGTACTTGATGCGATTCTTGGCGTGGTTGGTGGCAATGCGCAGCAACCAGGTGGACAGCTTGGCTTCGCTGCGGAACGAATCGATGCTCTTGAATACCGTGACGAAGACTTCCTGAGCGATGTCCTCAGCCTCGGCGCGCGAGCCGACCATGCGCAAGACAAGGTTGAAGACACGATCGCCGTGCTGGCGAACCACTTCATTGAAGGCTTCCTCGTCCCTCTTGACCAGCCTGGCAACCAGAAGTCGTTCGGACAGACTCATCTGAAACGCAGGCCGCGGGCGCGCGGTGCGCAGCCGGCCGGGGTGGGATGCCTGAGCTGCGATGGCCGTCGTCGGCGTGGGCGCGAGGGTAGCCTCCACATATCAATGGACAGCGTTGCAGCAGAAAAGTTCCGGGGACCAGGCGACACGTAGTCGTCAGTCTAACTTGTAATGGCTACGGCGCGGGAACGAACAGCCGAAGACTCACGCCCACGAAGGTGCCTTTTCGGCCGCCTGAGATGTCTTGACGCAACGATGCGTCGAGTGCGCCGACGCCTGAAACAAAGGAAAAGCCGCCGCTCAGGTAGTCGTTCTGATGGAGGCCGTCCCGCCCGCCGCCCAGCCGGATCGCCAAGGTCTTGGCCTGGTACTCACCGCCGCCCATCACATAGTAGACACTGCTGCGCGTCTCTTGGGGATTGGCAGCGTCCCTGGATACGCGCTCCAGTACGCTATCCACCAGAAGCAGAAGGCCAGGAATCAGGCTCAGGCAAGCGCCGCCGCCCACGGCCTGGGGTGCTGCGGAGCCTCCTGGATTGGTCAGGTTGTATCCAACGGCTGCCAGGGAAAGGAACTGCATCGGGCGGAGGGTTAGTCCCGCATCGACGGTGAACCCCTTCGTGGTGGAGTAGTGAAGGTACTTGCCGGTCACGCCAATGAACAGCACATCGCCAAGGGGGAACGATAGCGAAGCTCCGCCCATTTGGCCGCTCTGACTGATCCCGCCGGGCGAGGCCGCGTGAAAGGTGTAGAACAGGGCGCCGCCCAGATTCAGGCCTGAGGTGGAATCGACCACGGACACGTGACCGTCGTGGGTGGAATCCGGGCTTCCATATTGGTAGGAGCCCTCTGCTGTGTAGGCACGCACCAGCGACATGCCAGAAGGATTGAGCATGGGGCCGGCGTCGCCGGTGGCCGCCGCGCGCATGGCCCCGCCGGTGCCAAGGGCACGCGTTCCCGGCAGCATCGTTCCGTCAGCCCAGGCCAGGGCGCCTGGCCAGAGGGCGAGGGCAAGAGACGCCGTGGCTCCCATGATCGCGGTAAACCGCATGGGCGAATTGTAGGTCACTGATATCATCGGTCCAGAAACTGTAACTCTTCACAGCCAGCCGCGGTCGGCGAAACTCACGTACCCTCCGGTCGCAACCACCACGTGGTCGAGCACGCCGATGCCACACAGCTCCCCCACTTGGCGTAGGCGCGCGGTCAGCTCCATGTCCTGTCGCGAGGGTGATGGGTCGCCTGACGGGTGGTTGTGGCAGAAGATCACCGACGCCGCAGCACTGCGGATGAGGGTGCGGAATACATCGCGTGGGTGGACCTCGACGCCAGTCAGCGAACCGCGCGCTACGCAGGATTCGAACAGGACACGGTGTCGCACATCGAGGGCCAGCATCCAGAATTCCTCGACGGGAGAGGGAGCCAGGCGGGCCCGATAATGCGTCCAGACATCGGCTGCGTTGCCCAGGAATCGGCCGCGCTCGGGTCGAGTTCCGGTCGCTCTCCGTCCCAGCTCAAGGGCTGCTTGGATCACGGCGGCTCGGGCTGGGCCGACCCCCGCCTGGGTGCACAATTCGGCCTCCGCGGCATCGCCCAGGCCGCGCAGATCGCCGAGCCGAGCCAGCAAATCCTGAGCGATTTCGATGACATTTTGCCCCTGGCGGCCGCTTCCGAGAAGGATCGCAAGGAGCTCTGCGTCGGAGAGCGCACTCGGCCCGCGAGCCAGCAGCCGTTCTCGAGGACGAGCATCAGGCGAAAGGGCAAGGAGAGCCGACACAAAGTGAACCTCAGCACATGATGTGCCATCGTGTTGACACGAGGAGAATTCTTGTTGCCTGAGGGAGAACGTGGTACGTTATGGGGGCGTTCCTGCAAGGCTGACTTTGCGTCCGTGCTGACGTCCAAGCGGTCGGGGTTGTACTGAGACCGGCCTCCCAACGGTCCCGCAACTAGGGCCGCGCCCGGGCACGATGGGTTGTTGGTGCAGGAATCCATTCTTTGGCTACGTGATGTGAGTTCGGAGAGGAGTCGAGACTGAGTACCCCGTCTAACTGGGAGCCGGCTAAAGCCGCTGCTGCCAACGAGTCCCCGCGTGTCGATGAACACGACGGCGAAGTCGGGCTTGTGGCCGCGCAGGATGAGGCCGAGCCAACCATTGTCATTAAGAGATCGGAGGGCGAGGCTAGGCCTTTTCGCGTACGGGAAGCCTCTGTCCCGGTCGAGCCGATTACCCCTGCCGTCATTCCTGCTGCGCGGGCCATGCCGGAGGCGGAATACTCTCCGGCCCTCAAGCAGGCGGTGGACCGCGCCCGTCCCATCCTGCGCATTCGCGAGCTGCGTCCTGGGCAGGCCGAGGTCATCGAGTCGGTCCTAAGCGGTCGTGACACCCTGGCCGTCATGCCCACGGGCAGCGGCAAGTCGCTGACCTATCAACTGCCGGCTTTGTCGTTGCCTGGCCCAACCTTGGTGGTTTCGCCGCTCCTAGCGCTCATCGAGGACCAAGTCGGCAAACTCAAAGCTGCCGGCGTGGCCGTGGCGCGCATCGATTCGACCCGCACCGCCAAGGAGCGCGCCGCGGATTTGGAGGGGGTTCGTGAGGGGCGCATCAAGCTGATACTCATCACTCCCGAGTCGGTGTGCACACCCGCAGTGCAGGATGCGCTGCATGGCGTGAAGTTCTCGCTCTTCTGCGTGGACGAAGCCCACTGCGTGTCTCAGTGGGGCCATGATTTTCGACCTTCGTATCTCGGCCTGCGGCGCGCGGCGGAGGTGCTGGGGCGGCCACCCATCCTGGGACTGACCGCGACTGCCACGCCGGCCATTGCCGAGGACGTCATGGTCCAGTTGGGGATGAAAGATACGTACACCTGCCGGGTGTCTTTCCATCGTCCCAACCTGGCATTCGACGTACGCAAAGTCGGCGGCGAGGCGGACAAGCTGCGCGTCTTGGGCAAGCTGATCCAGCGCCTGCGGCGGCCCGGCATCGTCTATTGTGCGACGGTCAGGGCGGTCGACGAGCTCTACGTGGCTTTGCGGCACGGCAAGATTCCGGTCGAGCGCTACAACGGCAAGATGACCACGGAGGAGCGGGAGAAGGCGCAGGCGTCGTTCATGTCGTCCGGGCGCAAGGTGGTCATGATCGCCACCAACGCCTTCGGGCTTGGCGTGGACAAGCCCGACATCCGCTACATCATCCACTACCAGATGCCGGGCTCGCCCGAGTCCTACGTGCAAGAGGCTGGGCGCGCTGGCCGCGACGGCAAGCCCGCGCGCTGTGTGTTGCTTTTCCAGCCGGACGACATCGCCATCCAGGAGCATTTTCTCAAAGAAGCGCACCCGACCAAGACGCAGGCCCGGGCGGTGGCCGAGGGGCTGTACGCCTGGAGCGACGAAGGCAAAGAGGTTTCGGTGCGCGACTTAGCCCTGTCGATGGCTTTGCCTGAGCGCCGCGTGCGCGTGGTCCTCTCCGTGCTGGAGGCCATGGGGGTGGCTGTGGAAGTCAAGGCCGCGCGCTGGGCTGGGGTGGAACCGCGTCCCACGCGCGAGCAGATCGACAAGGCGGCTTCGGTGTTCGAGGCACGGCGCATTTCCGACCGGCGGCGTTTGGCCGAGTTGCTGAAGTACATGAACACGCAGAGCTGCCGGGTGCAGATGATGCGTGCGTATTTCGGCGAGGAGAACGGTGGAAAATGTGGCCTATGCGACTCGTGCGCGGGCCTGGACAGCGAGGTTTTCGACCCTGGCGAAGCCGACGCCCGGCACGGCTTGCACGCGGCGACCGATTTCCATAGCCGCGCACGCCGCCACCGGCGTCGCGGGGAAAAGCCGGCGGCTGCTCCGCGGCCGGCGTCGATCTTCCCCACCGCCATACCCGATTTGCCTTCGCCCGCTGTGCCGCCGCCGTGGGTGGCGCCGCCCGACAGCGACGGCATCGTCGACCCGAGCATTTGGCAGGAGGCGCCGGGTTCCGGGGAACCCGCAGCCGGAGAGATCGTGCTGGAAGCGGGTGAGGCTGAGGCATTTCTGGGCGAGGCTGCACCATCTGAGACTCGCACAGAAGAAGCTGTGCCTGATTTCGCAGCCGGCTGGGCGGCAATTCGCGACGCCAGCATTCGACCCTACGTGGAGTGGGTGGTGCCGCTGCCCTTGTCGCTGCCGGTGGCTGCCCCAGCGCGTGGAGGGCCGGGTCGGCCGCAGCCCAGCGGGCAGAACCCGAACGGGCAGAACCCCAACAACGGGCGTGGCGGAAATGATTCGGGCGGCGGGCGTAGGAGTCGCAGGCGTTCACGGCATGGCCGCAACCGCCACGGGCGTGACGGCGGTGATCGGCGCGGCCCGCGCTTGCCGGGCGTGTACAACCCCGGGGGGGACTAGGACTCTTTCGCGACTGCGCCTATGCGTGCATCTTTGTCCGGAGAACCGCGGGCTGCTGAGAGCACAGAGGGGAGAGGGGAGAGGGGAGAACACAGGGCAGCCTGACGGCTGCAACCAAAGGTTGTGAGGTGATTCATCTCGCCAGCCACCCGACGCTGAGAACGCAGAGGTAAGCGGGGAGGACACAGAGTCCATCGGAGTCCCACCGCCGCTCGCGCGTCTCTGCGCGCTCTCCTCTCCCCTCTGTGGTCTCGGCCGGCGGTAGCGAGAATGGAGAGGCCCCAAAAGCTGAGGAATCACCGTCCCAAGATTCGTCGAAAAAACGACTTCTTCGGGGCGGGCTTCTTCTTGAGCGTGACTCTGACCTTCTGATTCTTCCGGCCGGTCACCGTGAAACGCTTGCTCGCGTTCTGATAGCCCTTCTTGATGAAGGTCAATTCATAGGCGATTCCGGGCCGAAAGCGTAGGTTGAGCGGCGACCGTCCGAAGACGCGATTCTTGAGCTTGACCACAGCACCCTTGGGTTGGCTCTCGATGTAGACCGAGACACTCTCGGGGAGCGGGTGCTCCGGCTTGGCCGGGTGGCCGCGCTTGGCCGCAGGAGGCTTGACTGGCCCTTCGCCCTCGTCTTCGCCGAGAACCTGGTCAGAGGCGGCTGGCTCGCTATGCTGGAGCAGAGCCTCTTCATCGTCTTCTGCCGTGGGTGGCAGTGGTGGGTGCGCATCTGGAGGCGAGGCCGCCTGGGCGCTGGGGGCAGGCGTCTGCGCCGCCTGGGGAGGCGGCGGAGGCGTTGAAGCACGCGGCGGCGGAATTGGCGCCGCTGGCGGCGGGACCGCCGGGCGTGGCGCAGGCGACGAGTGCGTCGCCAGACGGGAGCGTCGCGGAGGTTCGCGTAGTCCGAGCCACGCCAGCAACGCAGCCATACCGCCCACAAAGAACACGATGGCCAATCGTCGCGAGGTTTTCGACTGCTGCCTCGCAGGTGGCGTGAGGGCCGGCGTGGTGACGTGCACCGTGGGCTGAAGCGCCGGTACGGCGGCCATGGTGGGTTGCGTGGGGCGCACCGGACCTTCCTCCGGTTGCCAGAGCTGGGAAGAATCGTCGAATACGAGATCCTCACTGTCGGCGAGCGGCAGTGCCTGGGAATCGTCCAGCGCAGGCGTCTGACTGGCCGCCTTTGAGATGGTGGGCGCGCCATCTAGCCGCTGCAGATCCGCCAGCCAGCGCTTGAGCTCGGTCTGGCCCGCGGGCTTGAAGGCAGAACGCTGCACGGTCTCGATGTCGACCAGCATCTCCTCTGCGCTTTGGTAGCGGTTCGCCGGGGCGGCCTGCATGGCGCGCAGGGTGATGCGGGCAAACTCGGGCGAGATGTCGGGCGCGACTTGGGCGGGCGGGGCGAACTGGCACTGCCGCACGCGCACTAGGGCCTCGAGATCGGTGGGGGCGTCGAAGGGGCGACGTCCCGTGCCCAGCAGGTACAGCACAGTGCCGAGAGAGAAGAGGTCCGAGCGTCCGTCCACTGCCGTGCCTGACGCCTGTTCGGGCGACATGAAGGCCAGCTTGCCTTTGATCACGCCATGTCCGGTGTGCTCGCGCCGGCCCATGGCCTTGGCGATGCCGAAGTCGGTCAGCTTGACCTCGCCCTGCTCGCTGACCAGCACGTTGTGCGGGCTCACGTCGCGGTGAACGATGCCCCGGGGTTGCCCGTCGCGTGTCTTGGCGTGGGCGTAGCCCAGCGCCCGGCAAACCTCGGCGACGACGTAGAGTGCCAGCTCAGGCAGAAGGGGAAATGAGGCCGCGCGGGCCCGATTCAGGATTTGGTTGAGGTCCCAGCCCTCCACCAGTTCCAACACGAGAAAATATCGGCCTCGCGCGTGGCCGAGATCCAGCACCTGAACGATGTTGCTGTGGTTGAGGCTCATGGCGACATGAGCCTCGTCGATCATCTGGTTGCGGAACTGCGGGTCGGCCAGCAGCGACGCCAGGATGCGCTTGAGCACGACCGGTCGTTCGAAACCTTCGACCCCGCGCTGGGTGCCGAGAAAGATTTCGGCCATACCGCCGTCGGCGATCTTGCGCGAGATATGGTAGCGGTCGGGGCCGGGCATCGACGGGCCATTCTACTTCTCGAACATGACCCCCGCGGAAACGATCTTGATCCGGCTGGCAGAAATAGGAAGGGGGAACCTTGCAGTGGCCTTGTCTCGCTCAAGCACCTCGGCGGGAGTGTCCTTGGTGTCATAGCTCATGGGCGTGGGCTTGCCGGAGGCCAACTCGGTGCGCAGGGTTTTGACGTTGTCGCTGACGATAGCGACGGTCAGGCGTTTGGGATCGAGATACTTCCGAATGGCGCGATCGACCTGCGCCTTGGTCATGCTCGGCAGCCGCGCCTTCAGCTCAGCCACGATGTCCTTGCCGTAGATGAGACTGTCGATGGCGTAGCCCAGGCGGCGCGACGGGTCCTGCGCCCACAGGTCCAGGTAGTGCAGCAAGAACTCGCGGGTGGCCTGGAAGCCCGCGGCCGGAATGCCCTCGCGCACCAGCTTGTCCAGTTCGAAGAGGGCGCCGCGAAGGGCAAACACCGTGGTCTGCGGTGGCACCGGACGCAACCAGATTTCGAAATGCTGCTGGCGGCGCGTGATGTTGGTCAGCGGGAAGGTCGTTCCACCGTCCTGTATGAAACTCTCGACATAGGCGTAGTCGCCGTAGTTCAGGCCGCGTTTTTGCCTCAACTCGACCATGAGCAAACCGTTGAAGGTGCGGTGTTCGCCCAAGTACGAGCCGGCCAAGTACAGAGGATAGAAGTCGTCGTCAGCGCGGGTGATGGTGAGCGGGTGGCCCAGGGACACGGCGTTGGCGCGAGCTTCTTTCTCGACGATGACGACCTCGCCGTTGTGGGCTGGCGGTGGGGAAAGCGTACGGCGCGGTTTGCCCTTGGCAGGCAGTGCAGAGAATCGTGCCGCCAAGCTTTCAGGAAAGCCGTCGGGGTACCCGCCGGCCACGCCGACGATCAATCGATCCTGGCTGAACATGGTGGCGTAGAAACGGCGGACGTCCGCCAGGGTGATGGCTTTCAGGCCGGCCACCGTGCCGGCCGTGGGATGGCCGTAGCGATGGCCTTTGAACATGAGCGCGGCTAGGGACTGTTTGCCGAGGTCCTCATCGTCGTTGCCCCGCAGAGTCTTGCTGATGTAGTCGAGCGCGTCCTGGCGGTGGCGCGTGAAATCCTCCTTGGCGAAGCGCGGGGTCAGGATCTGCTCGGCCAGGAGATCGGTGAAGGCCGCCAGGTTGTCGCGATGAACTGTGCCCTCGAAGACGAAAGTATCCTTGTCGCCGTAGGTCTGAATGTCGGCCGCCATGGGATAGAGCGCGTCCAGGACTTCGGACCAGGAACGGCGTTGGGTTCCGGCGGCGCCGAGCATGGCCGCGGTCAAGGCGGCAAGCCCCTCCTTGCCCGTGGGATCGTCGGCTGCGCCCACCTGGAAAAGCAAGCGGATGGCGACCAGGGGATTGTCAGGCGAGGGCAACCTCACGCTGCGCGGACCTTGGGGCAGCGAGGCCGCTTTACGCGAGGGGGCCGCGGCCGGGCGGCGGGAGGCGAGGGTGCCCGCCGCCGCAAGGGCGATGGAAAGCAACATGATGGGTGTTCTCCGTCGGTTCACGGGGTTTCCGGTTGCAAGGTCACCACGGTGCGGTTGTGCGGGGTGAAGTATGTGCGAGCCACGCGCTGCACGTCGGCGCCTTTCACCTGACCCAGTTGGGAAAAATACGCGTCGATGGCGGACAGGTGCCCGTCCAAGGCCAGGAACTCAGCCCCCACCAGGGCGACGTGGTCGGGCGTGGAGAGCTGGGCGGCGAAAGCGTAGCGCGCATGCGAGAGTACCTCGCCCAGGGTCTTCTCATCCACGCCCTGGGCGGCGATGCGGGCGATTTCCTTGTCGATGGTGGCTTCGACATAGGCCATGTCCTTGGCCTGCTTCACCCGGGCCAGCACGAGAAAAAGGTTGGGATCCACGTGTTTCCCGTCGCCGCCCTCCAGGGTTTCCACTTTCTGTTCGTCGAGCACGAGCTGCTTGTGCAGGCGCGATCGCTCGGCGAAAAGCAGCTCGCCCAGAACCTCGAGCGCGGGTCCGTCGACCGACTTGGTGGAAAAGGCGGGCGTGTGATAGCCGACAAACAGCATGGGCAGGCTGGCGCCCTTCCAGGGAACCGTCACGCGCTGTTCGTGCGTCTGCGGTGGCTCGACCGGAACCGGCGGCCGCGCCGGGCCCTTGCTCCACGTGCCGTACGCCTTTTCGACCAGCTTGAGAACTTCATCGGAACTGACGTCGCCGACCACCAACAGGATCACGTTGTCGGGCCGATAGTAGCGGTCGAAGAACTGGCGCGAGTAGGCGAACTGGTGAGGCATGTCCTCGATGTCGCGCACAAACCCGATGGTGGTGTGTTTGTAGCTATGCACCGCAAAGGCGTGGTCGTGCAGCGCCTCGTCCATTTTCTGCAACGGATCCGACGAGCCCTTGTTGTACTCGCCCAGAACGGCACGGGCTTCCTTCTGGAAGGAAGCCTCGTCGTATTTCAGATTGAGAAAGCGGTCAGCCTCGATTTCGACCACCTTGGCCAGCGCGGACTTGCCGGCCAGGATGTGGTACACGGTCATGTCCTCGGCGGTGAATGCGTTGGAGTCCGCGCCCATGGCCTTGATCTCGGCGTTGTAGCGATCCGTGGCATAGCGCTCGGTCCCGCGGAACATCATGTGCTCGAAGAAATGCGCGAAGCCGGACTTGCCCGCTTCCACCTCGTTGCGACTGCCCGTGCGCACCACTGAGTAGTAGGCCACCAGGCCGGGTGAGTCGTAGGGCACAACGAAGATGCGCAGGCCGTTGGCCAGGACCTTCTCGGTGAACGGGAAAGGGAAAGCCGATTTCTGCGAGGTCAAGCGAGTACCTCCTGGCCGCGGCGTAGGCCCGGCACCGGTGGAAGAAGCGACGAACGTGGCGGCTGCCACGAAGGGAAGCAGAGATTTCATGATTGGCACAATCAAACCAGCGATCGCAGCACATAGGGCAGGATGCCACCATGCTGGTAGTAGAGCGACTCCTGTTGCGTGTCGATGCGCACGCGCACGGCAAAGTGGTCTTGCGATCCGTCGGGCCGGGTAATACGCATGGCGATCTGGCGGTGGGCCGGCGGTGCCTCGAGGAAGTGGGGCAGGCCCAGGGTTTCAAAGATCTCCTCGCCGTCGAGGCCCAGGCTGTGCGCGCTGTCGCCGGGCAAGAACTCCAGCGGCACCACGCCCATGCCCACCAGGTTCGATCGATGGATGCGCTCGAAGCTTTCGGCCAGCACCGCCCGCACGCCCAGCAGGCGCGTGCCCTTGGCCGCCCAGTCGCGCGACGAGCCGCAGCCGTAGTCGCGACCGGCCAGCACCAGCAGTGGCACGCGGTCAGCCTGGTACTTCATGGCCGCATCGTAGATGGGCATGACTTCGCGGCCGGGCAGGTAGCGCGTGAGGCCGCCCTCGGTCCCGCGCGCCAGCAGGTTCTTGATACGAATGTTGGCGAAAGTGCCGCGCACCATGACCTCGTGATTGCCGCGACGGGAGCCGTAGGAATTGAAGTCCTTGGGCTGGATACCGAGGCCCACGAGGTAGCGCCCGGCTGGGCTGTCGGGTTTGATCGAGCCAGCGGGTGAAATGTGATCGGTGGTGATGCTGTCGCCCAACACGGCCAACACGCGCATGCCGCCGAGCTCGCTGGTCGCGGCGGGCTTGGCGGGCATGTCCACGAAATAGGGCGGATGCTTGACGTAGCTAGAGCCCTCGTCCCATGCGTAGGTCGCCGCTTGCGGAACCTGGATGCCGCGCCAGCGGGCGTCGCCTTCGAACACAGTGGCGTAGGCCTGCTTGAACATGGCGGGTTGGACGGCTGCCAGCGCGGCTTGGATCTCGGCCTGCGACGGCCAGATGTCGCGCAGGAAGACCGGCTGGCCAGCGCGGTCCTTGCCCAAGGGCTCCTCGTCGAGATTGATGTCCACCCGACCGGCCAGGGCAAAGGCCACCACCAGCGGCGGCGAGGCCAGGTAGTTGGCGCGCACTTCGGGGTGCACGCGGCCTTCGAAGTTGCGGTTGCCAGACAGGACCGACGCCACCACCAGCGAACGTTCCTCGATGGCCTGTGAGATGGGCGCTGCCAGCGGTCCCGAGTTGCCGATGCAGGTGGTGCATCCGTAGGCGACCACATTGAAGCCAAGAGTTTCGAGGTAGGGCAGCAGGCCGGACGCCGCGAGGTAGGCGGTGACCACCTGCGATCCCGGCGCCAGCGACGTTTTCACCCAGGGCTGGCTGGCCAGGCCACGCTCCACCGCCTTCTTGGCCAGCAGGCCGGCGGCCATCAGCACCGACGGGTTGGACGTGTTGGTGCAACTGGTGATGGCAGCCAGCACCAGCGAGCCGTGCTTCAGGGTCGGGTGAGCGGCGGCGGCCGAGGCGGTCTGGGCGGAGTCCGACTTCTTGGGCCTTATCAACGAAGGCAGGGCGGCTTCAAACGACTTCTTGATCTGGGGCAGCGGCACCCGTTCCTGCGGCCGGCGCGGCCCGGCCACGCAGGGCTCGATGCTGGCCATGTCGAGCTCGACGACCTTGGTGTACTGGGCCTCGGGCGCGTCGGCTGTGGCGAACAGGCCCTGCTCGCGGCAGTAGGCCTCCACCAGGGCGATGGATTCCTGGGACCGGCCCGAGAAACGCAAGTAGGCCAGGGTTTCTTCGTCGATGGGAAACATCGCGCAGGTGGCGCCAAATTCGGGCGCCATGTTGGCAATGGTCGCGCGATCCGCGAGCGGCAGTTTCGCGATGCCAGGGCCGAAGAATTCGACGAACTTTCCCACCACGCCCAGCTTGCGCAAGATCTCGGTCACCGTGAGCACGAGATCCGTGGCCGTGGCCCCGGCGCGCAGCGAGCCCGTCAGCCGGACGCCGATCACCTGGGGAATCAGCAGCGGAATGGGTTGCCCCAGCATGGCGGCCTCGGCTTCGATGCCGCCCACGCCCCAGCCCAGCACGCCCAGGCCGTTGATCATGGTGGTGTGCGAGTCGGTACCCACCAGCGTGTCGGGATAGGCCTGCATGACGTCGGGGCGCTTGGGATCGGCAGCGGCAAACACCACGCGCGCCAGGTGCTCGAGGTTGACCTGGTGGACGATGCCGGTGTCAGGCGGCACCACGGCGAGATTGCGAAAAGCGGATTGGCCCCAGCGCAGGAAGGCGTAGCGCTCATGATTGCGGGAGAATTCCATTTCGTTGTTGCGCGCCAGGGCCTGCGCGTGGCCGTACTCGTCCACCTGCACCGAGTGATCGATGACCAGTTCCGCCGGCAAGAGCGGATTGATGCGGGTAGGGTCGCCGCCCAGGCGTTGGGTGGCGGTGCGCATGGCGGCCAGGTCCACCACCGCAGGCACGCCGGTGAAGTCCTGCATGATCACCCGAGCCGGCATGAACGCGATTTCGTGTGCCGGCTCGGCGTCTGGTTGCCAGCGCGCCACAGCCTCGATTTGCTGGCGGGTGACCGAGGTGCCGTCCTCGCGTCGCAACAGGTTTTCGAGAACGATCTTCAGCGAGAAGGGCAGGCGATCGAGGGGCCATCCGGCTGCCTGCAGCGCCGACAAGCGGAAGATCTCGAAAGTGCGGTTGCCGACGCGCAAAGCCGAGCGAGAGCCGAATGAATCAGCCATGGCTTAGTGCTAGCAGGGCTGTGCGCCGGCGTCGATAGCCCGGCGCTCTAGCCCGTGTTCTTTGGCGCATCTCCCTCGCCATCTAGCCTGGGCGTGGCCGCGTACTCTTCCAGCTTTCGGTACAGGGTCTTGCGGTCCAGTCCGAGACGCAAAGCCGCGCGCGTCTTGTTGCCGCCCTCGGATTCGAGCACGCGCTCGATGTATTGACGTTCCAGCTGGTCCAGGGTCAGCCCCTGCGCGACCGCCGTGGCCAGCCGGTCCTGGCTCTTGCGTTCGCGCATGACCGGGGGCAGATCGTCGGGGCCAACCAGCTCGCCCTCGGCCAGCGCCACCGCGCGTTCCACCATGTTCTCCAGCTCGCGCACGTTGCCGGGAAAGGTGTAGCCTAGCATGATCTTCTTGGCGCTCTCGGAAAAGCCGCGCAAGGGTTTGCCCGCCCGTGCGGCCGAGAGCGCCAGGAAGTGCTCGGCCAGGGGCAGCACATCCTCGCTGCGGGCGCGCAGCGGAGGCAGATGGATCTGCACGACGTTGAGTCGGTAGTAGAGATCTTCGCGCAGGTGGCCCTCGCGCAAGTGCGCCGCCAGATCGCGATTGGTGGCGGCGATCACCCGCACGTCCACGCGCTCGACTTTGTTGGTACCGAGCGGTCGCACCTCGCCGTCCTGCAGGACGCGTAGCAACTTGGGTTGCAGCCGCAGGGGCATCTCGGCGATTTCATCAAGGAACAGCGTGCCGCCGTCGGCCTCGACGAAGAGACCCTGGCGGTCGGTGTTCGCGGTGGAATGGGCGCCGCGCGCGTAGCCGAAGAGCTCGCTCTCCAGCAGGGTTTCGGGGATGGCCGAGCAGTTCATGGCCACGAAGGGACGAGCCTTGCGCGGACCATGGGCATGGATGGCGCGCGCCACCAGCTCCTTGCCCGTGCCCGAATCGCCGGTGACCAGCACACTGGCTTGCGAGCCGGCCATGCGACGGATGAGATCAAAAACCTCCTGCATGGCGGGCGAGTGACCAATGATGTTGTCCAGTCGCTCGCGCCGGCTGACCTCTTCACGCAAACGCACGTTTTCCGAGCGTAGCGCGCGCTCGCCCAGCGCCCTGCCGATAAGGAGCAGGAGGTGGTCGGTCTCGAACGGCTTGGGCAGATAGTCGTAGGCGCCCAGCTTGACCGCACGGATAGCCGTGTCGATCGATCCGAATCCGGTGATGATGATGACACAGAGAGAGGGATCGACGGCGCGAACCTCGCTCAACAGATCCAGCCCATCGAGATCAGGCATCTTTATGTCGGACACCACCAAGTCGATGCCGCCCCGCCTGACGCGCTCCAAGCCGGCCCGGCCCCCGGCGGCGAGTTCGACGGCGAAGCCTTCGTGTTCCAGATCGTCCTTAAGAGATGCGCGCTGGTCCGCATCGTCGTCGACTACCAGGATGACGGCCTGGGCCTTCCTAGGGGTTCCGGAAGCGTCGTGGTTCGTGATCGAGGGACTGGCCATGCTGTGCTGGGCCGTCACAGGGAAGGCCCCACTGGGCAATCCTTGCCCATCCACGGGCGTGGAGCAAGCGTGCTTATTGGCGCGTCACCGCGATAGGCCAACTGCAAATAGCGAGACTCGTTTGCGTCGCGCGCGGCCCCCTCTTCAGCAGCCTGCCAGTGAGCCATTCTCGGGACAACTGCTACTGTAGGTAGCAGATCGGCAGGAGTTGTATGTGACGATCCCCTTGAGCTTTGAAATCCGCAAGCGAATTGGCCTTTGTCTTTTGGCCGTGCTTTTCGCTGTCGTGGTGGGTTGCACAAGCGGGTCCGGTCAGACCGCCCCGACGAGTTCAGGCGGTGCCACGACTGAAGCGGGCGGCGGCACAACCGCGGCGGGTGGCGTTACGACGAGTTCGGGCGGTGCCGTGACGGCAACTGGCGGTGTCACAATTGTGAGCGGCGGTGCGACGACAGTCGGCGCGACGACCGCACCAGCCAGCGGGGGGCAGGGCGGGAGCGGCGCTGACGGCGGGAGCGTTGCTCAAGGCGGGAGCGGTGCTCAGGGCGGGAGCGGTGCCCCAGGTGGGACGACCGGCCAGGGCGGGACTATCGCGGGAGGCGGGTCTGGCGGGCAGGGGATCCGCGACGCGGGCGCTGTCGACGTCGCACCGGATGCGTCGGTCGGTCCCGGGTCCGCTCCACCCGTCTACAACGGCCTCCGAGGCCAGGACTTCAACAGTGGTTGGAAGTTCAACCGAGGCGACGTCACCAACGGCCAAAACGCCACTTTCGATGACTCGACCTGGCGCAATCTGAGCGTGCCGCATGACTGGAGCATCGAACTCGCCTTCAATCAAAAATCCCCCGCCGGCAGTGGAGGTGGCTTCTTGAATGGCGGAGTCGGCTGGTACCGCAAGACATTCACCCTGGATCAAGCGTATTCCGGGAAGAAGATTCTCATCCAGTTTGACGGGGTCTACATGAATAGCCAGGCGTGGCTCAACGGCACATCCCTGGGCACAAGGCCGTATGGCTATTCCAGTTTTGAGTACAATCTCACGCCGTATGCGAAATTTGGCAGCACCAGCAATGTCATTGCCGTGCGTGTGAACAACAACCAGCCGACCAGCCGCTGGTATTCTGGCAGTGGCATCTACCGCAATGTCTAGCACTACTGATTCAAAAAG
>PLNW01000089.1 GCA_003142855.1 Myxococcales bacterium
ACCATGTTCAGCGTGCTGGGGGCCAGTGCCTTCCTCCCCTTCCTGCCGATTGCTCCGATTCAGGTGTTGACCAACAACCTCCTATACGACTTTTCGCAGACCACCATTCCAACCGACCACGTGGACGCGGACTGGTTGACCAAGCCACGCCAATGGACGATTGGCAAGATCCTGCGCTTCATTCTGTTCATCGGGCCGATTAGCTCGGTTTTCGATTACCTGACGTTCTTCTTGATGCTGTACGTGTTCAAGTGCTGGAACAATCCAGCCCTCTTCCACACGGGCTGGTTTGTCGAGTCACTCTTCACCCAGACCTTGATCATCCATGTCATCCGCACCAACAAAATCCCGTTCTTCCAAAGCCGGGCCAGCTGGCCGCTCGTCCTCACTTCCCTAATCATCGTTGCCGCTGGCGCATGGCTGACGGTTTCACCACTGGCGAGCGCCCTCGGGTTTGTGCCGCTGCCACCTCGGTATTGGTTGTTCTTGGCCGTCCTGTTGCTGGGCTATGCACTGCTGACCCAGCTGGTAAAGTCCTGGTTCATTCGCAGGTTTGGCGATTGATGGTTGCCCCCGGTCCTTCGCTGAGGGGCACGCCCTATGGCTCCTTCAGCTTCCGGTAGAGGCTCTGCAAGACGGTGGCGTAGGCTTCCTTCACGGTTGGCTCCAGGGCAGCCAATGGCTTGACCGGGATCAGATCCATCACTTCGTGCGGAGGCATGCCTGCGTCGCTCATAGTGCGTGCGGCTCCCTGGGCCATTGCGAGGACTGCGGCCTGTGCTGCGGCCGGTGTCAACCCGCACTGCTCGGCCAAATCTATGAGTTGGTAAAGCTGATACCAGAGATAGGTCGGACCCATGGCCGAGACAATGGTGTGGGCCTCCAGCGTCTCCCCCTCCAATGAATCCAAGTGACTTCCCTGTCATGACGAGTACCTTTCCATCCTCGTGCTGGTCGAGGGTCTATGATGCATAGGCCGACGAGACTTGTCGACAACATGCGCCTAGGCTGAACTACTCCGCGAGCCTTGCGCCACCCCCCGCGAGATAGCCGGTGGGTCGTCGAATTGTCACACAACTGACACGCGGGCTTTGAGATAGCGAATCCAAACTCCGCTCGCAGAGGTGAGGACATCTCCCACCGCGCAAATCAAAACACAAGAAGGGGCAGCCGCATGCGCATGATCGACCCAAGGTTCCGAAGACTGGTCGTCGCCGCTGTCGGCTTGACGCTAACAGGGAAAGTCGCCTTCGCGGGCGACGCGAACAGCATTTCAGGTGCCGGCGCGACGTTCCCATATCCCGTCTACTCGAAGTGGGCCGACACTTACGCGAAGGAGACGCACGTCAAGCTGAACTACCAGGCCATCGGGTCGGGTGGCGGCATCAAACAGATCACCGAAGGGACGGTTGATTTCGGCGCCTCTGATGCGCCCCTCAAACCCGAGGAGTTGGACAAGGCCGGCTTGATTCAGTTCCCGGTGGTCATGGGTGGGGTGGTGCCTGTGATCAACATTGCGGGCATCAAGGCCGGCGAGCTGAAGCTGACGCCGGACGAGCTGGCCGACATTTTCCTGGGCAAGATCAAGAAGTGGAACGATCCACGCTTGGTGCAGAGCAACCCGGGCCTCAAGCTTCCCGAAACGGCCGTGACCGTCGTGCACCGTTCGGACGGCTCGGGTACGACCTGGATCTTCACCAACTATCTTTCCAAGGTCAGCGCCGACTGGTCCAAGACGGTAGGCAGCGACAAATCGGTTGCGTGGCCGACGGGTGTGGGCGGCAAGGGAAACCAGGGCGTGGCCTCTTACGTCCAGCGGATAAGCGGCGCGATTGGCTATGTCGAATCCGCCTACGCGACTCAGAATCATATGGCCCACGCCAAGTTGAAGAACCACGACGGCAATTTCGTGGACCCGACGGACGACAGCGTTCAGGCGGCCGCCAAAGGTGCCGACTGGACGCATGCGCACGGCTTCTACATGGTTCTCACGGATCAGGTGGGCGCTGCTTCATGGCCCATCACGGGGGCTTCCTTCGTGTTGGTTCATCGCCAGCAGAAAGATGCGGATACCGGTCGTGCGGTGCTGCGCTTCTTCGACTGGGGTTACCGCAACGGCGCAGCGGCCGCGAAAGAGCTGGGCTACATCCCCATGCCGACCGCCGTGGTGGACCAGGTCGAGAAGACTTGGGAAAAGGATTTGAAGGACTCCGGCGGCCAGAAGCTCTGGCCGGCCAATAAGCCAGCGGGGAAGTAGACACCCGGAAAGGGCGTCGTGAGCTCACTCGGCACGGCGAAGCAAGAGAAGGAAAGCGAGTCTCCCGACGCTCCTGGCCCATCGAGCGTCGGAGTTCGTTCTCGTTCGCTTGGCGATCGGTTCTTTCGGGGGCTAACCGGGTTCTTCGCGGCGCTGGTGTTGTTGTCCGTCTTCGGCATGCTGGTCACGCTCCTCGCGGGTTCGTGGCCGGCGCTGAAGCTTTTCGGGCTGAAGTTCCTGGCCAGCAAGGAATGGAACCCGGTCACTGGACAGTTTGGGGCACTGGCCCCGCTCTACGGTACGGTCATCACTTCGCTGATCGCGCTGCTCGTGGGTGTACCGGTCAGCTTCGGCATCGCTTTGGTGATCACCGAGCTCGCGCCACGCTGGCTGAAGCGACCCATCGGCGTGGCCATCGAACTGCTGGCGGCCATCCCCAGCATTATTTACGGGATGTGGGGACTGTTCGTGTTCGCGCCGGTCTTCGCAGCGCACCTGCAGCCCTGGCTCACGAACCATCTCGGGTCGTGGCCAATTCTAGGCTTGCTTTTTCAAGGCCCGCCCATGGGCATCGGTATGCTCACGGCTGGACTCATCTTGGCCATCATGATCATTCCGTTCATGGCGGCGGTGATGCGCGATGTGTTCGAGACGGTGCCGGCCACCCTGCGAGAATCGGCCTATGCACTCGGCTGCACGACCTGGGAGGTGGTGTGGCGGGTGGTGTTGCCGTACACACGCGTCGGCGTGATCGGAGGCATCATGCTCGGCCTTGGTCGGGCTTTGGGCGAGACCATGGCCGTCACCTTCGTCATTGGAAACGCCCACGATGTTCACCTGTCGCTGTTCATGGCGGGAAACACCATCTCGTCCACGTTGGCCAATGAGTTTACCGAGGCCGTCACGCCGCTCTATACGTCGTCGCTACTCGCGCTGGGGTTGGTTCTCTTCGTGCTGACTCTGATCGTGCTCATCGCCGCGCGCTTGATGCTGATGAAGATGCGAGCGCGCGAGGGGGAGAGAACTTGAACCTCTACACACGCCGCCGGGTTGTGAATTGGGTCGGCCTGACGCTGTCGATTCTGGCAACGCTCTTTGGGTTGTTCTGGCTCTTCTGGTTGTTGTGGACACTGTTTGGCAACGGCCTGCAATGGATCCGCCCGCGGCTGTTTCTCGAATCCACGCCGCCCCCCGGAGCGAACGGCGGGTTGGCGAACGCCATCGTGGGCAGTGTAATCCTCACCATCGTAGGCGTAGGCATGGGTGCGCCTGCCGGTGTTCTCGCCGGAACCTATCTGGCTGAATTCGGCCGGACGTCGCGCCTGGGTTCGATCGTCCGGTTCGTCAACGACATCCTGCTCAGCGCCCCGTCGATCATCATCGGCGTCTTCGTTTATGGCCTCATCGTGTTGCGAGTCGGGCATTTCTCCGGCTGGGCGGGCGCGGTGGCCCTCGCGCTGATCGTCTTGCCGGTCGTCGTGCGCACCACCGAAAACATGATGCGCCTGGTTCCGGACGGCTTGCGTGAGGCGGCGGCCGCGCTCGGAGCGCCGAGTTGGAAGGTCACCATCGTCATCGTCTACCGTAGCGCCCTGCCGGGGATCATGACCGGTGTGTTGCTCGGTATGGCGAGGATCAGCGGCGAAACCGCGCCCCTGCTGTTCACCGCCCTCAACAACCAATTCTGGAGCACCGATATGAGCCGGCCGTTTCCCAACCTGCCGGCGGTCATATTCCAGTTCGCAATGAGCCCGTACGAAGACTGGCAGCACCTGGCGTGGGCCGGCGCGCTGCTCATCACCGTCACCATCCTTATCATCAGCATCGCCGCCAGGATGCTCCTGAGGCGCACGAGATCATGAGTCGAAATATGGAATCACCGGAAGCTTCATCCACGAGCAACGAACCTTCGGTCCCCGCGCACGCCGAGGCCTCCCCGCGCCCGACGGCCGGCGTCCCGGCCAAAACCGCCGCGCCCGCCAGGAGCCCCAAGCTGGAGATCCGGAGCCTTAGCTTTTTCTACGGCAGGTACCGGGCGCTGCACGACATCGACCTGGACATTTACGACCGCCAGATCACGGCATTCATCGGCCCATCCGGCTGTGGCAAATCCACGCTGCTGCGAGCCTTGAACCGCATTTACGAGCTCTATCCCGGGCAACGCGCGACCGGCAAAATCATGCTCGGCGGCCGCAACCTTCTCGAGCGTGCGGACGACGTCAACCTGCTGCGCGCCAAGGTGGGGATGGTGTTTCAGAAGCCGACACCATTCCCGATGTCGGTGCAAGACAACATCAGCTTCGGCGTCCATCTTTACGAACGTCTCTCGCGCCCCGACATGGAGGCGCGCGTGCAATGGGCGCTGGAGAAAGCTGCCCTCTGGGACGAGGTCAAGGACAAGCTACGCCAAGATGGAACGGCTCTGTCGGGCGGACAGCAGCAGCGGCTGTGCATTGCGCGTGCCGTGGCCGTCAAGCCGGACATCCTGCTACTCGACGAACCGGCCTCCGCGCTGGATCCCATCTCGACGCAGAAAATTGAGCAACTCATCACCGAGCTCAAGAAGGACTACACCATCGCAATCGTGACCCACAACATGCAGCAAGCGGCGCGCGTCTCGAACTACACGGCCTTCATGTATCTCGGCCACCTGGTGGAGTTCGGCGACACCAAGAAAATGTTCACCAAGCCGGCACAGCAACAGACCGAGGAGTACATCACAGGGAGGTTCGGATGAGCCTGCGTCAGCATACCAGCCAGGAGTTTGAAGCGGAGCTGGAGTCCGTCCGGCAGCGGATCTCCGAGATGGGGCGGCACGTGGACGGAGTTCTGGAGTCGGCCGGAAGGGCGTTGCTGGCGGGCGACAGCGAACTTGCCGAGCGGATCATCGTCGGGGACGAGGAGACGGACTCCATGGAATTGGAAATAGACCACCTCTGTCTGGAGATCCTCGCGCGCCGGCAACCGGTGGCCGATGACCTGCGGCTCCTGACCTCGGCGCTAAAGCTGGTCATCGATCTGGAGCGGATCGGCGATCTGGGTGTCAGCATCGCGGGGCGGGTGGTGGAGCTAGGGCGCGAACCACCGCTGATCCCTTATGAGGATCTGATGCGAATGATGGTCACGACGCGCGAAATGTTGACGGAGGCGCTGGAGGCGCTGAGGAGCCAGGATGTTGCCCGTGCCAGCCGGGTCATCGACAAGGACGAGGTCGTCGATGCCTATTACTCGCAAATCTTCAACGACATCCTGAGCCGCATGCGCGAGAGCCCGGAAAACATATTTCGCGCCACCCGCGTTCAGGCTATTTCCAAGTACATCGAAAGGATCGGGGATCACGCCGCGAATGTGGCCGAGCGGGTTATTTTCATCGTGACCGGCGAGGATGTGCGCCACTTTTCGCGGATGAGTCGCAGCGACTTTTCCTGAGAGTGTACCTGCTACCAGTCGGCCAGAAATCCATCCATTCGCGTCTCGTCGTATCCGACCAACAAGCGACCGCGCACGTCGAGGATGGGCACCCGATCCGCGGAAATTCCGAAGGGCGAGGCTTTCTGTTGCAGCTCGCGAGCAGCGGAAGGGTCATTCTCGATGTCTTTGGAAACGAAAGGAATGAGGTTGGAAATCAGGTACCGGCGCGCTGCCTGGCAGGCCTCGCACCACGGTGTGCTGTAAAGGATCACAATGGGCGGCTCGCCCGGGGGCCCCTCCCGTTCGGCCTTCTCGCGCAGAGATGGGCGGTGCGGACCTGCCAGCGGGCAGGAATCGCCGGGCGGCAACTGTGCCAGCGCGCCGGTCTCGAACGCCTCGCGCGAAATCACCCGCGGCGATGTCTTGCCCTTGGCGAGCAATTCGCGCAGGTCGATGACCTCGACATTGGCATTGTTCCGCCGCTGGACTGCGCCCCTGGCCTGGCCCATGACTCGCACCACTCGCCGGGCCACTTCAGGCACCTTCTCGGCCCTGTCGGTCGTGGCAAACATGCCGCTCGGTTCGACGTAGGTAAAGAGCAGCGCCGAATCCTTGCTCACCTCGCGCGGTGGCAGCTCGGCCCGGGTCGAGGGTGGCGAAGGCGGGACCGCGCCTTTCTTGCAAACGCAGACGAGAACCAAGAGAGCAAAGACGGTGTGGGCTCGAAGGCCCAGCCGATAGAGCCGCCTGGCGCGCAGGGGTCTTGCCCTCATCAAAGCGACAGCGTGAAGAGGTTCTCGGCGTCGGTGCGGTATTGTTTCAGGTAGGGCGAATAGCTACTCACGTTGATGGCGCCGTTGGGCTGGAAGGTCATGATGCGCAAGTAGCCATCCCCGCCTTGCCCGTCATCCTGGTAGTCAGCCAAGATTTGGTGCACCGGCGGGCCTGCGTCGCGTGTGCTGGTCAGGTGGCTCTCGGCGTGGACGTGCCCACATAGCACGATGCGCACGTTCGGGTTGCTGACGATCAGCTTCTGCCAGATCTCCTCGCCATCGTTTACGCCACCGGCCAGTGCTTCCACGCCATAGGTGTGGGGGTTGAAGGCCTGATCGGTCCGGGTCAGGTGATCGAATCGCGTGCCGTCCGAGTACAAATAGGCGTGCGTGAGCACGATGGCGTTCGTCGACGGATTCGCCTTGAGGACTCTGTCGGCCCAGGCGAGTACGGCGTCCCGCGGGCCGAATTCCAAGGACACGACAAGCCACGTCTGACCGTTGGCCTCAAACAAATGGAAGCTGTTGCTGGCTGTTCCGGGCTCGTAGGTGCCCTTGAATGTGGGCTGCCAGTCCAGACTGGTCAGCGAGAAGTACTTGTCGAAAAGGGTCGTGTCGCGACTGAATGCGCCCCCGGCTCCCGGGTAGTCGTGGTTGCCCATAGCCAAGACATAGGGCACGTTGAGGTCGAGCAGGTGCAGGCTGTGCGAGGCATTGGTCCATTGGTCGTCCACGTCGTTGTCGACGATGTCGCCTTCGTGGACCACGTAGAGAATGTTGCGCTCTGTCTTGTTGTCGACGATCCACTGCGTCTGGGCGTCGAAGATCTGCGGGTAGGTGGAGGAGTAGTACTGGGTGTCTGGCAAGGCGATCAAAGTCCACGGCACACCTGTGGGCGAACCCGCCTCTGGCTGCGTTCCGGAATCCGCGTCAGCTTGCCCGTCGACCCCTTCGTCGGGCTGCGTTCCGGCGTCCGTGTTGGGTTGCACTGCAACGTCACCCGGGGCCTGCGCGTCTCCCGCATCGACCGTGGGCACCGCCATCCCGCTATCCGGCAGGACGAGCGGCGTGCTGGACTCAGTGCCACAGGCGAGTAGTAGGACCACAGGAATACCAAGGACAAGGACTCTAGAATTGAACGTCATGGGGTCACCCTCGGGCCAGAAACTAGCAGCGCGTCGCCGGACCAATGTGACAAGAATGCAACGGCCCCAACCCGTGCGGCGCAACCGCGACTATTCGCAAGCGAATCCACAGTGGCGCAAGCAGTCTAATGTTGCACTGTCTTCGCGCCTTCGTTCCTGAGCTGTCACCCATCGGCCGCCGTCGGTGTTCTACGCTGCGACCATGGCTCTCGCACAAATGCCGTGTTCTGGGCCGGGTGGGGGCAGCCGCTACAACGAATTGGCAGGCCCAGCCTATGCCAGCCCTGAGCGTCGGCGCGTTGTAGTGACGGGAATTGGCGTGGTCACGCCGTTTGGCCACGACGTGGAAAACTTCTGGCAGGCGTTGCTGGCTGGCCAATCATGTATTGCGCCGATAACCCGCCTCGACACATCCGACTTTCCCATTCACTTTGGCGGGCAGGTCGCTGACGTCACGACGACACCGTTTCTTCCCGCCACGCTCATCCGTCGCAACGACCTCTCGACCAACATCGGCCTGCTGGCGGGCGGCTTGGCTCTCGAGTCGGCCGGCCTGGGCGCCTTGGCCGAGCACAGACGCCCCATCTCGGTCATGGTGGGCTCGGCCTTTGGGGCGATGCAGGGCCTGCAGGATGTCTACGACGCCTTCTACATGCGCGGCTGGCGCAAGATGCATCCCTTGTCAGTTCCCCGCAACATGTTCAATTCCCTGTCGAGCAACCTGTCGATCCAGTTCAAACTGGGGGGCAGTCACCACACAGTGGCGGCGGCGTGCGCGTCGGGCGCGGTGGCCATCGGCGAGGCATTTCGGCGCATTCGCTACGGCGAAGACGCGGTGGTCCTGGCTGGCGGAGCGGATGCTCCCATCTGTGGCAGTGTTCTGGCCGGCTGGACACAGCTGCGCGTGCTTTCGCAGCATTCCGAGCCAGCGCAAGCCAGTCGGCCCTTTGACAAAGATCGCGATGGCCTGGTGATGTCCGAGGGCGCCGGCATGCTGGTTCTGGAGGAGCTGGAGCATGCACGGGAACGCGGAGCGCGCTGTTGGGGCGAGATCGTCGGCTACGGCGCCAGCAGCGACGCCAGCCACTTGACCGCGCCCGAGGGTCCGGGTCAGTGCGAGGCTATCCTGCGTGCGCTGCATTCCGCGGGCTTGCGGCCAGAAGACATCGACTACGTCAACGCCCATGGCACATCGACCAGACTGAACGACGAGACCGAGACGAGGGCGCTGCGCGCGGCGTTTGGCGATCATGCCGCCAACCTCGCGGTCAGCGCCAACAAGTCCATGCTCGGCCACACCATGGGCGCCTCCGGCGCCTTGGAGCTGGTGTCTACACTGCTCACCCTGCGTGACGGCGTCATTCCGCCGACTATCAATTACTGTCATCCCGACCCGGCGTGTGACCTGGACTACGTGCCTAACACTACTGATTCA
>PLNW01000016.1 GCA_003142855.1 Myxococcales bacterium
TTTTTGAATCAGTAGTGCTAGGATCGCCGGAGCTGGTGCCGACTGCATTCCTAGATGGATTGGCGGTCGGGTTCTCTTCGAGCGCTCGAAGAAGCTGCGCGGCCTTATAGGCTCGGTCGACTGCGACGGCGAGTGGGCCTCCCTTTTGCTCCACAATCTGACAGTGGGCGAAGCCGCGTCTGCGCTCCAAACACTGGTGTTCATGCGAAAGGGCAGGAAGCGGTGAAGATCCCTGCAGGATGGGAAGAGTACGCCGACTTTCGGTCCAAGACCGTCCACGAACGGGCCAAGCTGCTCGCCGCCTCGAGCAAGCAGGACCGGCTCGACATGACCGCCGCCCACGTCCTGGCCCTCCTCGAACGCTACCCTCTTCTCTTCCGCGAGGCATGGGTCGCGCCGACGAACCAGGCGAGCCGCTTCGCCCAGGACGGCTTTGACATCGGCGGCGGATGGTTCGACATCGTCGACCGCCTCTCCGTGAGGCTGTCCGCCGATCCGAATCTCCACGTCTGGCAACTCAAGGAGAAGATGGGCCGGCTGACCGTGTATTTTTGCGACAGCGCCGCTTCGTCGGACCCGCGCCTCGACGAGGCAACGGATGCCGCGCTCGACGAGGCGGCCGAGGAGTCCATGCGGACGTGCGAGGTGTGCGGCCAGCCCGGCATTCGCGACAAGCGGCGCCATTGGATCTCCGTCCGGTGCGAGCCCTGCCGTCAGATCGACTATGCGAAGAGGAAGCCATGAAGAAATCCCGCAAGCCCTGGGGCGGAGAGCTGGGCTTCCCCCGCAAGCCGGTCACAACTTGGTTCAACGACATCCTCGTGGCCTGCCTGAACCTCCCGGGGTGCCTGAAGGGCATGGGGTTCGCCGCCTTCAAGGCGAGCTGGTCGCGCCAGGCGGCGTCCCTGCACCACATACATCAGATCGGAGAGGCGGCGTCCCGCCAGCCAGCCAGCGTCAGGAGGCGGCATCGGGATGTCGACTGGAAGGCCCTCGTCAAGCTCAAGAAGAGGACGGGCTTTCCGCGAGATCTGGAAATGACCCCGAGGGAGATTTGGAATTTCGTCCGCGAGGACGCCCCCGCCCTCCTGACGAAACTGGCGGACGACGAAGGCTTGCTGGTAGCCCAGAGGCGACTGCGCGACCGGGACCGCCTCTCAATCAAGGAGATCAACCGTCTCCTGCGTGAGGGCAGGCGCAGGAGCAAGCGCAAAGCCGCCCGAGCGGCGGCGGAAGCCCGGTCGGACGCTCGCCTCGCGAAAATTGCCGAGCGCCGACTCGCCAAATTCGAGGCCGGGCATGAACGTGCGATCCCGAGCGCGGAGATGTGGGAGAGGCTCGGGCTCGGCCCTCGTGAGGACAAGCCACAAACTCCCTACAGCCACAGGTACCACTTCGTCTTCTGGCTGGAGGATGGGATCTGGTCAGCCAAGGCGCCATCCGTTCGTGGCGTGTACGGTGTCGGCCCGACGGCGGCGGCGGCCAAGGACGACCTGGTCGAGGCGCTCGAAGCTCTGTCCGAGCACCTCAAGAAATCAGGCGAGAACAGGAAGGCGGCCGTGTGTGACCGCCTGGTGAAAGCATGGAAGACCTCGAAGCCAGGGCAGCGTCGGAGCTAGCGCGGTTCGCGGCTAAGGTCGCCCTGGGCGCCGTGGCGGTGAACTACCTCCTCGGTCCCGTGGTCGTGATCGTGTTCTTCGCTGGCTGGTGGTGGGGCGTGCGGAACCTTCCCGAGGAGGACGCGCGGTGAGCAGGCCGCAGGTGCTCTCATTCGGCGCCGAGCAGCGCTCGCGCATCGCACGCCGGGCCGCGACCGCGCGGTGGGCGCGGCTGGGCCGGGGCGTCCTCACGCTGGCCCAAATCCGGGATGCCGTCACGAAGGCCCTGGCCGACCGCAAGGCGAAGGCGTACCTCTTCGATTCCTACGCCCGGGGCGACGCCACCGCCCGGGATGAGATCTACATCCTGGTGATCGTGGAGAAGATGCCGAAGGATTGGGCGGGAGAGACCGCCGATTTGACCGGGGCGATACACGAGGCACTGGGCGGCCACGACGACGAACACAAGGAAATCGTCCTGTACCTGGCCGACGAAGCCACGTTCGACGAATGGAAGGAAGCTTTCGGCACCCCTCATTACGCGGTCGCCACCGAGGGGATACGGCTTGTCTAGGCTCGTCGGCGTGCTGACGGACATCCACGGCGACATCTTCGCCCTCGACGCCGCCCTCGGCCGCCTCCACGGGATGGGGTGCGACCCAATTTTCTGCGCCGGAGATCTGATCGAGATGGAGCCGTTCGGGGAGGAGGTGATCCAGCGCCTAAAATCCGAGAAGAACGTGATCTGTATCAAAGGCAACCACGAACGCTGGGCGCTTGAGCGCCGCCGTCGGCGGAAGGACGTGCGCAGTTTTTTCGAGCCCTGTAATATCGCCGACTATGTCGGCGGCGGCATCGACCTTTCGCGGGAGGCCCTCGCCTGGCTGGCCACGCTGCCCGGCCATTGGGAAGGCGAACTGGAGGGCATCCGCGTGGCGATGTGGCATGCCCGACCGGGGAGCGACATGGAGGGAATCGAGAAGGAGAGGACCGGCCCGGAGCTGCGGCACCGGCTGCTGGAACAAGCTCACGCCGACGTTCTGATAGTGGGGCACACGCACGTGGAGTTCGAGCTGGTCGTGAACGGCCCGCCCGGCAAGATTCTGAACCCCGGCGCCTGCTGCGGGAAGGCCTACGTCTACCGGCAGGCCGGCCCGCTCATTGTGCCCGACGAGTTCCGCCCGGCTACGTTCGGGGTGCTGGAGCTGCCCTCGGAGAGATTCAAGGTCTTCAGGGCGCTCGACGGCGAGCGCGTTTTCGGCATATCGCCGGATCGGCCCTGCTTCCGGGCGCCTCGGCGGACGGACGGATGACGCTGGCCTGCTCGACGAGGATAGAGGACGCCTGGCCCGGCCGTGGCGAGGACAGGATAGCGGAGATCCGGCTGCCCGGACGCTCCGCCTTCGTCGCGGTCGACGGCGCCGGCGGCGGCTCGGCAGCGTCGCCATGGGGACAGAGGCGAACGCTCGCTGACCATCTGGACGTCGACTCCAAGATTTCATCTCCGGCCTCTGCTTCCCTGATCGTCGTGGGCATCACGGCTGACCGTCTTCTGTCCGACGCGGCATCTTGCCCTTCATCTTCAGTTTCCGTCTAGCCTTGACATCGCCCGCTGGTTTCTCCGGTGCTTCTGTCGGTTCGGCCCCAGGGGTCAAGGTCGCAGGTCGGGGCTCGGCAGCTTTCTCGACGGACTCGGTCTCTGCTGGTGGGGCCGGCGCCGTCTTCTCGGGCGGATCTCCGAGACGCGTGCTGCCACCGAGGGTGAAATAGATGGCCTCGGATTGCGCATCGGCATTGATCTGTTGGTTCTGGTCATTGATTCCGTAAGATCGCCCGGTCCCGATCGTCGCGATCAGGCCGATAGTCGTCGTTGAACTTGTTCCTTTGAAGGAGACGCCTGCGGTTACTCCGTAGCGGTTGATGTGTGGGTGCAACTCGTCGATGAGGGCGTACGGCTGCCCCGAAAAATCCGTGAAAAAGCCGGCCTGAAAAGCGGTCTTGGGGCTCAGTCGGTACTGAGCGCCGAGGCTCACGTTGACCACCGTCGACCGTCCCTGCCGAACTGAGATATCGATCGGGTCGCCGACCTGAGTGCCGTTGGCATCTCGGGCTATGAGATTTGTGCTTCCGTCCTGTGCCCGAACGCTCTGGTACGTGGACTGGGGCAGGGAGAGGCTGACATCCGCTGCTAGCAGCCAGTCTTGCAAGTCGACTCCCACACCGAGGCGCATGTTCAGCGGGAGGCGCTCGTCGATCTTGACCTGGTTGTCGTTGGCGCGCCGTACCAAGCCGACAGGGTCGATGTTTGCGTCCATATACAGGATGCTTCCACTGCCCCAGACGGTCATCACCGGCGATCGCACGCTGAGGCCGATCCAAGTGCTATCGCTTGCCCTGTACTGGACGCCGACCGACATCCCCGCTTCGACCGCCGAGAAGTCATTCTGCTCGACAGTCGAATCTGCCCCGGTGGGCAGCACGTCAGCGGTCCCCTGCTCGAAGAACGAATACAACCCGGTGGAGCTCCAGTAGCCCACTTGCAAAGAGACGCCCGCGCATAGCCGAGGACCAAAGCAGGCGCCCCAACCGGGGACGATCCACAGGGTCTGTTCGAGCAAACGCTCTCGGATGTGGAACTCGTAGCCCCCTGATTGTTCGTCGAGCGCCACCTCGTGACGGGCGAAGTCAGGTACCACCAGGGCCAGTCCGACGGCGTGGTGGATGCCATTGCCGAAAACACCCAGCGGCTTCACATACCCGACGGAACCAGGGAAGATCGCGGTCTTCGTTCCGGCCAAATCGAGGCCGTCAACGAAGCCCTTGGTTCGTTCGATCTGCAACCCGTACACGTTGAGGGTAGCCGAGATCCCTTCGTCTGTGACGCGGCCGAGGCCGGCCGGGTTGTACCAGGGTGCGGTCCCATCGTGCGTGATGGCTACGGCCGCGCCGCCCATGGTGCTGGCCAGTTCACCAATTGGGTAGGGTTGGTCGCTCGGCGCCGCCGTCGCGGGAAAGGAGCGCGACATCAACAGTAGAACCGCGACCTTGGCGCCGGCGAAGGAGCAGCGCCACATTCGCCGCTGCCGAGGAGACATCGGCTATTGGCTTCCCTTCAGATCGTTTTTGTCGGGAATCAACCAGCGCGCCAAAAGGGCTTTCCAGGCCTTCTTCTGTCGACGGAACTCCGAGGCACACTGGCTCAATCTGCTTTCCTGCATTCCGTGGGCCTTGAGAGCGGCCTTCAGGTCGTCGCCGCCCAGCTTCCCGTACACCCAGCATTCGATGTTGAAGAATCGTTGTCGGCCACAGCAGGCGAGCGACGCAACATCCTTCTCGCTGTCCCTCGACATCACCAGTTCAGCCCTCGGGGCCCGCGCGCAGGGCTCACCTTCCGGTTGTGATGTTGATGCTGGCCGGTCTGCTCGGCGCCGTCTCGCTTATCGCGTTCAAGTCGATTGGCGGCGGGTCATAGCCCGTTGGCGCGTCCTTGCACATGTACCGGAGGCGCCGTTCTTCGCGACCCTTGATCGTGGAAACTCGGGCAGAAGCCTCAGCCTTATCCTCGACCGCGTCTGCACGACTCTTGCCGCTCTTGCTCGCGCCGCCGTCGATTTCGACCGTGTCGCGTCCCACCATCACCTTGCCTTTCTCGACGACCTCAAAACCGCGAGTTCCACAGTTCTTCTGTGCTTCCGCACGGGCCTTTTCGAGGGCCTTGTCCTCCGCGCTGAACAAACCGAGCATCCCATCGTGACCGGGCGTATACCGCACCAGCCCACCGTTCCGGTTTTCACGGATTGTCTCGGCGGCGCCGGTCGCCCAACAACCGGCCAAGCCCATCAAGAGACTTGCGAGCGTTCGAAACCTGACCCGTTTGTCTATGAACATGGCACACCTTTCGCTGCGCGTGACCTACCGAGCCAATCGGCTTTCCGTCTCGGAACCATATCAGGCTATAAAGAGCCTAACAATAGGCTAGCTGGCGCCTCGTGCAAATTGTTAGGGACGGCGATCCTTGGCCCACCCGTCATGGGAGCAGCCGCGCCGATCCGCCGTCAACTCGCAACCATTCTCCGTGCCCGAAGGGAGGAGTTGCGCCTGTCTCAGGAGGCAGCGGCCGCCCAGTGCGAGATGAGCCCACGATATCTCCGGTCCTTGGAATCCGGGCGTTCTGCCGTCAGCATGGAGACTCTCGGCCGGTTGCTTGCTGCGCTCGACTGGGCCTGGACAGACATCGCGGAGAGACTGTCACCGGGAAAGGGGGAAGCACCGGCCGCGTCCGCAGCCATGCACCGGCTCCTGGACAGACTATGGAGTAGGGCATCGCAGCGGGAACGCGATATCATCAAACGCGTGCTGTCGAGCTTCCAATAGGGCGCAGAGAGCGCCATTCGTGCTGCGGGTCAAGGCAAGGATTTTCCAGCACAGGAGGCAGGCCGATTTGCAGTCGTCGTTGACGGCTGCCGTGTCGGCCGAGGAATGGCTCGGACGGTGAGGCCGCGTGTGTCGGCACAGCCGCCATCACCCCTTGGGCCGTCTTCGCCACCCCAGCCCCGCAATCACCACTCCCGCTGCGAACCAGCTCGGTGCGGCGTATCTGACGTCGAGCGGCAGACCAATCCGTGCTGGTCTCACTCAGCTAGTTTCCACCTGGCGGCCATCAAGTAGCATCCATGCAGCTCTCCATGCACCTCCCGATCAGCTTTCCGAAAGAGGCGTACGAGTACGGGCGCCGGTCGTCGGGCGAGATCCATGGTGTGGTGCTGACCAAGCCCCACATGGTCGAGCTGATCCTGGATCTGGCGGGCTACGCGCAGGATCGGGATCTGGCTCGGATGCGCCTGCTTGAGCCTGCGTGCGGTCATGGCGCGTTCCTAGTGCCGGCGATCGGGCGGCTGATGACGGCGGCCAAGGCAGCCAGGGTGAAGCCGGACAAGCTGGCCGATTGTGTCCGCGCGTTCGACATCGACGAGGAGCACGTGGCCATCACGCACGCCGCTGTGGTGGAGACACTCCGACTGCACGGCGCCGACGACAAAACCGCTGCTCGCCTTGCCCAGACGTGGGTTCGGCAGGGCGACTTCCTGCTGGCCCCGGCGCAAGGCACGTTCGATGCCGTGGTCGGCAACCCGCCGTACATTCGCATCGAGCAGATCGCACCGGCGTTGCAGGCCGAGTACCACGCCCGCTACCAGTCCATCTATGACCGCGCCGACCTGTACGTCGCCTTCATCGAGCGCGGGCTCGACCTGCTCGGGCCGCGCGGGGTTCTGGCCTTCGTGTGCGCGGACCGCTGGACGCTGAACCGCTACGGCGCGCCACTGCGGCGACTGGTCGCCGAAAAGTACCACGTCCAGTCCTACGTCGATCTTCACCAGGCGTCGCCGTCCGAGTCGGAAGTGAGCGCCTATCCCGCCATCTTCTCCATCGGCCGCCAGTCCACGGGTCCCGTCATGGTTGCCAGGATGGCCACCGGCGCCCCGGCCGAGTGCGAGGCGATCCGAGCGGCTGTCCGTGGTGGACGCCGCCACGGTGCTGATACGGTCGAATTCTGCCCGACCTGGTTCGAGGGCGACGCGCCCTGGATCGTGACCTCGCCCGAGCAAAGCGAGACGCTGCGCCTGCTCCAGACCAAGTTCGCACCCATTGAGCACGGCGGCCTGGCCCATGTCGGTATCGGCGTGGCCACCGGCTGCGATCAGGTCTTCATCGTGGGCAAGGACGCCGACATCGAGTCCGAGCGACTGGTGCCGCTGGTCATGCGCGACGACATCGAACGCGGCCACATCCGCGATGCTGGCCGATTCGTCATCAACACCTTTCGCGACGAGGGCGGCCTGGTCGACCTGCACGACTACCCCAAGCTGGCCCGCTACCTGAAGGCCCACGCACCCGCCATCCGGAAGCGCCACGTGGCCAAGAAGGCCCCGGCGAGCTGGTTCCGCACCATCGATCGCGTGTACCCCAAGCTGGTCGGCACGCCCAAGCTGCTGATTCCCGACATCGCGGGCGCCAACGAGGTGGTCTTCGACCAGGGCCGCTTCCACCCACACCACAACCTGTACTTCGTGACGTCCGACCACTGGGATCTCGAAGTGCTCGGCGGCTTGCTCAGCTCCCGCGTGGCGCTCTTCTTTGTCTGGTCCTACGCCGTGAAGATGCGCGGCGGCTACCTGCGTTTCCAAGCGCAGTACCTGCGGCGGATACGGTTGCCCCCGCCCGAGGGCTTGCCCGCCCCACTGTGCGCGAAGATCAAGAAGGCTTTCCGCAGTCGCGTCTTCGCGAACCTGGACGGTCTGAGTCTTCAGGCCTACGGGCTCGCGGAACTGCCTGCGTTCGATTTCGTGGACACGAGGGGGCGGCAACGCGGCGACCCACATCGACCTGGAGCGCAGACGCCGCTGATGACCACTTGGTGAATCGCAGGCAAGGGATGGAAACCACATGACGGTCCGCCCTTGTCTCCGTGGTCTCCGATGGCGGAGTCGTCCTCGCAGATGCGACGACGGGCAGCTTCAGCGATGCCATGGTGGCCGGAAGAGACGGTGGCTTGGTGGGCGCACGGGACGGCGCCAGAGCCGATGGCATGGCCGCGACCGACAAGCCGTCCGGCGGTTGTGGATGTGTGGTCGGTGGAGGCAACACGGCTCCGGCCGGGTTCTGGCCATTGCTCGTTCTCAGCATCCTGGCGCTGCGGCGAGGCGTCCAGGCACGCCGCAGACGGGTTGACCGGGACTGAAAGAAAATAGCGAGCGGGGCTGTTCCCTCGGCGAAAAGCGGTTGCGGCGGCCCTGCGCTCAGATTGCAACCCACGCCACCAACTTCCGCTATACTCGCGCCGAAATGCCAAGCCCCGAAATGGAAGCCCTCGTTCAAGACTTCGTCGTTCGCTTCGTCGCCCTGGTCGAAGCGGATGTCGCCCGCCGGATCCAAAGCGTGGTCGCGTCCGCCATGGCCAACACCGAGGCCATGCCGACGGTAGGATCGGCGCTGGCGACGATCAAGCAGCCGCCCGTCGCAAATACCGCGCGTCGCCCCGTCAAGGCCACCCCAAAGCTGGCCAGAGCCCGCAAGCTCCAGGGGCGGTACTTGGGCACGATGCGGCGACTCAAACCCACGGAACGCGCCCGCGTGAAGAAGGTGACGCATGAAAAGGGTGTGGCGGCCGGGCTGAAGCTGGCGCTATCGCTTAGGTAGGCACGGGGCCGGTGGCGTGACCAGAGCGGACCTGATCGAGCGCATCTGCGAAACGAGGCAGATGATCAGATCTCGGGCCGAACTGCTGGTCGACACCATCTTCGACTGCCTGAAGCAGTCCATCCGCCGAGGCGAGAAGATCGAACTTCGTGGTTTCGGGACCTTCCAGGTCCGGAGCTACAGTGCGTTCAAGGGACGGAACCCTCGCAACGGCCAGATCGTCGAGGTCAAGCCGAAGCGCCTGCCCCACTTCAGGACCAGCATCGCGCTCGCGGCGCGGATCAACGAGAGGCGTGGAAAGAGTTTGGAAGAAACCACCGTAGCTCCGTCGGAAACATAGGTGCGGCAGTAGACAGGCGATTCTGCAAGCGTCCGGCGGCCGCTACGCCGGAGTCATGAAGAGGACTTGCTGAGCGTGCTCGCGGGGCCGGCCCTCGGCGGCGACGCTACGGAATCCGCCCAGCCTGAATGACCCGGTGCAGTGCCGCCGCGGGAAGATGCGGTTGGTGCCTCTCTTCCTCGAAGATGATCTGGGCGAGAACAGTCGCAGTCAGGTCACGCCCCGTCTCTTTGTCGACGACCCGGATTTCCTCGCCCTGGCGGATGAGCGCCGCGAGCGCCCTCAGCGTCACATAATGGCCTTCCGTGGTGTCATAGAGTTTGCGGTTCGAGTAGTGCTTGATGGTTCGCATGGCTCGGCCAGAGTTGATCTCATGTCCTGAGAGTAGGCGCAAGAAAGCAACCTGGAGGCTCAACAAGAGCCCGACGGTCGCAGCGCTTCGGACAACGAGTTGCTGTCCCACGGCCTGCTTAGCACTACTGATTCAAAA
>PLNW01000157.1 GCA_003142855.1 Myxococcales bacterium
AAGAGCTGCCGCTCTGGGCATCTTCATGAAGCTCTCCATGCGCTGTCTGACATCCTGTTCCTTCATGACCCGGAGAACATGGTACCGCTTTTCGGATGCACAGGATGCATCAAGAAGCTGCCTGGTGGATTCCGAGCATCCGGGAGGCGATAGACGCATCACGCTGGTGCGATCTGGGACGCGATGTCAAAGCCTGATTCCGTCCACAGTCCTCTCCACAGTCTTGTGAAACAGCTCGCTGCCGGCCCCGTGAACCTGGGTCACGCACACCGGGGGGGTCACTCAGAGCCCGGATGAGCCGTAGGTACTTGGCTCCACCGCAGTCGGCGCGTAGTAGCGGTCGGCGAGTGCTGTCCAGGGCAGGATGATCCAGCCCACCAGGGTGAACCAAGCCAGAAATCGTTCGTTGGGTGGTGGCGGAGACCAAGGCCCAGTCGCCCACATTGCAGTGCAGATGAGGACGAACGACCAGAAGGCCAGCGGTCCGATCCAGCGGGTCGCCCGCCGACCCTGCATATACAGCACGATGCCCGCAACCCACATTGCGCCTTCGATCACATAGGTGCCGGGAATCGAACTCCATAGACCGAGGCCAAAACGCGGCGACCTTCCGGGCCACAAGGGCATGTCGGGCGCGTGAGTCAGAAAGTCCAAGACCCAATGACTGACGACCAGGCCGAGCAACCAGTAACAGATCCGGGGAGAGAGTCCACGCGAGCGTCCCAGAACGGCCAGCAGCGTGCCCCAGAGCAAAGCCATGAGCAGGCCGTGAGACCAGGGATAAGAATCGAAGACGAGTGGGTTGAAGGCCGTAGCGCCTCGACTCACCCGAACATGCTCTATGCCGGCGAGCAAGAAGAGCGGCCAAAGAAGATCCAGGGCGGTGACCGCCGCCATCAGCCAGCCGAGAGGGGCCTTGGGGACCGCACGCTTGGCGGCGAGGGCAAGGGCAAGGTGGCCGACGAACATGGAATCTCCTCGCTTTGGGTTGGCTCAGCCTCAGTCTAGCGCGGGGTTGGCACGAGCGTGGACTGTTCTTTGGCCGGGAGCCAGCGGGTGGTGCTTCGGGTCTGGTCATGCGGCCACGCTGGTCGTCGAGATGCAAACATATCCATCACGGCATCCCGATCACAACCTGAAGCTGCCCGTCGCGAACCTTGACCGATTTCAATAACATTCGCGCCAGCGACTGTTTGAAGTCGGTCTGCTCCAGACGATAGACCGGCGTGATGGTCAAGTACGCCTCAGCGCATGTTGCAATGAGATCCTCCGCACGCTGTCGCATCGACTCGGGAATTCCTCCGACGGTGACCTCGACCATCTTGGGTGCGTCGAAGAAGAACTCTCCCGTATCCGGCGCGTACCGGATTTGACCCTCGACGAGTGCTTGTCCGGTAAGCGCACTTTGTCCGGCGATGCTCACCTCAACCTGTGGACGCAGCACGATGCGATCTGGCCTCTCCGACAAGCCGACCTCAAGGCTCTGCACCGTCGCACGAACCAAGAACTTGGACTTGCTTACCGGCAGCTTGCGATTCAGCGACTGCTCGATCTCCGCTGCTGTGAACCGGAAGGTGTAGCTGGCAGTGCAGCTCGCCGCGAGCGAACAAGCGAGAACGAGATGGGATATCCTCAATGTCCGGAAACTGGACATGCGTGCCAGGGAACAGGTGTCTCGGCTCATCCGATGTCCTCTCGCCGACATTCTACTGAAAAGCGGGCGGCTTTGGCTGTGTGAAGATCTACCAGACCGCTGCCTACATCTTGGCCGCACGTGCGCAGCGGAATCCGAGATCAAAGATGCGGACACCAGGTGTGAGCCCGACGCGCATGGCTGCACGGACCCTGGCTGGGTCATCGTCGTTCCACCCCCCACCACGGATTACGTGGGGCGCATCGGGCTTGGATCTTTGTGGGTTCGCGACTGGCTCTTCGCCATAGGCCGCAAATCTGTCAGCGGTCCATTCCCAGACGTTGCCCGCCATGTCCAGAACGCCGAAGGGGCTAGCGCCCTTGCCATAACTGCCCACGGGTGCTGTGACTGGCCAGCTGTCATTGCCGGCGTACATGCTCTTCCAGGTCTCATCGAGCTGCTGCCTTCCCATTGATACACACTCGCTACCACAAGCGTTCAGCCGGGTCGCATTCGGCTCCTCATTGCCCCAGGGATAGTTGCGACTGTCGTTGCCTCGAGCCGCATATTCCCATTCTGCCTCGGTGGGTAGACGGCCACCGGTCCATTGGCAGTACGCAGTGGCCTGATTCCAATCCACGCAGTTGATGGGATGCTGGTCCAAGCCGATCTTCCCCAATGTGCAAAATTGACTCCATTTCGTCTTGTCTTCCGGCGCATAATTCTTCCACTCCACCGTGCTCGGGGCGTCACAGCCGCCAGCCTGCACGCAGGCGAGAAAGGCAGCGACGGTCACCTCGGTCTTGTCCATGCAGTAGGCTGCCAGAGTCACCTGGTGCACAGGCCCGGCGTCCAGCTCGTCATCCCCCATTGAGAACGTCCCGCCAGAGATGAACACCTGGTTGGCTGCGCAGCCACGCACTGGCTGGGTAGCCGGACGGGGCGGAGGAGGTATCGTCTTCCGTGCTTCGGCATCTTCGGGACGCGCCGACGGAATTGGCGGCGGCGCTGGGCGAGACCCGAGGTTCTTGGTCACGAGATTCCGACCGTGCTCACGCAGTTGGCGCAGGAGATCACTCTGGCTCTTGGCTTCGATCTGGTCCGTGGCCAGCAGACTGCCACCCTTGGTCTCGTGCAGCTTCAGGGTGACCACGAAGGCGGAATCGATTTGCACCACCGAACCTGACACTGCGAAATCCGCACGGATGTTCCGCGCCGTCTGCACGTCGCAGTCTCCCTCCGTGCAGCCCTTCGTTCCTATCTTGTTGAGCAACACCATCATGTCCTCGCGGGTCATGACATCAACCCCGCTCCCGGCCAACCCCTCGACAGCCCCGCCGCGAACCGCGTCCGCGATAGTGTCCAGCGCGTCGTCCGCGATCTTCCCTTTGAATCCCAATACCGCTAAACGCCTGCTTGCTGTCTGGGAAACCGCTGGTTGGCCGACCAGCACCGCGTACGCAAGGGCGATCAGGGTGGGCAGTGACCGAGAAAAGATCGCCATGGCCGCACTGTCTCACGCCACCAGCGGCCGTCGCAAGACAACTCCGAGGGAGTTCCGGCTAGCGACAGCCTCGGTTGGCGGTCGTTTGCCAGATGCTGGCTCGATGACAGATGGCGATTTCGTCGACTATCGCAAGATCTGACGTAGGTTTGAGCAACCTACGTTCCAGCCTGATGTGGTGCCATGCGAACCAAATTGACGGCCTCACTTTGTTTCTTGTTCTTGGGGTTCGGCGTCGCCCGAGCCCAGGAGGTGAAGGTCGGCTACGTGGACGTGCGGCGCGCTCTTTACGAGACCGAGGATGGGGTCAAGGCCCGTACCTCGCTAAAGAGGGTTTTCGATCAGAAGCAGAAGGAACTCGACGAGCAGCAGGACGAGGTCAAGACGGCCATCGAGGATCTGAACAAGAAACGCACCCTGCTGCCGGCCGACAGCGTTCGCCAGAAGGAAGCCGAATTGCAGGAACGGGTGGCCAAAATCCAGCAAACCTACCAGCGCTACCAGCAGGACATGGCCGCGAAGGAAGCCGAGGCGACCCAGCCAATCATTGAGCGCCTGCAGAGAATCGTCGCCAAGATCGCCGCGGCCGAGAATTTCACCATGATTCTCGACAAGAACCAAGGCGTCGTGTTTGCCAAGCCGCATCTCGATCTGACCAACGAAGTTATCCGGCGCTACAACTCGGGCGAGGAGAAGGGAGCTGCGCCCACGTCCGGAGGCGGCAAGGCCGCGCCCATCCAAAAGAGGTAGCTGAGGCCAGCCACACCAGCGGGCGGAGCATGCGCCGTGTGATGATGAGTGATGCAGTCGGTGAGGGGAATCCGGGCGAAACGTGGATTGAAACCCATTCCGGCAGGCACTACCGTTTCTTCGCGTGCCTCCCACCGCCATCATCCACCTGGACATGGATGCGTTCTTCGCGTCGGTGGAGCAGCGCGATTCTCCCGAGCTGCGCGGCAAGCCCGTTATCGTGGGCGGCGACCCACGGCGTGGGGTCGTGCTGGCGGCCTCGTATGAGGTGAGACCGTTCGGGGTGCACTCGGCCATGCCCATGGCGGTCGCGATGCGACGCGCACCCAATGCCATCGTGGTTCCGCCGCGCATGACAGCGTACGAGGAGGCGAGCGACGCCATCTTCGCCATCATGAGCAAGGTCACGCCGCTCATCGAACCGCTCTCGCTCGACGAAGCGTTCTTGGACGTGACCGCATCCGCGAAGCTGTTCGGCGCTCCGAGCCAGATAGCTTCCGACCTGCGGGTGCGGATTGCAGCTGACGTGGGACTACCATCGTCGGCTGGAATTGCATCGGTGAAGTTCGTGGCCAAGATCGCATCTGACGTTGCCAAGCCGAACGGGCAGAAGGAAGTCCCACCGGGTAAGGCCCGCGAGTTTCTCGCCCCGTTGCCCGTGGGACGCCTGTGGGGTGTGGGTCCGAAAACCGAGGCCGCGTTGTCAGACCTTGGGCTTCGCACCGTCGGACGGATTGCAGCTTCTGATCCAAATTGGCTCGACAAGCGCATCTCCGGTGGGCGTGACCTGTGGGAACTGGCGTGTGGTATCGACCCGCGCCTAGTTGTTCCTGACCGGGAGGCAAAGAGCATCGGCGC
>PLNW01000158.1 GCA_003142855.1 Myxococcales bacterium
ATTTCCCGACAGACTCTAGATAGTAGGCGTCGCTGAGGGCAATGTTCACGAGCTTATTGTCAGGCAAGATCGACTTGTCGAGGAAGACGAAGAAGCGATGTTTGGAGGTTTCCACCGTCGCGATGAAGCGATGGAGCTGATGAAGGGAGGCCCGCAATTCCTGACGAGGTTTGCCGTGGAGCCACCAAAGGCGGGCGTAGACAGCGCCATCTTTCGAGTATCCCTTGGCGTCCCGCTCTGGCTTCACGCGCTCGAAGACCCATTGGTACAGGGAAGGCCACTGCTTGCGCAGTTCTTCCTCAGACAGGCCGAATAGGTCGATGACCTTCGCACCGCGCGGTCGCTGGGCGATGTCCTTGCCGTTGCGATAGTCGCGGATGTGTCTCTCGATGCCGGGCTTGTGGCCCAGTCCGAGTTTTTCGGCTTCCTCGGGCGTGACGATGAAACCGGCGCCGTGCAACTTCACCCCAGGACAACTGATTCCCTGATTCGAGAGAAGGGCTTGCGTCGAGGCGACATTGGCTCCAGTCGTGAGATCTGCATGGATCTTTCCCGTCTCTGTCCGAAGGAGGACTTCAACCGAACCCTCGCCCGTCTCGGTTTCCTTGATGACTGTGCAGAGGCGGCCCTCGTGTTCTCCCTTCATGGCCACGGTCATGGCGATGCGGACGGCGGCGCCGTTTTCCGAATCGACCCAGGGATGATCTGGCACGGCGAAGACCAGTGAGAGCGGAGGCGTGGCGTCCATGTGGCGCTGGAGCACGCGCCGGGCAAAAGCCTGCGTGAGGCTATTGGTGGTGATGAATCCGAACCGCTTGACGGCTCCTTGCCGTGCGAGTTCGGCCGCCTTGTCCCACCAGTACATGACGTAGTCCACGCTCTCGGGCACCTCCGGGTAGGTGGCCCGCAACGTCTCGGCGTACCCCTCGCCCAGGGCGGAGCGCATGCGCCAGTTCCCGATGAACGGCGGATTTCCGACGATGAAATCAGCCTCGGGCCAGTCCGCCTTGCGCGGGTTCTTGTACTTGTAGACCGGGACGCGCTTCGATTCGTCGGGGACCTGCTCGCCGGTGACGGGATTGGTTTTCGTGCTCTCGCCGTCCCAGTGGGTGACCAGCTTGCCCTTCTCATCGCGCACAGGCTCGGGCGCGCCGTCGTAGGCCAGGACGGCGTCGCGGCACTCGATGTTCTTGTAGTCGCGCAAGATGGGCTCTTCCGGCCGGATGGTCTTGCCGTAGGTGCGGAAGTGCCATTGCAGGTATCCGATCCAGAGAACCAGCTCGGCGATCTCTTTTCCCCAGCGCTTGATCTCGATGCCGTGGAACTGCGCGGGAGTGACCCGCACGGACTCCATGTGCAGCATGGTCTGCGTCTCGCCCAGCGATTCCAGCAAGACGAGCACCTCCCCCTCCAGGCGCTTGAACAGGTCGAGGGTGACGTAGAGGAAGTTTCCCGAGCCGCAAGCAGGATCGAGCACACGGGTGTGGCACAGTTGCTGGTGGAACTCGCGCACGACGGCGACAGCTTCCTTGAGCTTGTCCTTCGATGCCTTGGTTGTCCTGGCGTGCTCGGAGGCGACGACTATCTGGCGGACGTGGGCTTGCACCACGTCCCAGTCGGCTCGCAGCGGCTCCTCGATGGTCGGCCTGACCAGGCGCTCGACGTAAGCGCGTGGGGTGAAATGCGCGCCGAAGGCGTGGCGCTCCTTTGGATCGAGGGCACGCTCAAGCAGGGTGCCGAAGATGGCGGGCTCGACGTCGGCCCAGTTGCACTCTGCCGCCTGGAGCAGGAGCGCCAGGCCTTCTTGTCCAGCGCGAGCGCCTTGGGGCTGGCGAACAGGCCGCCGTTGAAGCGCAGAATCTTGCCCACCACGCCGAACACCTCACCGCCCTCGTTCATCGTGCGCCAGAGAGACGCAACACCTCCCGGGAACGCTGCTGGATGGGGAAGCCATTGCTCCTTCAGCGCCTTGGTGAAGATGCCCTCCGGCAGCAGGCCCACGTCCTCGGCGAACAGGGTGAACAGGCAGCGCATGAGAAATTGCGCCACCAGCTCTTGATTGTTTCCGTCGTCTTCCAGTTTCTTGGCCAGGGCCGCGAGGTGCGCCGCCACCTCCCGCGTGACCTTCATCGAGTGTCTGGACGGGTCGAGGTCCAGCGGCTCCTCGAACACGCGGCGGAGGGTGTCGGCGTGTTCGGCTAAGTCGCGCAGGAAGATCCGGCTGGCCTGTGCGTTCGGGAACGGGCGATAGTTCGAGGTCCCGTCGAAGGTGGCGTACAGGTCGAAGCAGTGGCCGATGTCGCAGACGATGATGAACGGCTCCGGCCGGTCAAAGCTGCGCGCATACCCGAGCGCCTGGCCGTATGCCTCCTTCATCAGGATGTTCCAGGCCGGCGTCCCCCGCTTGGCCTTGCCCAGCTTGCTGGAGCCCTCGCCCGACGCCTGCTTGGCCTCCAGGATGAAGCACCCCTGCTTGTACAGGTCGATGCGCCCGATCGTGGTCTCCCCGCCCTCGTGGGCGAGCCGTGCCTCGCGCTCGAAGACGTAGGTGTCCCTCTCCGCGTCGCCCATCGCAGGGTTGGGCGGCGCCACGCCCAGCACGCCGCATAGCTCGGCCAGGAACATGTCCTTGTTGGCCCTCTCGGCCGCGCCCACAGCAGCCCACTTCGCGATGAAAGCGTCGAGGTTCTGGGCCATGCCTGGCGGCATCGTAACCCATCGTCCGGGCGACTGGTATCGGCGCCGCTATCGGCGAGCCGGTTTCTTGCCCTGGAACCCGGAAACGGTAACGTAGTCGTTTCGCGGCGTCCCCATCAGGCTGCGGACTGCCTCGAACAGGGCCACGATTTTGCTGTCGTGGGTTGCGATGTGGCGTTCCAGCTTGTCCAGCTTGGCGGCGAGCTGGTGGTGGGAGGCCAGGAATCCCCGGAGCCGGACGAAGGCGCGGACGACCTCGACGCTCATCTCGGCGGCCTTGGGGGAGTTCAGCACGGAAGCGGCCATGACAGCGCCATGCTCCGTGAAGGCGTAGGGCAGGTAGCGCCGGCCGCCTCGCCCAGTGTTTGAGATGCCAATTTGGAATCTCAAAGCTTCGTTCTCCTCGCTGGTGAGCTGGAAGACAAAGTCCGGCGGGAACCGAGCGGCATTGCGCTTGACCGCTCGGTTGAAGATCCCGACGGGCACGCCGTACAGGGCGGCCAGGTCCGAGTCGAGGATCACCCGACGACCTCGCAGGACGAGAATCGTCCGCTCGACTTGTTCCACAGGAACCAGACTCTCTTTACCCATTCCTAACGCTTTTCAGCAAGACGGGCGAGTCCCTCGACTATGAGTTCCTCGGCAAGCGCCGAGATCTTCTTCTTGTGCGTGACCGCAGCCACGCGTAGCTCGTGTGCGACCTTGGCGGACATGTAGAGCCCGACCTTTTCGAGCTTCTCGTCGTCTTTGGCTTTCTCCGGTGTCTTCTTCACCCCGCGACGATAGCGTTTTGCTGACTTTCGCGCAAAAGACTTTGCTGTCTTTCAGAGTTTCTTCCTTGTCACTATAGACACCATGACAGAATAGTAGCATATTAGAAGAACGAGGTGTCAAAATGCATTTTTCCGCTCCTCTCGTTCCTCTGAAAAACATCTCTTTCCCCTGGACCGAATCCTCCGATCGCTCCTGGCTCGGCATCTCCTTCCTGTCCTGGCCCGACGCCGAGCACGCCATCAACGTCATGGCCCAGGCAGCTCCCGCCATCGGTCACAACAAGACATCCATCCGCATCGAGTGGGCCGACGGCGAGCGCTACGAAGCCCGGCTGGACATCACCCACGCCACGGCCGAGGCCCCCTCTCCCATCGCCAGCCACATCCGCCGCGCCCTGGAATTCGTCGCCGGTCGGCTGCGTCCGGGCCGCATGACAGAAGAGCAACAGAGAGCCTTCCTCGCCGAGGACGAGCAGTTCTCCCCCGGCCGCGCCGCGTGGGCCGCCAAGATTCTCGACGGCTACGAGTTGGGAGGCTCCCCGTGACCACGACGTTCGACGCCACTTACGATCCGGCTGACGACAAGCTCCGTCTCCGCGCCAGCTCCCGTCTCGACGCCGAAACCTACGCCAAGGTCAAGGCGGCCGGTTTCGGCTGGGCACCAAAGCAGGACCTGTTCTACGCTGTGTGGACTCCCGCCCGTGAAGACCTGCTCGTCGAACTAGCCAGCGAGATCGGCGACGAGGAGACAAGCCCCGCCGACCGGGCCGCCCAGCGTGCCGACCGATTCTCTGCCTATCAAGGCAAGCGAGCCGCCGACGCGGAGCAAGCTCGCAAGTCAGTCTCGGCAATCGCCGACGGCATCCCCCTCGGCCAGCCCATTCTCGTTGGCCACCACTCCGAGCGCCACGCCCGGCGCGACGCCGAGAAGATCGAGAGCGGCATGCGGAAAGCCACGAAGCTCTGGGACACGAGCCAGTATTGGCAGGACCGCGCCGCCAGCGCCATCGCGCACGCACGATACCTGGAGCAGCCTGCAGTGCGTGCCCGAAGGATCAAGAAGCTCGAAGCCGAGTTGCGCGGTTACCAGCGCGACACCGACAAGGCGGAAAAGGCTCTCAAGCTGTGGGCGGTCGAGCCGCTGACCCTTGAGCGGGCAATGGCGATCGTGAACGTCAACCACTACAGCATGTGCTTCCCGCTCTCGGAGTACCCGCGCGAGCCTCCCATCTCGCAGTACGAGGGGCAGCAGAGCTTCTGGTCCGCCCTGCAGGACGGCATCATCACGGCCGAGCAGGCCAGGACCCTGGCGGTGGCCATGAACCAGCGGGGCATCGCCCATCGTGCCCGCTGGATCGCACACCTCGAAAACCGCCTGGCCTACGAACGGGCCATGCTCGGCGAGAGCGGCGGCCTCAAGGCCGACAAATTCGACCTCCAGCCAGGCGGCCAGGTGCTGCGGCGTGGGCACTGGCACGTGATCGTGAAGGTGAACCGCAGCGCTGGCGCCGTGCGGAGCGTGACCGTGCTCGGGCATTTCGCGGCGACCATCGCGGTCGAGGACATCGCCGACTATCGTGCGCCGGCCGAGGGGGTCACCGAGAAGGTGAAGGCCGCGACCAAGCTCCCGCCCATGTGCAACTACCCTGGCGAGGGCTTCCGCACCATGACCCGCGCCGAGTGGGAGCACCGGAAAATGTCGGACATGCCGCAGGCCATCCGCCACAAGGCGAGCGAGAAGCATGGGGCACACCGCACACGCGCCACCTCCGGCGGAGCCTGGACGACGGTGGCGGTCTACCTGACCGACGTGAAACGAGCAGACCCGCCCACGCCGAGCGCACCGGAGCCTGCGCCCCAGATCGAAACCCTGCCGCCCGAGCCCAGCACGCCTCCAGCCCCGCAGGCAATCGATCCGGTTGCCGAGGACTTCGCGGCCCTCAAGGCCACGCTCAAGGCTGGCGTGAAGATCGCCGTGGCGCCGCAATTGTTCCCTACACCGCCAGCGCTCGCCGCACGGATGGCCACGTTCGCCGGCATCGAATACAAAGACCGCGTGCTGGAGCCCAGTGCCGGCACCGGCAACCTCCTCCGCGCGATCGTGGACGCGGAGCCTACCGCCTCGGTCCACGCCGTCGAGATCAACCGCGCCCTCTGCGATGCCCTGCCGGCCAGTCTCCTGGCCGCCGGGGAGGCCCTCTGCCAGGACTTCCTGACCTGCACCACCGAGCAGCTCGGGCACTTCAACCGGATCGTGATGAACCCGCCCTTCGCCGACGGCGCGGACGTCAAGCACATCAAGCACGCCCTGCACTTCCTGGAGCGCGACGGCCGCCTCGTCGCCCTCTGCGCGGCTGGCCCCCGGCAGCAGGCGGAGCTGCGGCCCCTGGCCACGACCTGGGAAGAGCTGCCAGAAGATACATTCGCCAGCCAGGGGACCAGCGTTCGGGCAGCATTGATGACGGTGCAGCGGTGATTTTCGTTCTCGACAACGGTGAATCGTACTCCAACCACGCGCTGTATTTCGTCGAGGCTCCAGACGACTTCGGCATTTGGTTCAACGACGTATACCGGCCTTGGATCGACGGCGCCGAGTACCGGCCGCTGATGATCGTCGCCACGGCGCCGGCCGTCGAGCGACGCGAGCGGGGGCCTTATAACCTTCGTCCCATCGAGGAGGGCTTTGAGGTATCCATCGACGAAGAACCACCCCTGTACGAGTTCTCGACGATGCCGGCCGTCGATTTCCTGGCCAAGATCGTAGAGCAGAAGCGGGACGGCAAGCCCCGCCCACGCTACAGGCTTGAGACCGAGAACGCGCCCCCGGCCGGGGAGAACCCCGGCCCAAGCCTCCGGTGGCCACGATGATCACGAAGACCGCCCTCGCCCGTGCCCTGCTAGTCGTCGACAAGGACAAGCGCAAGGCCCTGCCCTTCGCGTGCTCCACAACCCCCGGCTGGCTCTGGGCTGGCCCCTGGGCGGTGCGCTCCGACCGGATGGAGGCCGCCCGGCTGGAGGGCGGCGAAGTCGCCGCTGCCTCCGCCGCAATCCTGAGAGATGCGAATGGGCTGCCCGGCGATCCGAGGAATCGGCTCGTCCTCCGGGATGGCCCTCGCAAGTCGTCGGACGCCAAGGTCGACCTGTACGTGCTGTCCAGGCCGGCCGTCGGCGTCCGCGATCTGGTGGGGCTCGACGCGCGACTGTGGCCCCTGCTGGAGGGGCTGGAGCTGTGGGGCGATGGTCCGCGAGAGCCGGTCGCTGGCTTCAAGGATGGCCAGATCGCAGCGCTCGCGATGCCCCGGATTCTCTCGGAAGCGGACAAGGATTCCACCCCGCCGAAAGGAAGGGCTAAAAGATGACGACCAAGCAAGCCCCGAGAAGGAAGAAGCTGAGGAGCGCTGGCATCCCAGCGGGTTGGAAAGAGCACGCCGACTTCCGCTCGAAGAGCGTCTATGAACGGGCCAAGCTGCTCGCCGCATCGGGCAAGCGGAACCGGCTCGACATGTCGCCGGCCCACGCGCTGGAGCTGATCGAGCGCTACCCGACGTTGTATAACGAGGCGAGGACTGCCCCCACGAGCAGGGCGTGCCGCTTCGCCATTGATGGTTTCTGCGTTGGCGATGGGTGGCATGCCCTCGTCGATCGCCTCTCCGTGAAGCTGTCGGCAGATCCGAGCCTCCACGTCTGGCAGATCAAGGAGAAGTACGGCTCCCTGAGAGTGCATTTCTGCGATCAGGACACGCCGTCAGATCCGCGCCTCCGCAAGGCGAAGAACGCCGCGCTCGACAGGGCGATCCGCGAGTCCATGCGAACATGCGAAATCTGCGGCAAGCCCGGCACCCTCACCAGGCGGCGGGGCTGGGTGAGCGTCAGATGCAAACCCTGCCTCAAGGCGGACGATGCGGAGGAGAAAAATATGAAGAGCAAGAACAAGCCCCGGGGTGGCGGCCTGAGCTTCCCCCGTCTGCGCCTCCCCCGCAAATCAGTGGTTGTGTGGTTCAATGACATCCTCGTGGGCGCCTTGAGCCTCCCGCAATGCGCGGAGGGCATGGACTTCGCCGCCTTCAGGGCGAGCAGGCCGCACCAGGCGGCGGCCCTGCGCCACATACGTGAGATTACGGAGGCAGCGTCCCGCCAGCCAGCCGACGTCAAGAGGCAGCATCGCGGCGTCGACTGGAAGGCCCTCATCCGACTGAAGGAGAGGAAGACGAGAATGACCGCGAAGGAGATCTGGGAGTTCATCCGCAAGGGCGTCCCCGCCCTGCTGGGGGAACTGGCCGACGACGAGGGCTTGCTGGTGGCCCGGAAGCGGCTTCGCGACCGTGACAGGCTGCTCTCGACCAAGGACATCAACCGTCTGCTGCGGGAGGGCCGACGGTGGAGCAGGCGCAGGGCCGCCCGGGCGGCGGCGGAAGCCCGGGAGGACGCCGCAGATCAGCGTGTCGTCGAGGGGCATCTCGCCGACCTCCGCGCCGGGCGCGTCCGCGCGATTCCGATGGAGGAGGTGATGCTGGGGCTCGGGATGGACCCTTTCGAGGGCCGCATGAAGAAGCTCAGGCCGCATCCGGTGTACGACTTCGGTTTCTGGGAGGCGCGGCGTCCACCGGGGGGCTGGCGCTGCCACGCATTGGCGCTTCCGAGCATCCTCGGCATCGGCGGGACGGCCGCCGGGGCCAAGGACAGCCTGTTCGCGCGGCTGGCGCTGCTGGAGAAATCCACGAAGGTGCCGGGCGAGCGCGAGCTGTGCAGGCGGCTGCTAGGGACGTGGAAGGCCACGGCCGCGATGCGGATGCAGGATTTCGTGTTCTGGGAGGAGAAGGGGATCTGGTCGGCCGTGGCCCCGCCCATCCAGGGCGTCTTCGGGATCGGCCCGACGGTCACGGCGGCCAAGGACGACCTGGTCGAGGCGCTCAAGGCCATGTTCGATCACCTGGAGGATGTGGGCG
>PLNW01000008.1 GCA_003142855.1 Myxococcales bacterium
TCAAACCGTTCAGTGCTCTAGACGCCCACGGAAAGGAGATCGTCGTGCGAGAGCGGCAAAGCCTCTCACACGTGAAATCGTACCGCAGCACCTGGCATCTCGTGCCGATGCGCCGGAAGAACGTGCGGGTCATCTTTCGGGAGGACGCGAGTAGGTCGGCGGCTGCGTTCAGACTTCGAGCCCGGAGGGGCAGGGGGCTTCAGCCCCCTTCATTTCCGGCTGGCCCCCTCGGGGGGCCTTCCTCAATCTGTGTCTGCCGACATGATCACCGGACGGAACTTGTACCCGTAGACGATGGTGCCTTTGCTACCATCGTCGCGCAGTTTGCGCGTCACCATCTCAACTGGCATCCCGATCTCGATCGTCTCGCCTTCCACGTCGGTCAGCTGTGCGGCCACCAGCGGCCCCTCGACGAGGCGGACCAAGGCGACCACATACGGCGCGAAGTGCTCGAACCCCTCCGGCGGGTCGTGCACGGTCGAGTACGAGTAGACCTCGCCCTTGCCGCTGAAGGTGAAGGGGGTCTTGGCGGGGGCGCTGCAATGCGGGCACACGTAGCGCACCGGAAAGATCTTCTCGCCACAGCGGGTGCACACCTCACCCACCAGCGCGTAGCGCTGTCGCTGCAATCTCCAGTGCCGGGCAATCTCCATAGGTGACCTTCTTCCTCCGCGCGGCGGTGGCCGTCAAGGTTCAGGCCAGCGATGCACGTGTGGCTGGGTATTCCACTACGTCCGCCAACTACTTCTTCTTGCCTGCCTTCTTCGCGGGAGCGCGGCTGCGACAGTCGCAGAATGTCTTGAATTTTACAGAATTGCGCGCGCAATTCCCCGCGCTTGCTCCGATCGCACACCCGCACAATTTGATGACCGTCTCCAACCCCGGTGTCGGCGTTGTTCTTGTGCCCGTGCACGACCTGGAACGCCGCGCGATCATCGTCCGCCGGTCGAAAACTCGCGAGGTGATTCCGGGATACTCGTCCTCAGACCCATCACAATGGATCCACTACTGAGGCGTCGAAGCCCAGACGCAGCCCGCGCTCTCTGCCGCCGAGACTGCGTTCGAAACCGCTCAGGTGACGTCTCGCGACGACCACGCGCAGGAGCAGCGCCACGAGGCTCGGGTTCGCCATCACGTTGTCGCCAGGGACGTCCGGCAAGGCTCGCACGGCATCGTCGAGATCATCGCATGCGTTATCGAGCGCCTTGCGCGCGACCGCCACCGCCGCCGCGACGCTGCCGTTTGTCGCCATCGTCACCGAGAGGCTCCGTACTTCTGCGAAACGAGACTCTGGTCGAACCATCTCCGCCGAAAGGCGCAGCACACCCCAAAGAACATCACCAATCCAACGACCACACTCATCGTTTCCCCTCATTCCGCGCCTGAAAGGTGGAGACGCGCCACATCGCCAATCACGCCGGGCGACGAAACTGACATTCAAATTCCGCCCGGCCGCCGGATACGTCTTGTCCCGAAGATGGAGCAATCGCAAGGATTAGTTTCAGCGGCCGCTCGGCGATCACGCCCGGGCTTCCGTTGCGGGGACAATGGAGCCCTCGATCTCGTCGGCAAATCGCGCACCGAGTCTCTCACTGACCAGCGCGCGTATTTCGACCTCGTCGTCGAGCCCGAGCGCCTCCGTCGCCAACTGTGTCGCTTCGGCGAGGGTGGACCCTTGCTGTCCGAAAACTGATTGCCGAGGCTCATGCGGCCTCCCGATAGTAGTAGTTCAGCATCCCGCCGAGGCGCGAGCGACAGGCGACCTTGCCATCTGCCCTGTTGTCATTCGTCGGTCCAACCTGCTTTCTGATGAGTTGGCCACCGATGCCCTGGTGGAACCGCTGGGTCATATAGTGCTCAAAGCATGCTCGGAAAGCTTCTTCTCGGTTTGGTCATTGTCGTGGTCGTGTTGGTAATCGTCGTCGCCAGACGTCCGTCGACGTTTCATGTTGAGCGTTCGATCTTCATCACGGCGTCGCCCGAAAGCTGGCGAGGATAAGAACATGAAGAAGTCGGGCACGAGCCAAGGTGAGTCGGCATCGGAGCGCATCTCGAAAAGAATTGCCGAACTCGGGGACTGGCGCGGGGAAACCCTCAGCAGAATGCGCAAGCTCATCAAGCAAGCAGACCCGCGCGTCGTCGAGGAGTGGAAGTGGATGGGCACCCCGGTTTGGTCGCACGTTTCTGGACACCACGGGCGGTTGCGATCGAGACCGGTACCAGGCTCGGCGGCGTCCGGAGACGCTAATTCGCCACAATGAACGAAGACTGTCCCGATCCGACGACGTACGTGGCCTGAGCCGCGGTTTCCGCAACGAAGGTCGGCCGGCCCGCACCGCTCGCCGAGGTACTCGCCGGTGTGGTGATGGGCAGCACCACGGTTGTGCCCACGTTCACCGGAACGGTTAGGTCGAGCCTCAGGCCGCCATTCGCCGGACGGTTCCAGGCTATTTGTACAGTGCCACGCTCTGTGCGAACCGCCCCGCTGGCATAGCTGAGCCCCGTCGCGGGCGGAGCGATAAGAATCGCCGACGCGCCCGGCCCAGTCACCTGCAACCCCAGCAGCGATTCAACAATATCGACGAGAGCCTGCGCGCCCCAGCCGTGGGACTCGCTTTCGCCCAAAGCAGGTGCCGTCCATGATTCCCACGTAAAGCTTCCCCCTTGTGCCAGAATGTTGGCCCAACCCAGACCGGTTTGGTCGGTCAGACGCGCGATGACCTGGTCGGGTCTTCCGGCATCGTGGAGGGACTTCAGCAACCAGTGCGCGGTCATGGGACCTTGTTGCATGCCCAGTCCGGCAACGAAGCTGGCAATTTGCGACCAGCTCGACGAGAGAGCCACGCCAAACCCCACTGCGTAGGAATTCGCAATCTGCGAGGCGTGCGCGCTTTGGGTTCCGGTCGACGTAAGACCGTCAATGTACATTCCGTCCGCCCGTCGCAGTTTCGCGTTGATAGCCGTGGTCAGTTGATCGGCGCGCCCCTGGTAGAGACTCACCTCACTGGCCGCACGCCCCAAAGCAGCAGCAATGGCGGCCATACTACGCATCACATCGACTGCCAATATGTTCACCGTGGTCCGGGCCGTCGTGTTCATATCGTAGCCAAAGCGCTCTTCCGCGGGCCAATCGATGATGCCGTACTGATATTGGCCGCTCCCGCCCGCAAGGTTGGTCACAAGCCCGGTCGTGCTATTGACGTAGCGCCAGACATATTCGGCGACATTTTGCGCTGTATCGTGGGCAGCCGTCAACAAGGCGGTATCGCCCGTAGTCTGATAGTATCGCAGCACCCAATTTAGAAACATCTCGGTATAGTCGGGAATGTCCCGCTTGCCGTCTCCATTGGGATAGACTGCGTTGACACGGCCATCTGTCCAGTAGCGGGCCTGGGACGCGATGAATTCGCGAATCGCCTTGCGCGTTGTACAACGCTCTCCCAACCCGGCCATTGTCGCGTAAGACTCGTTGACCGCGTCCCCCAAGAATTGTCCCTTTTCCCGCGTCGGAGTATCCAAGAACTGTTGTTGGGCCGAGTACAGGGCCGAGCGTTGCAACAAGGCGAACACCGCATTGACCGTCGCATCCGAACTCGCAAACTGCATCGCGTATTGCGCAGGCGGATCCGAATGTTCCACGATTGCGGAGATCTGGCTCGCCGAAAGAGTCTCGCCCGGCGCGGATATCTGCAAATAGCGCCAGCCAAGGTATGTAAAGGCCTGGAATTCCTGTGCCCCGGCACGCTCAATGTACCTGAAGGACATGTCCGTGCCCTGGGTCGTGGCCGTGGTCGTTGATACATGGCCGTCGGAGGTGAGCTGATAGCCAGTGAGAATATTCAATGTTCGACCGGATACGCCGGACTGAAATCGCACGTCGGGACGCGCTGGCATGACGGTGCCGAAGTCGGCAACCACCGCACCGTCGGAGAGGGTCTTGACCGACAGGGGTGCCACGACACTCCGGGCAATGCGAGGTTCTTGCCCACTGACATGCGTGAACACACCCGCGGGGTGAACGCCTACAACTTGCGGCACGGTCCAGGGCGATACCGTGTCCGCGTAGCCAGGCTGGTCCCACCCATCGGGCACTTGCCTTGAGTCGATGCGTTCCACGTAGTCTCCGCCGTCGCTGTTGCGCTGTGGGGCGCCGGTTTGCCATTGCGAGGCCCGCCGAACATGCCAGCTCCCATCCGTCCCGACGAGCTCTCGGGTGCCGTCTGCGTGCTCGATGACGAATCGGCCCAGTAGGCCGGGCTGTCCCGCCGGGCGCCCCTGTCCCGCCCCGTACCAGTGATAGATGATTCCGATGGCCAGCGGGGCTCCTGCCTGCACTTGAGCGGTGATGTCGGTGGCTTGGTAATAGCCTTCGCCTGGATAGGAAAATGCGGGTCCTCGGTCGACTACAGCGCCATTCAAGTGGAGTTCGTATTGGTGATAGGCCGAGACGTACGCCCGTGCTCGGGTGACCGGACTGGCGCCCAAAGTCACCTGGCGACGCGCAAGCGTGTAGTCGTCCGACTCTGTGGTGGTTCGCCGAATCCAGCTGGCCTGCCAATCTGCGTCGCCAAGCCCCGTGTCAAAGCTGGCGTTCGCCGCCCATGGCGACACGAGATCGGTCCGGTCCCAGGTGCGAACCGTCCACGTGTAAGACGTGCCTGCGGCAAGGGCGGGTCCGGCGTAGGCGACAAAGGATTGGACACTGGACGGCACTTTGCCGCTGTCCCAGATCACCAGGCTGTCACTCACCCTTGTCACCTTTATTTGATAGGCAGACTGAATCTCATTCCCATCCAAGTCGTTCGGAACCCAGCCGAACAGAGCGGTGCCTTCCACACTAAGCGGCGCCGCTCGGTCGGCAATGTTGAGATCGGTTGGAGCCAGAGGAGCATTTCCACCCGATGACGTTGAGCCTCCCACGCCAGTCGCAATTCCGCCTGTGGACGTGCCTCCCGATGACGTCGCGCCACCATTGATGATGCCCCCGGCGCTGCCCCCGGTGGTAGTGGTGCCACCTGCGTCCACCGTACCGCCTGCGTCCGGCGTACCGCCTGAGCCCGTGGTTCCGCCCGCGCTCGTCGTGCCGCCCACGCCTGTTGTTCCACCTGAGCTCGTCATTCCGCCTGAGCTCGTCGCTCCGCCGCTGCCTCCGGCGCCGCCTGTTCCTCCAGTTGCTGGCTGGAACTGCTGATAGGCTGCGCCCGACCAAGCCCACTGGACAATATACGTCCCGTCAGCGGTTCCTCCTTGGTTCGCCTCCATGACTTTCCCACTGTGGCGCGCAGTCAGTCGAACAGAGCCATTCGTGTTGGTTGTGACGGACCACTGTTGATTCGTACCACCGTTGCACGTGTACTGTATTATAGCCGCCCCATTTGCCGTAGACTTGGACTGAACGTCGAGACACTTGCCGCTCGCCGCATTGACGATGTTGTAATAGCCTCCGGCGACCTGTGAAAAGCGGAACTGCTGGCTGGCCGAGGCCGAACACGTGGAGAGTTGGGCGCGTGCCGAATTCGCCAAGCTCAGCCCTGCGATCTGCACGCACTCGCCGCTGGCGACACCAGCGATCGTGTAGATGGCGTTTGGATCAACCGTGAGCGCATGGAAAGACGTTTCCAAGTTGTCACCCGACCGGCCAGCCGAACAACCCAGGAAAGCCAGTGCGATTCCAACAACGTGACACCACAGCACCAGATGACGATTGAACTCAGCACTCCTACGCATGGAACCCCCTTTGCCTCTATTTGTCGATGTTTGGAGGAGCCCGCGTCCCTGGTTGCGGCCGTCCGGCCGCTGAGCGTGCTCCCGCAAACGGCCCAAGGCTGAACCCAAATGCCTCAAGTTGTCAACTGTCAACGTATCAGGCTAGAGGAATCATCATGAAGACTTGCCGGTCCAGCCGGATTCCTTGTTTCAGGAATCACGGCCAGCGTCAAAGACACGGCCAGCAGGCCAAAGACACGGCAGGTGTGAGACATCGAGCGAGTACCCCGTGAACACCAGGGACCGCAAGATCAGACGGGACCGTTTCCTGACCGCTCCTGTGTCAAAGGTGTTGCCAGCCTATCACCAGTAAGAACACTCTTGCCAGTATGCCGAACTCGGCATATCCTCTTCTTGTGCAAAGACCGCGAAGCTTTGCCAGGCGTCCCCTGCTCGAAATCCCGAGCAAACCGCTGGTCTGGCTACACGGCGAGCTCAAGACACCGCCCATGTCGCGAGAGGCCCGAATCGAGGCTGGGTTTCTTCTGCGTCGCGCGCAGGAAGGCGAGAACCTCTCGATGCCTGAATCTCGCCCGATGCCCAGCATCGGGCAAGGTTGCCATGAACTTCGCATCACAGACGTTGAACATCGAATCGAATGGAGGGTGGTCCACTGCGTCGGCAGGCTGGCGATCGCCGTCCTCGAAGTGTTTGAAAAGAAGACGAAGCAAACGCCCCAAGACACGATCGCGAACTGCCGGCGGCGCTACGCCGCTTTCAAGAAGGAAGACACACCATGAACAAAGCTCAGCGAGAACGATTCCAACGCGCCGGTTGGAAGGTCGGCACGGTCGGCGAACTCCTCGAACTCACTCCTGTCGAGGAGGACCTCATCGAGACGAAACTCCGTCTCGGTGGACTGGTTCGAGCATTGCGCGAGCGTAGCCATCTTTCACAAGCCGCCCTGGCCAAGAGAATCGGGTCGAGCCAGCCCCGTGTGGCCAAGATCGAAAGCCACGACCCCGAGGTCTCACTCGACTTGCAGATGAAGGCGATCTTTGCCTCTCGACCATCGGCCTCCCGCGAACTTGCGGCTCTCATCAGGAAGTGGGAGGCCCCCATTTCGGCAAGAGGTCCTGCGCACACGCGACGGCCGGTGAAAACGCGTCCTCCACTCCTCGGGCGCAATACCAAAACCGCTGCCTGACCTTGCTGTTGCTGTCGCCATGCATGGTATCCACAAGGTCAGGTGCGGCGTGCCCGGTATGAACGAGGAACGTCCCTCATGCGGCTGCGCGCGTCCAGTAATGTGGAGCTCCACATTAATCGACAACTACTCCAGGAAGATTCTCGCGTGGACGGTGGCCGAGCGGCTCGATCCCACAGCTACTTGCCAGCTTCTTCTCGCCGCTGGCAAGCACATGGTATTCGCGGGTCTGCCGCTTCTGTTCGCTGACTCCGGCATCGAGAACATCAACAGCGCGGTAGACGCCACCCTGCTCAGCGCCTGCCTGGAGCGCGTCCTCGCACAGGTCGATGTTGCCTATTCCAACTCGATGATCGAGGCGTTCTGGCGATCCCTGAAACACCAGTGGCTTTACCTCAACTCCCTCGACTCGATTGAGAGGCTCCGAGCTCTCGTGAAGTTCTTCATCGAGGAGCACAACACCCAGATGCCACATTCGGCCTTCGCCGGCCAGACCCCGGACGAGATGTACTTCGGCACGGCGGTCGACCCGCCGGCGCAACTGGCGGCGGCCCGGAGCCAGGCACGGGCGGAGCGCCTTGCAGCAAACCGGGCGATGACCTGCAGCGAGTGCAGTGGTCAGCAAGCCAGCCTTCCCGAATCGCCAATTCCTCCATGATTTCAGCGCTGACGCTGTTGCGTACACCTTTGTGCGAAAGGTCTGCGCACACAGCTCGGCGGTCTTGATGAACATGAATTTCCTCCATCTGGTCGTCGATCGCCGCGCCTATCTCCTGCCAACGATCTGCGCGCGCTGGCGTTCCTCCTGCTGCCTGAGTTCGGGTGTGAACTCGACTCCCGAATTCAGACCCGATGTCGTTCTTAGCGACGTCGGACTACCTGGGATGGACGGCTACCAGGTCGCGCGCGCTTTCCGCGCCGACGCGGCACTGAGAAATATGTTCCTCGTCGCCCTGACCGGCTACGCATTGCCCGAGGACTCGCAGCGGGCTACGGAAGCCGGTTTCCAGCGCCATCTCGCGAAGCCGCTCAGCCTGCAAGCTCTGGAAGACTTGCTCGCCGCGCCCGAATCGGAGACAGGGTTACGCGTCGGGGGCGAGTCGTGATGGGCGATTCCGACGAACGCGTGACCATTGATCTCCCGCTGGTCTTCGCAGCAGCCCCGGGGCGTTTCCTGCTGCTCGCGCCCGACCGCCCGCAGTTCACCATCCTGGCGGTGACCGAAGCCTACCTGCGTGCGACCATGACCCGGCGGAGCGAGATCTTAGGGCGCGGCCTATTCGAGGTCTTTCCAGACAATCCTGTGTCTGCTGTCGTCGTCCTGTGTAACCTTCACTGGTCGGCTCGTGCCCGCCTGCTCATGCGAGCGGCGTGGCAAGGCGACGCTCTCTGGTTGCCCAGTCGATGAGGCGACGTATACTTTCACGAGCTGCATGGATGCCGCGCTGAGCACGCTCGTCGCGCACCTCCTCGATGGAGACTCCGAAGCCGCGCTCGCGGAGGCGCGCAGGGTGCGGGCATCGCAACCCGACGGGCAGCGTTTGCTGGTTGAAGGGCTCGAGGCCGCCATGGATGGCATGAGCGCCAAGTGCACGACCGAGCAGTTCAACCTGCTGGAGATCATGCTAACCGGCCGCGCGGCGATGGCGGTGGCGCGCGAGGCGTTTCCCGAGGGCGCGATTCCTGGCACGCGCGGCCCGGTGGTCATCGCCACACCGCAGGGCGATGTCCACGATCTGGGCAAGAACATCACTAGGATGGTGCTCACCACCAAGGGCTTCCGGGTCGTTGATTGCGGCAAGGACTGCCCCGTCGCTGACATGGTCGCCGCCGCCACGCGCGAACAGGCTTTCGCCGTGCTGGCAAGCGGGCTCATCAGTCCCGTTGTTCCGCTGGTGCGCCAGCTGCGCGGACTGCTGCGCGAGCGTGGCCTTTCCAATGTAGCAGTCGTGGCTGGCGGAGCTGCCCTCAAGCAGTGCACAGCGGAGGCGTTGAACGTCGACTACGTTGCTCGCGATGCCTTCGACTGCGTCCACTTCCTGGAAGGGCTACCTCGATGACCGGGCTCGAGCGAATCCTTGCGGCGGTTCATTTCAGCCCCAGCGACAGGGTTCCGGTCATTCCGCAGATCTTCGGGCATGCCGCGAGAATCGCGGGGGTGCCTCTCGATCGCTATCTTACGGACGCTACGGTTCTGGCCCAGTGCCAGATTGCAGCTCTGGAGCGCTACCGCCACGATGCAGTCTTCGCCCTGTTGGACGTCAACGTAGAAACCGAAGCGCTGGGCTCTCGCCTGCGTTTCCCCAAGGACGGCTACCCGTCGGTCGAGCACTTTGCCATCGAACACCCGGCCGCCGTCGCCGAGCTTGAAATCCCGGATCCTGGCAAGGCTGGCCGGATGCCCGTTCTCCTGGAGGCGGCCCGGCTGCTCAGGCAGCGGTTGGAAAATCGCGTGCTGGTAGCGGGTTGCGTGCTGGGACCGATGACCCTGGCTTGCCAGCTGCTCGGGGCCGAACGAGCGCTCTTTGCTGCGGTGGACGAGCCGGAAACCTTCGAGCGGTTGCTGGATTTCGCTGCGGATGTGGCGGTGAGGTTTGGGCAAGCGCAGTTGGAAGCCGGAGCGCACCTCTGCGTCGTGTTCGATCCCTCGGCTTCCCCGGCGGTCGTGCCGCCGGCGCTTTTTCGCGAACTCTTGGCCCCGAGGCTGCGGCGGCTGTGCGATGCGCTCAAGCGCAAGGGCAGCCCTGTCACCTGGCTGCACATCGCGGGACCGGTCGAGCCCATCCTGCCGCTCTACCCGGACTGTCGCGTGGACATCGCCAACATCGACTACTGTGTCGATGCGAAACGCGCGCGGGCAGCGGTTCCTCGACTGTGCCTTGAGGGAAATATCCGCCCTCTGGCATTTGTCGACTCGGAACCAGAAGACATTGCGGCGGCCTGCTTGCGGGTCCTCGACGGGGTGGGGCCGGGCTTCATCCTTTCTTCGGGGTGCGAGATCCCGCTCGAGGCCCGACCAGAGTGCGTTCAAGCTCTCGTAGATGCAGCAAAGGAGCGCAGCAGCCAACTGTGACCGCCGTTGTACGAGCCCGATGCGGGGCCCGATCGCAGACCATCCAGGCGGCACCCGGCGCGACCCTTCGGCGGGCCTTGGAAGACACCGACCTGCGGGTCCGCACCGGCTGCAACGGCAATGGTTCGTGCGGGCTCTGCCGGGTTCGAATACTGTGGGGAGCGGTATCGACGCCGACATCTGAGGAAATGCTAAACCTCGGTCTCGCTCTCGTGGAATCCGGCCTGCGTCTCGCCTGCCAGGCGGTGCCTGTGGGCGATGTGGAAATCGAGGTGGTGAACCTTGCGCCCGCTTCAGCGTGGCGCCCCATTCCGCCCGAGGCGCTTTGCAGCCCCGCGCGTCCGGAAGTCACTTCCCCGATTGGCTCGGCGCGAATCTCCAAGATCGCTGTCGATGTGGGGACAACCAATCTTTGCGTCGCACTCTGGAGTGACGAAGGTCAGGGGCGGCTGGCAGCACGACGCGGATTGAACCCTCAGTCGGGCTTTGGCTCGGATGTTGTGACCCGCTTGCAAGCGGCCCACGATCCTGCGGCGGCTCGAGAGCAGGCACACGCCATTGAACTCGCGGTGGCCGAGGCGCTGCGAGACGTGACCGCGAGTGACGGACTTGAAGTGGCCGCCCGCCCCACCATCGTGGCGGTAGGAAACACGGCGATGCTTTCCCTGCTTCAGGGATCGCAAGGTGGCTTGCTGGACCCGGAGACCTGGGCAGGCCCAGCAACCTGGCTTTCGCAAAGGCAACTCCACTGGCACCTCGGTGCTGACTGTGAGGCCGTGGTGCACCTGATGCAGCCGCTGGGCGGGTTCGTTGGCTCGGATCTTATCGCCGCTGCCCTTGCCGCGAACTTGCTACCGGGCGAATTCCCGGCCCTGCTGCTCGATTTCGGGACCAACACCGAGATCGCGCTGTGGGATGGCGAGATCTTGTGGGTGACCAGCGCTGCTGGTGGCCCTGCCTTCGAAGGCAGTGGCATGCGCTGTGCGGTGCCGGCGGATGCAGGTGCGATCTATCGAGTCTGGGGAGGAACGCCGTTGCGCTTCGAGGTGATGGGCGGCGGCGAAGCAAGAGGAGTCTGCGGTTCTGGACTGGTCGACTGGGTCGCACGCCTTCGCCAGGCCGGCGCGCTGTCGAGCCGAGGCAATCTGGTTGACCAGGCGAGGGAGGGAGCGCTATCGCTTGGCGGGAAAGGCAACGAAATTCTTCTCTGCAAGCGTGACGTCGACGTCTTCCAACGAGCCAAGGCTGCCATCGGCGCAGGAGTGCGGCTGCTCGTGCGCCGTGCGGGGATTGCATGCCAGGACCTACGCCGCATCGTCACCACCGGCCTATTCGGCCGGTCCCTCGACGTCGTGAACGCTCAAGCCATCGGCCTGCTTCCGGCGATTGCGCCCCAGCGCGTGGAATCCTACGACAACCTCGCACTTGCCGGCTGCGAGATCCTGCTCACCTCCGCCGACGGATCGCGCACCATCGAGACGCTGCGCAGGCGGGCGCGCCTGCTGAATCTTGGCCAATGCGCCGAGTTCGAGGAACTGTTCGTGCAGAGCCTGTTCCTTGCGCCCATGGGAGTCGAGCCATGAGCGTGGCCTCCGAGCGTCTCACGGCCGTGCTGCGAGCTGCGCAGTACTTGAGCAACTTGTCTCCCGAACAGGATGCTTGGGCGGAGCTGGCGCAGGCGCTGAGCAGCTTTTTTGGCTGCGAGTTCGTGCTGGTCGTGCAAGCCAACCAAGGCGGCGAGCCGGTGCTTGTCCGCAGCCTTCTTTCCCGCGAGATCTCTGTCGCTGACATTCTTCGCCAGACGCGCGACGAGATTCGATCGGTGCTGGCGACCGGGTTTCTGGGCTCGCTGGTCCTGGCCCTGCCGGCGTGCTCTCTGGCCATGCTTCCCCTATCTCGGGATCGGCGAACCGCTGGCGTCGCGATTGTCGGGCGGGTGAACCAGGAACCCTTCTCGAAGGACGAATTGGAGATCTTGCTCGCGTTGGGCGGCTTGTTCGGAAACGTTGTATCGAGGCTGGAGACCGAGCGGGAACTGCGGGATCACCGCAAGAGCCTGGAGGCAACCGTCACGCGACGCACCTCCGAACTTGCGGCCAGCAACCGCCGCTTGCTGGAAGAATCGGCGGTCAGGCGGCAAGCCGAAGGGGCGCTCGAGCAGGCGCACGCCGAGCTGGAGCAGATCTTTGAAACTGCCGGCGACGGCGTGTGGGTGCTTGCCTGCGATGGCGAGATCCTAAGGGTCAACGCGACCCGCGCACGCCGGATTGGGCGCCCATCGCTCGAACTGGTTGGGCACATCTGCCGCGACGTCGCTCCCTGCTGCGACTGCGGTGCTGAGTCTTGCCCGCTCACGCGCGTCGCAGACGGCGCGGGCCGGGTGGAATCTGAGGTCAGGCGGGACTACCCCGAAGGAAGCCGGGACGAACTGGTCGTCAGCACGCCCTTTCGCGCCAAAGATGCGACCTTGCTGGGCGTGGTGCAGGTGTTCCACGACATCACCGAACGCAAGCGGGTGGAACAAGCGCTGCGCCAGAGCGAAACCGAGCTGAGGGAGTCAGACCGGCGCAAGAGCGAGTTCATGGCCATGCTTTCCCACGAGCTGCGCAACCCGCTGGCGCCCATCCGCAACAGCCTGTACGTCCTTGAACGGGCCGCCCCAGGTAGTGAACAGGCGAGTCGCGCGAATGCCGTGATCAAACGCCAGGTCGAGCATCTGGCCGGTTTGGTCGACGACCTGCTCGACATCACACGCATCAGCCGAGGGAAGATCCGACTTGAACGGCGGCGGGTCGAGCTGAACGATCTGGTTCGTCGAACGGTCGACGACCACCGCTCGCTCTTCGAGGAAAATGGAGTCCGTCTGGATTGCAAGCTCGGCCGGGAGCCGCTGTTCGTAAACGCCGATCCGACCCGTCTTGCGCAGGTGGTGGGCAACCTCCTGGGAAACGCGGCCAAGTTTGCCGGCCATGGCGGCCTTGCCCAGGTCAGCGTTTCCACGGAGCCGGGAACCAGACGCGCCACTATCCTCGTGGCCGATAGCGGGGCAGGCATGACCAAAGAGACGCTTGCCCGTTTGTTCGAGCCCTTCATGCAAGGGGAATCGACGCTCGATCGCAGCAAGGGTGGGCTCGGTCTGGGCCTCGCTCTCGCTCGGGAACTGGTCCGGCTCCATGGTGGCGAGATTCGCGCTCACAGCGACGGCGCAGGCCGGGGAGCCGAGTTCACAGTGAGCCTTCCGCAGGCCGAGAACGAGGACGCTCCCGGGGAGCCGGCCCCGGCCAATCGCATTACCACGGGCCGGCGCGTGCTGATCATAGAAGACAACGTTGATGCCGCCACCAGCCTGCGCGAGGTGCTCGAGCTGGACGCACACCAAGTCGCGGTGGCGCACGACGGCCCTACCGGGCTGGCCATGGCGAGTACCTTCCATCCTGAGGTCGTGCTCTGTGACATCGGTCTTCCGGGGATGAATGGCTACGACGTTGCCCGCGCATTTCGGGCTGACGAAGCGCTCAAGCGGACGTTCCTCGTGGCTCTGAGCGGCTACGCTCTACCCGAGGACTTGCAGCAGGCGGCGGAGGCGGGCTTCGAGCGGCACCTGGCCAAGCCGCTCGGAATGCAAGCGCTGCAAAACCTGCTCTCGTCGTTGCCAGACACGCCCTGAGCAGAGTGGCCTCAAACGCGCTAACGACGTTCTCCACATTCGACCACGACGAGGTGTTGGCATTTCTCGCCGAGATCTCCTCTGTCTGTTCATCGCCGGCTACAGGCCCCACGAATACTGAAGCCGGGCGAGGGCGGAAGCGTTGGTCACGGTCAAGGTGAGAGTTGACCCCGTTCCGCTCATCTTGGTGAGGCCTATGCCGTTCGTGCCTTCCAGGCCCGCCCAAAGACAGCTGCCCATCGGATAGGCCCTGAACTGGTTCGGAACCCCGGTCATGAAGGCGATGTTGACGTTCGTGCCGATCGGGCCACTGTAATCGACCCCGCCGCTCAGGGGCGCTCCCCATTCCGTCGCGACGGTCCGGCTGGAATAGGCGCCCACCTTCTGTTTGATGACTTGCTCCCAGCCTGCGGCGGTGAGCGAGCTGCTGTTCGAAGGATACACGTGAAGGTTCAGCAAGGTTCCGTCCAGACGAGAGTCCGCCCCCACCTGCGTCACATCGGCATCCCACCCGTTTCCAGTCACGACCCCAGCCACGAGGACCCGCGCCCTGGGAAGATTGGGGAACAGGGCCAGCCATTGCGCCACCAAGTCAGCCCATGCCGATTCGGTATACCCGTAGGGCTCGTTGCCGATATCGAAATAGACTAGGGGGTTGTTACTGTAGGTGGTGATGACGGTTTGCCACATGGTATTGAAGGCGGTCACGTCGTCGGGTTTGCCATTGTGGTGGGCCCAATAGCCCAGAATGACTTTGAAGTTCTGGCTGGTGGCTGCGTCGATGATGGCCTTGTAGCCCGTCGTCCACCAGGTACCTGACACCGTGGGCTCGTTGATCCCCACTCGGATGGAATTGGCCTTCAGGACCGTTTGGAAGCCGGACAAGATCGCATTGGCCGTCGCCAGGGCCGTGTCGTAGGTGTCCGTCGTAGCAGAGAGCCCGGTCGGCTGAATATTGCCCGTCTGGTAGTTGTCGCCGGGATCTGACCAGTTGACGCAATGCCAGTCTCCCGTATTTGAAGCCAGGCCACCATCCGGGTTGCTGGAGCCCGAAGAACTGCCGCCAGTTGCCACCGTGCCGCCGGTTGCCTTGGCTCCGCCCGTTGCGGTTGTGGTCGCCCGCCCTCCGCTGCCCATGATGCCACCGGTTGCAACTCTGCCTCCTGTTGCGTTTGCGCCCTGACCCATGCTGCCACCGCTGGCTGTACTTCCTCCTTGTGCCGTACTGCCGCCCGAGACCGCAATTCCGCCAGAGGCCGCACTTCCACCGACAACCGTGGTCCCACCAGAACTCATGGTTCCGCTGGAGGTCGTGGTCCCACCAGAACTCATGGTTCCGCTGGAGGTCGTGGTTCCGCCAAGTGCTGTGATCCCACCCTGTGCCGTGGCTCCGCTGCCGCTCGCTGTACCGCCACTTGTCGTCGTGACCCCAACGCCCGTGGTCCCCCCGATGCTGGCGGTCGTTCCACCCGGGCCATTCGAGCCGCCCGTCGCTGTTGCGCCCGCAAGACTCGTGGCACCGGCACCACCGACGGACGTCTGACCGCCATTGACATTGGTGCTGCCGCCTGCTGCGCCGTCCGGGGCAACGTATTGGCTCGGGTTCAGGTTGTAGCAGCCAGCCAGGAGGGCCACGAGCAGAACCAACCCGAGCCCGCGCGGGTCCATCTCGCTCTGCAACCAAGTTCGTGGCCGTCGTGCTGTCACGTATCGTTCCATGGTGACTCCTCTCAAACCTCTGGGTTCACGCTGCGCCTTCGCGCTGTCTAACACTTCCAGTAGCGAAACCGGCCATCTTTGGCCCATTCCGCGCAGGGTCCAGAGATGCATCGCGCCAACTTCCGAAGATCGGCAGCTTGAGCCATTTGCATGGCAGCTATGTGCGCACTTGTGAGGCGCGGAAACTCCGTGCGGGCCAGAAATGGCAGCCAGCGGTGATTGGTGCCGAGAGAGCATGATCAGTGACGGAGTGACACGGGTTCGGTCGGGTTATACCGCATGGCACCATGGCTACCCGCCTTAACGCTATTTGGCATGCGGCGATTTGGACCGAAATTGCTTCGGGCGCTACTGCTCTAACATCGATCGAAAGAAAGTCCTGGTGTCATGATGACATCTTGGAAAACGACCGCTTCAAGACCGGAGGCTTCGCGATGACGTCCATCCCTCAGAATTCGATTCGTCTCACATTGTTGGCTGGCATTTCGCTGGCCCTGGCCCTGGGCGCATGCTCTAGCAACAGTAGTTCTGGAGGAAACGAGAACGGCGGCAGTCCGGGAGGCGGCACGGCGGTTGAAGGCGGCAGCACCACGAGCGTCGGCGGTACGGTCGCGAATGGCGGCAGCACGGCGACTCCGGACACAGGAGGGACGATCGAGACTGGAGGAAACACCCAACCTTCCGGTGGCTCAACCGCCGCCACAAGCGCAACAGGAGGCAATTCCACGAGCGGTGGCTCCACGGCCGCGGGTGGCTCCAGCGTAGCCGGCGAGAGCACGACGGCCGGGGGAACCACGTCCGCGGCTGGCACGACGGCGGCCGGGGGAAGGGCAGGCGGCAGCACGGCGGTCGGGGGAGCGACCGGTGGTAGCAGTGCCGTCGGGGGAACACCCGGCGGTAGCAGCGCCGTCGGGGGAAGAACGGGCGGCACGACGGCGGCCGGGGGAACGACCGGCGGTAGCAGTGCCAGCGGGGGAAGGACGGGCGGCACGACGTCCAGCGGTGGATCCACGGTTACCGGCGGGACCAAGTCCAGCGGTGGATCCACGGTTGCCGGCGGGACCACGGCTGCCAGCGGAAGCGGAAGGAACCCGGCGATGCTAGCCCTAGTCAAGGCCATGTCCCCGGGTTGGAATCTGGGCAACTCCTTCGACGGTTCTCCCCAAGTGACCAGCTGGGGAAACCCGGCGCCCAACCAAACCCTTATTAACGCCGTGCACGCAGCGGGTTTCAATCTCCTGCGGCTCCCTGTCACCTGGGGCCCCCACCTTGGCGCCGCGCCCAACTACACCATTGATGCAACGTGGATGGCCTCGGTGGTACAAACGGCGCAGTGGGCCATCGACGCGGGCATGTACGTCTTCGTCAATACGCACCACGATGGTTGGGTAACTTTCCCCTCCGACCCCACCCCAGTGGCAGCCGAGTCAGGTGCGGTCTGGAAGCAGATCGCCACCGCCTTCGCGGGTTTCAGTAGCAAACTGATGTTCGAATGTTTCAACGAACCTAGCGGTGGCGGGACTGCCCTCAATTCGTACGTCGAGGCATGTGTCAATGCGGTCCGAGGCACCGGCGGAGCCAACGCTACGCGCGTCGTCATGATCCAAGGTCAAGGCGCTAGCCCGTCTTCGACGGGCATAAGCACGATGTTGAAGATCTCCGTTATTAACGACCCCAATCTCGTTTTCTCGGTTCACACCTATCAGCCCACCAATTTCGGCCTGAGCACAACTCCTTACGCTTGGGGAAGCGCCTCGGACTATACCAGCATGACGAGTTCCGTCACGCAGATCCTAGGCTGGTTGCCCAACTGGGGCATCGTCATCGGCGAATGGGGATCCATGGGTGCTCAAGTCTTGGCAAATAGGGTTACCCATGCCCACGCCTATTCTCGAGACACAGCAGCCGCTGGTATGTGTCCTGTGTGGTGGGACAACGGGGGCTCAGGCAAGGGCTCGTACGCCATCTTCGACAGAACCACTGGCGCTCAGACCGAGCCGACAATTGTCAATGCAATTGTCACGGGAACGCAAGAGGGTCTTGCGAATCCAGGGACCTACGCGACATCCGCCAACCCCTGACGAGTTCTGAGGGCCTAATCTGGACGGGCCCATTTCCTCCATACTCCATTTCTCTCTTCACCAACGAGAAAGGGCAGCCAGTGGAGCTGCCCTTTGTTCTGGATTTCAGATCATCTCGCGCGGATGCGTTTGCTAGCCAGCGTGGCCATCATCGTGCGTCCGGCCCGGCTTCCTTGGTCTGCGGCGGGGCGCACCTCTGTTTGTTCTTCACACAGGTGAGACCTGCGCAACAGTCCCCGTCCCGCGTGCATTCTTCCTTGTCCTTCCGGCACACCTGGCAGCGGTTCAGCCTGCGAGGACGCGCTCAACGGCTTGTGTGAGCGCTTCGATGGTGTAGGGCTTGGCCAGCCAAATCAGGCCCTTGTTGACAGCGAGCTCGGCGCGTTCATTGGGAGCGTGACCACTGGCCACGATGGCCTTCTGGGCGGGAAACAGCCGTTGCATCAGCTCGAAGACCTGCAAGCCATCGAGCTTCTCATTGAGCAGCATGTCCAAGACGACAAGGTCGTAGGGACTCTTGCCCGTCTGCGCTGCCTGGCTAAACACCTCGCAAGCGCGCAGGCCGCTCTGCATGGTGTCGACCTCGTAACCGAGGTGGACGAGAACCCTCCGGCAAGTCTGCAGTTGGATGGTTTCGTCATCGACGACGAGGATCTTCGCCTGGCGGCGCGGCGCTAGCGCAAGCGGCTTGCGTCCTTCAAGGACCACCTGCACCAGGGGAAGATAGAGAGAGAAAGTCGTTCCTTTTCCGGGGACGCTGCTGACGTCGATGAAACCGTCGTGCTCCTTGACCACCCCATGCACCACGGCGAGACCAAGCCCTGAGCCAGAGCTTTCGCCCACGCGTTTCTTGGTGAAGAACGGCTCGAAGACACGCACGAGCTCCCGCGATTCGATGCCGCAACCATCGTCTGAGACAGTCAGGACCGCGTAGTGACCCGCGGGAATGGTCTCGTAGTGGCCCCCAGGCAGGGCCAAGTTCTCCCGCCAGGTCTTGACCACGATTTCGCCGCGGCTATCGATCGCTTCAATTGCGTTGCGAACCAGGTTGCCAACCGCGCGAGCCAACTGCGACTCCGAGCCGCGCACGGCAAGCGGCTCAGCGAAGCAGTCGACCACCATGTTGACGTGGCGGCTCTTGTCGCTAGCAAAACGCGGACAGTTTTCCGCCAAGCAGGACCTTATTACGCGGTTGAGATCGATGTTCTCTTTCACGGTCCTGCCCTGGCGGCCGAGCGTGAGGAGATCTTTGATGGTCTGGGCGGCACGCAGGGACGCGGTCTTGATGAGCTCGACGTCGGCGCGCATGTCTCCCGCGGCGCGCTCGTCCGTCTTCAGCTTGTCGAGACCGTCGAGGATGAGATCGGGAAGCGCCACCAGCGGGCCTAGGACATTGTTGAGATCGTGCGCCACGCCGCCGGCGAGAACGCTCAATGCCTCCATCCGTTTCGTGGTGGCCAAGCGCTCTTGCACGCTGCGCTCGTGCAGCATGGTCTTCTGCACCAGCTCCTGGTGAAGGCGAATGTTCTTCAAGACCGCCGTGATCTCGTTGCGGAAGACCGCATAGCTTCGGACCCCGTCGGCGTAGTCGAAGACGGCCACGCCGAGTAGCTGGGATTCGAACGCCATGGGGAACACCAAAAAGGTGCGTCGTGGTTCGAGGACCAGCGCGCTGGGAGGCAGCAACCGGCTTGCGGGGAAGCTGGGCTCGGGCATCTTGACGGCTTGCCCGTCGACGAGACAAACCACCGGGACGAGATCGGTGGCATTGGCGTCGAGCGCGCAAGACAGAAACGCGGTGCGAATTCCCGCCGCGGGGAGGCCCTTCTCCAGGGTTTCCTCAAGCGACGAGAGATCGAAGGCGACCGACGCTTGCTCGCTTAGTGTCATCAGGGTGGCATAGCTGTCCTCCAGGGTCAGGCGTTGCCGAGTCTGCGTGGTCGTGCTGGAGGTCGCGACCAGGTTCATCCCTTCGTAGAAGGCGCGCTCGAGCTCCATGTCGGAGAGGTCGGAGAGCTCGTCGCGCAGCCATCCGATCGCGTCCTGGAGCAGCCGGTGATGTTCGCTGCCATCGCCGATGTCCTCGAGCAAGTCGCCCACCGCCTTGGGGAACGCTCGGTACGGCCCCCCGCTCGCGATGCGGAGGGATTCGACCAGCCGATGGCTGACCAGCGCGGCTTCTTCAGGATGGGCGCGGAGTGCGTGCTCAAGTTTAGGCCCCAGCGCCTCGATTCGATCCTGGTGTGGGGAAGGCGCGTCGCTCCTAGCGACATCGGGGGCGGCTCTCGGATATCGTTCGAATTCACATCCGCATGAGCGGCGGCAGACGAACCGGGAAGGCAGCACGACACAATCTGGAACCTGCCGTCCGGCGAGCTGGGCCACCACGGTCTCGATGGCCAGGTTCGCCATGCGCTCGAAGGGCTGTGCCACGGTCGTCAGCGGCGGGCTTCCCAATCCAGCCAGCGGCAGATCGTCGAAACCTGTCACGGGAATATCGCGCGGCACGCGCCGGCCCCACTTGCGCAAGGCCTCGATGGCTCCCATGGCCATGTTGTCGTTCGCGGCCACCACCCCGTCGAAGGCGACGCCCGTGGCAAGAAGATTGTCCATCGCGCTGCGGCCCTGCTTGGGCATGAAATAGCCGCAAGCCACCAGCGCTGGATCGAAGGCGATGCCGTGTCTGGCGAGAACGTCCTTGTAGGCCTCGAAGCGCACTTCCGCCTCGGGGTTCTGGGGCGTTCCAGCGAGAAACACCGGCCTGCGCACCCCGTGTTCGCGCACCAGGTGCTCGACCGCGGCATCCATGCCGCCGCGGTTGTCGAGCACCAGACTGGGAATGCCCGGCAACGCCAGGCCGAGGCTGCACAAGCTGGCCGGCCGGTAGCCCTCGAGCAAGCGGGCGACGGGATCGGGTCCACAGAAGGCCGCGAGCATGTTCGACACGACGATGATTCCGTCGAAGCTGCCTGGCCGCAACACCCTGAATATCGTGTTGTCCGCGGCGCTCGTCGGGCCTGGGGCATCGAGGGAGCCGCCGTAGATCAGCAGCAGGTTGTGCCCATCTTGGCAGCACTTGGAATCGAGCGCCTCGCGGAGACTGGCCTCGTAGCAGCCCTCCAAGAAATTGGCGTTGTCGATCAGGACTGCGATGGTCAGACGTTTCGACCCAGCCTGCGCGGCGGGCAATCGCGCTCCGTCTTTCGGCGGAGCCTGCGCCGGAAATGTTGTGGATACCGTCACGGGGTCTTGCGTGTCGTGGTCACAACAGCCTATAGCCGTCTCAGAAAGCCAGAGAACTTCATATATTGTATATTACGAAGTCTTACTTACACTATATTAGAAACGTTAAATATCTTACAGAGCTGGGTACGGGAACATTCCACACTTTCACGTACGCAGCAGCGACAGGGCGGAAATCATAGAGAAATTTCCAGGGTTGTCCCTCGCCAACCCGTGATCCCCATCGCGCAAGAAGAACCGACGGACGAACCACCCGAATGCGGACAGAATTCAGCATAAAGGGGGTGTCCGAGAGCATCAAACAACCCAAACGATTCCGAGCTAGCCGGCCCAACGACCGCGAACGGTCCACGGGCAGCGAGCCGAGAGGGAAAACCTTCTCACCTCCCGTGCTTGGGAAGAAATTCGTCTTGCTCACACCACAACAGGCCTGGTCGTCGATCCTGAAGCACACGACGTGCCTCACCGCGACCGACGTCTCCGCCGACGAGGCTCTTGGTCACGTGTTGGCCGAGCCCCTGCGTGCGGATCGCGACATGCCTCCTGCCGACCGCTCGGCGCGGGACGGATTCGCGGTCCGCGCTGCGGACTTGCTACGGATTCCCGTCACCCTGCCGATCGTCGGTGAAGTGGCGGCCGGCTCACTCGCGGCGCCAGTCGTGACCGCGGGAACCTGCGCACGCATTTTCACCGGCGCCAACCTCCCGCCCGGGGCCGACACCGTGGTCAAGGTCGAAGACACGCGCTCGGCGGGCGCCGGTGAAGTCACCTTCGTCAGGGCCGAGCCGGCGGGCGCAAACATTCTGCGCCAGGGGGAGAACGCGCGGGCGGGTCGCGACCTCGTTGCCGCGGGCTGTGTGCTCGGCAGCCTGCATATCGCCCTCGCCGCCGCCACCGGGCGCACGAGCCTGCGCGTGTTTCGCCGGCCGCGCGTCGCGATCATCGCCACCGGGCGCGAACTTGTGCCCCCGGAGGCTGAGGTGGGCGCGCACCAGGAGCGCGATGCCAATAGCCCCATGCTGGCGGCGGCTTTCCGCGCGGCGGGAATTTCTGTAGCGTCTGCCTGCCGGGTTTCCGACAATCTCGATGCCGTGACGGCGGCGCTGCGGGAAGGGCTCGCGGGCGCAGACGCCGTCGTGCTGAGTGGCGGTGTGTCCGTAGGTGCGTACGATTTCGTTCCGGCGGCCCTCACCGCCGTGGGCGCGAGCCCCCAGGTTCACGGCGTAGCCATGAAGCCGGGCAAGCCGTTCCTCTTCGCCACAGCGGCTGACTCTCGCCTAATCTTCGGTTTGCCCGGCAATCCCCTGAGCGCGGCCACCACCCTGCACGAATTCGTGTTACCGGCCTTGCGCCGCATGGCCGGTTGGCCCGAGACGGACTGTCGCCCCCTGGTGCGCGCGCGCCTGCTCGAGGCGATCGCCAACACGCCCGGCTACCAGCGCTACGTCCTGGCCACGCTGGCGTGGAACACGTCGGGGCCCGAGGTCACGCCGGTGGGCAGCCACAGCTCGGCCGACCTCGCGGCTGGCGCTCGCGCGGACGGCGCCGTCATCGTGCCCCCCGACGCGCGCGGCCTGGATCAGGGCGCGCTGGTCGATTTTCGCCCCTGGCGGGTGTGGCCATGACGACCGTGCCAGATCCCCTCGTGCTGCGCATCTCGGTCACCGACCGCTGCCCGCTCCGCTGCGTGTACTGCCGTCCGTACAAGGAGGAGCGTGCGCGCACGCGCGATCGCCTGCGTGCCGATGACATCGTTCGCTTTGTCCGCGTGGCCCAGGCTGCGGACGGCGTCGCCAAGGTCCGGCTCACCGGCGGCGAGCCGCTTGGCCGCAGCGACATCGTGGACCTGGTGGCCGCCGTCGCGCCTCTCAGCGTGCCCGACCTCGCGCTGACCACCAACGGCCAGCGCCTGGCGCCGCTCGCACAGTCCTTGCGCCAGGCCGGACTCCACCGTGTCAACGTCAGTCTCGATTCCCTCGACCCGGAAACCTTCACGCGCGCCGCTCAGGGCGGCGTGCTTAGGCACAGCCTGGCCGGCATCGACGCCGCGCTCGCGACCGGTCTCGCTCCCCTGCGCATCAACACCGTGGTCATGCGCGGGGTGAACGACCACGAGGCCGAGGCTCTCGTCGCCCGCGCCCTCGAACGCGGCTGCGAGCAACGCTTCATCGAGCTCATGCCCTCGGGCCTGCGTCCTCGGGACTACCAGGCCTGGTTCATGCCATCCGCCGAGCTGCGCGAGCGTCTGGCCCGCATCTTCGATCTTGCGCCCATTGCCCACGAGCCCGGCTCGTCGAGCCGGCGTTTCAGCGTGACCACCCGCGACGGCAAGCAAGGCACGGTCGGCTTCATCTCTGCCAACAGCCACCCCTTTTGTTTCGGCTGCCGCCGCCTGCGCCTCACCGCCGATGGCCGCCTGCTGGGCTGCCTCGGCCGCCCCGACCACATCGGCGTTCTCGGCCTCTTGCGCGACCCTGATGCCTCCGCCGACGAGCGCATCGCCGCCGCTTTCCACGTCGCCCTCGGGTGCAAACGCCCGTTCGGCCCCTTCTCCATCCCCATGCCTATGTCCTCGGTAGGTGGCTAGCGTGTGACATGAAAGAAACTCTCCTCTCCCACCTCGACAAGGCCGGCAGCGCCCGCATGGTGGATGTGACCGCCAAGATGCCGACCGAGCGCCTGGCGCGCGCCGAGGCCGTCGTCATCCTGGGCCGCGCCCTGGCCGCGCGGCTGCGGCGCGCGGGAGCGCTGTCCAAGGGCAACGTACTCGAAACCGCACGCCTGGCCGGCATCCAGGGCGCCAAGCAGACCGCGAGCCTCATCCCCCTTTGCCATCCTTTGCCCCTCGACGTTGTCGAGGTCCACTCGACTATAGTCGGTGACCGCGTGCTCATCGAGACCATGGCGCGCGCCCGTGCTGCCACCGGCGTCGAGATGGAAGCCCTGACCGCGGCCAGCGTCGCGGCGCTGACCGTGTACGACATGTGCAAGGCCGCGAGCAAGGACATCATCATCGGCCCCATTCGCCTGCTGGAGAAATCCGGGGGACGCTCGGGGCATTTCCTGCGCAAGGGAGCGAGCCGTGCCCGGAAGGGTTGAAGCGATCTGCATCAGCGAGCGCAGGGGCATGCCCAAGACCGCGCTGCCCGCCGCGCGACTGCGCGCGGATCACGGCATCGAGGGCGACGCGCACAGTGGGCCCGGCCATCGTCAGGTCAGCATCCTCGGCCATGACGATATCGAGTCCTTCAAGCAAACCGGTCGCCTCGATGTGCAGGCAGGCGCCTTTGCCGAGAACCTGATTGTCGCCGGACTCGACCTCGGCTCGCTCGGACTCGGCAGCCGCCTGCGCCTGGGCGGCGCAGCGATCTTGAGCATCACCCAGATCGGCAAGCACTGCCACGACCGCTGCGCCATCTTCCGCCAGACCGGCGATTGCATCATGCCGCGCATGGGCCTGTTTGCCCGCGTGCTGGCGGGCGGCGCTGTAGCCGTTGGCGATCCCGTCGAGATCGAGGAGACGGTTCCGCGCTCAGCCTTTCAGACTGTGGTCCTGACCCTGAGCGATCGCTGCGCCGCCGGCCTCACGCAGGACACCGCTGGCCCTGCGGTGTCCGCTCTGCTGCGTGAGTCCTTGCCCGCGCACATCTACCGCTCCGAAATCCTGCCCGACGAACGCGGCCCGCTGGCCGAGCGCCTACGCCACTACGCCGACGGCCACAGCATCGATCTCATCGTCGCGGTGGGCGGCACCGGGCTTTCCCCGCGCGACATCACCCCTGAGGCCGTGCGCGACGTGATCGAACGCCCCACGCCCGGCTTCGACGAGGCCATGCGCGCCGCCTCGCTGGCCCACACCAAGCTGGCCATGCTCTCGCGCGCCTGCTCGGGCGTGCGCGGCCAGACGCTTATCCTGTCCGTGCCCGGCTCCGAGCCCGCAGCGGTCGAGAACCTGCGAGCGATCTTGCCCGCTTTGCCGCACGGCCTACGCAAGCTGCGTGGCGATCCCGAGGACTGCGGGCGAATTTCGCCCTGACCGTCTTGGTGCGCGGTGCGCGGCGACGCCTGGCTCAACCGTCTGTCACCTGATAGACTAGGTCTTGTGGCGCACATGCCGCAGCCTCTTACTGCCAACGATCTGCTACCGCTGGTCGCGCGTCTGGCGCCTGGCGAGCGCGATCGGTTGGTGCATCTTATCGAGGCAACATCGGAGCGCGACGCCTCCGTGTACGGAATGACTCCGCCCGGGCGAGACGAATTCTCCAGCGATGAAGAACCGCTCGCGTGGGACTCCGAAGGTTGGGAGAATCTGGCGTGAGGCGCGGCGAGATCCGGTGGTACACATTTCGACTTCCAGACAAGCGCCGCCCGGTGATGATCCTGACCCGCAACGAGGTTATCGGAAATCTGAATGAATTGATCGTAGTTCCCGTGACGAGAACGGTCCGCGGCTTGGCCACAGAATTGGTCCTCACCCACGACGATGGCATGCCAGTGACGTGCGCGCTGAACTTCGACCATGTCTCCCTGGCGCAACAAGGCCGCATGGGAGGGCTCCTATGCAGTCTGCCAGAGCGGCGTTGGCCAGAGGTGCGAAACGCGCTCCTTCTCGCCTGTGGCTTCGAGGTGATGGAAGCTCGCTAGTTCACGTTCTCGACTGGCACACAGACTCGCCGCTCTCAAACAAGTGTCTGATGGCACCCACCAGCGGGATATCGCGTGTTGGGGTAGAATGCCACGCGTGGTCGACAAAGCGTTCGCGCCATTCAGCATCGCCGGCTCGGGCAAGCGCACGATGAAGATTTCGGATAGCTCTGGGCGGGGCGACATAGGGCCTTCCGAACGCGAGCCTCCACGCCCCAATCTGCCACCGAAAGGTATCTGAATGTACCTGACCGACATGCTCATTGAGAACGATGGGCCCATCAAGTCGCTCGAACTCACATTGCCATTCAACGCTGACGGCACTCCCAAGCCGCTTGTGCTCGTGGGCGTGAACGGCTCCGGAAAAACGATTCTGCTCTCCCACGTGGCCGATGCGTTGGTCGAGTTCGCGAAGGATGCCTATGGCGACATAGTGGCCGGCCAACAACTTGGTGTGGCGCCGTACTTCCGTGTTGTGGGCCATGTCAACCAGCACGTAGATGCAGACCATAGCCTGGCCCTTCTGCAATTCCGGTCGAAGGAAAAATCGTTTTCCTTCGTCGAGAAGACAGGTACCCTAGCCCCAGAAGACCGCTCCTCAAGGCTCCGAGGACGCTTTGCTGGGGTTGCAGCTTGGCCGAAAGAGGGGAACCACAAGGACCACAAGCCCCAAGACAAAGACGCGTTTACCGCGTTCTTTCGCGATTGCTCGGCTTGCTACTTTCCTGCAAGCCGGAAGGAGGCCCCGCACTGGCTGAACCGTGAAGCCGCCCGAGACGCCGCGGCATTCGGGGACGAGAAAAGGTACACTGGGTTACTCGGAAAACCTATCCTCGTAGAAAGCTCCTCGGAGCAGAACAAGCGTTGGCTGCTGGACGTAGTGCTCGACTCTCGCCCAGATATTTTCCTCGTCGACGGGCAGCCGCAGGCGAAGAACCTGCCCAACACGCTCGCACTCGGCAGCAGTCGCAAGAACGTCGAAACGCTGCTTGGCGCGGTCCTCTGCCGGGAGAATGTCGAGCTGTCGGTTGGTCACCGCGGCCAACTGCCCCGGCTCTCGATCGCGGTCGAAGGGCGGCGGACAATTCCGAGTCTCGACAACCTATCGGCGGGACAGGCCGTGCTTTTCAACATGTTCGCTACGATTATCCGCTACGCGGATAGGGCGAATATTAGCCGAAGTATTTGCCTGGCTGACATAGAGGGCATCGTCCTAATCGACGAGATCGACTCGCATCTCCATGTGGAATTGCAGCACAAGGTGTTGCCCAAAATACTACAGCTGTTCCCAAAGGTGCAGTTTCTCGTCAGCTCGCATTCGCCACTGTTCGTGTTGGGCATGGAGCATGTCTATGGGGAAGGGGGAGTGACGATTCTGGAGATGCCGACGGGCCATCAGCTCGGTAGTGAGCGCTTCTCGGAGTTCGGAAGAATCTACGATTGCGTGCGCGACACGGCCACTTTTGAAGCCGATGTGGTCGAGCGCGCAAAACAGTTTAAGAAGCCAGTCTTGATCACCGAGGGCAGAAGTGACGCGAAGATAGTCACAGCCGCCTGGCAGAAACTGCACCCCTCTGACAATCAGCCTTTTGAAGTCGTTCCGTCCGGGATCGACGCAGACGAAGGTGAGCGGACCGGAAACGCTGATGACGTGCGCAGGATGCTGGAGTTCCTCCCGACCGTCACGGACCAGCCTGTAGTCGGGCTTTTCGACAATGATCGCGAGGGAAATGAGAAGTTCAAGGGCCTCAAAGAAAAGGCCTTCGAGCCATGGGTGCAGGGCTGCGGTAAACGAAAACACCTGACCAGGAATGTGCACGGCCTCCTTCTGCCCGTGCCGCCATTTAGGAAGGCTTTTGTGACTGAGGATGATATCTGTCAGCGATACCTGACTATCGAGCACTATTTTCGTGACGAGATCCTCGATTTGCAATCCATGAAGGGCGCCCGGGTTCTCGGGTCTTCGGTGTTCCAGATACGCGGCGACAAGATGAAGTTTGCGGAGGCCGCGGCCATGTTCGATGAGGCTGCCTTTGCGGAATTCGAGCTACTGCTGAAAGCGGTACTTGAGGCCATGGGTCTGCTCGCGAGTGTGGTGCCTGAGACATATTTAGAAAGGCAGAAAACGGACCCGGTGATACGGTGAATGTGGGTGCTTCGTAGGTTGTGAAGATTGTTGCGGTTGCCGACTGTGTCCGGATGTCGGGCGGCAGTGAGCGGCGATCAGGGCACCTACCTGTCCCCAGTGCAGTCTACCCGCTGCCCTTGTCCCTTGCACCGGCACCTTTAAGGTGCCATACCTTCGTCGTGGAGAAGAGGAAGATGTCTCGACCCATGACACAGCCCTGTCCGGAGTGTGGGGGCACGATGCGGTACGAACGGCGAGCGGACATACTGGTCTACAAGGGCCAGGAGCGGCCCTGTAGGACACTTGCCTGGTGGTGCACGCAATGTGGCGAGGCCATTTTCGCGGGCAAGCCGCTGCTGGCCCGCGATCGGGCTTTCCAGCAACTCAAGGCCGACGTCGACCAGGTTCTCGGCCCCGACGAAGTGGCGCAGGTGCGGGAGAAGCTGCGCCTCAGCCAGCGCCGCGCCGGCGAGGTGCTCGGCGGCGGGCCGCGGGCCTTTCAGAAGTACGAGTCTGGCAAACAAGCGGTCAGCGTTCCCATGAGCAACCTGCTGCGCCTGCTGGCCCGCGATCCATCGCGCTTGCGTGAGATCGCCTCTGGGCCTCTAAGGTCCCCGGCAAGGCATGCCGGGCGCCGAGCGGCATGAGTGGAGCGATCTGTTCCCCGAGGCCTGCTGACGTGGACGGGACTTGACTACAGGCAGATGGGTGTCGGTGTGGCGTGGTAGGGAGGGACGGCGGTGCCACCCACGCAAGCGTGGTAATCTGGACACAAAGGACCAAGACGATGGCTCTGGCCCATAAAGACGTCGATCACCTCTTCGATGAGATCGTGGCTCTGCGAAACGCAGACAAGATCAGACTGCTGTCGCGCCTGATGGAGGCGCAAGGAACCGAGGTGGACTGGGCCATGATCACGCGGACGCAGCGACAGCTTCCGGACACAGCAACGCTACGCCGGGAGATCAACGTGGCAGTGCGCGAAGTACGGCGCGAGCGGAAGTCCCGGGCGAGTAGCTGAACGGACGCTGCCGACGCGATGGTTGTCATTCGGGCAGTACTCGACACGAGCCTCTATGTCAGCGCACTGTCGCGCGTCTGGCGATTATGCGACGTGCTCGGCGTGATCTGGCGCAATTGACGGCCTTTCACATTTGGGTGAAGCGCACCAGCCACGAGGAGGGACCCATGACCACTCAATGCAACAGGCGGAGCCTTCGGGCCGTGCTGATCGCTCTGACCTTCACGCCGTCCGTCGCCTTCGGGGCGACGCTCCAGGTCGGGTCCGGCAAGACGTACGCGAAACCGTGTGCGGCGTTCGCGGCCGCGGCGGCGGGCGACACCGTCGAGATCGACGCCGGGACGTACACGAGCGACGCCTGCAACGTCGGGGCGGGCAAGGACAACCTGACGATCCGCGGCGTCGGCGGCCGGGCGAAGATGGACGCGACGGGATTCGCGATCTCGAACGGCAAGGCGATCTGGGTTGTCGACAGCGACAAGGTGACGATCGAGAACATCGAGTTCATGGGCGCGGCGGTCCCGGACTGGAACGGGGCGGGCATCCGGATCGAGGCGGCGAACCTGACGATCCGCAACTGCTATTTCCACGACAACCAGGACGGCATTCTCGGAGGCCCGCCGACGGACGGCACGGGCGAGGTCCTGATCGAGTACTCGGAGTTCGACCACAACGGGCTCGGCGACGGCTGCAACCAGGGCGGGTGCGCGCACAACATGTACCTGAACCACTTCGGCAAGTTCACGCTCCAGTACAGCTGGAGTCACAATGTCGAGACCGCCCACCTCGTCAAGACGCGCGCCTATGCACACTACATCCTCTACAACCGCATCGGCTCCGAGGGGAACACGACGACGAGCATCCAGATCGACATGCCGAACGGCGGGCTCGCGTACGTCATTGGCAACACGATTCAGAAGGACGCGTCGGCGGGCAACGGCTTTTTGATCGATTTTGCGGAGGAAGGCGCTTCGAACCCGACGCAGACGCTCTACGTCGTCGGCAACACGTTCGTGGACGGCAAGAGCTCGACGTTCATCGGGTTCCCCGCCGGTACGGACACGAGTGGGATCGTCGACAACATCTTCGTCGGAACGGGCACTCCGCTGTCGAGCGGTGCGCTCCCGGCCGCGAACCTCGTCGGACAGGATCCGCTCTTCGTCGCGGCGGCGAGCTACGACTACCACCTGCAGAGCGGATCGCCGGCGATCGGCAAGGGCGTCGATCCGGGCGTGGGATCGGGGTTTGCGCTCATGCCGGCGTTCGAGTACGTCCATCCTTTGAAGGCCGTCGTCCGAAAGAGCGCGGGGGCGCTCGATCTCGGTGCGTTCCAGTTCGGCACGGACACGGGCGACGCGGGCACGGTCGCTGCGGGCGGCGCCACGGGTGCTGGTGGCTCGACGGGCGCTGGTGGCTCGACGGGCGCGGGCGGATCGACGTCGAGCGGAGGCGGCACGGCGACCGGCGGCACGGCCGCGTTGCCCGACGGCGCGGCGCCCGGCTCGCCCGAAGTGGCCGGGGAGAGCTCGGGGTGCGGGTGCAGGACGGCTCCGTCCTCCGTGCCTGCGCGCGCGATCTTTTTCGCCCTGGCGCTGCTCGCTTGCATCGCGCGGCGACGCAGGTCACGTTGTTGCCAACCACGGGCGCTGAACGAGCCGCCATCGTTTTCGTCACCGAGTGTGGTGCCTGAGACATGTTCAGAAACGCGATCCCCAGCGCGCGGCCAAGGGCGTTTCTGACCGTGCTGGAGAACGCGCGATAGGGAATCGCAGGGTGCCAAATGTGTCTGCTTATGTGTATGATGATGCACATGCGAACCTCTACCCATGAACTGCGAACCAACATCGTGCTGGATGCCGATCTGGTCGATGAGGCTACCCGGCTGACCGGCATCGGTACCCGGCGCGCTCTGGTTCACGAAGCTTTGCGGGCCCTGGTCGAAACCAAGCGGCGGCGGACACTGGCCGAGCTGCGCGGAAAGGTGAAGCTGGCGCCCGGATATGACTACAAGGCCGCGCGGGCCGGGACGCGATGATCTTCGTCGACACCTCGGTACTCGTCGACTATCTGCGCGGAAAGGCCACACCGGCGGTCGAGATGCTGGCCAACCTGGACGCCAACAGTGTCCCCTACGCCATCCCGCTCCTGTGCTGCCAAGAGATCCTGCAGGGTGCCCGCGATGAGCGGGAATGGCGCCTGCTGCGCGAAAACCTGTCCACCCAGCGGCTCGCGCTGCCCGCCGACCCGGCAGCGCTGCACTGGGAGGCAGCTCGCATCTTCTTCGACTGTCGCCGTCGCGGGCTTACTGTGCGCAGCAGCGTGGACTGCCTGATCGCCGCGCAAGCTATCGAAGCCGCGGCCACGCTGCTTCACGACGACGAGGGCTACGAGCGGATCAAAAGAGTGCGGCCGGGATTGAAGACGGAGAGGGGATAGGGAGGTCCGATCGACATGAAAAGGCCATCCCCGGCGCGTCACACCACACCGATGGACCAGGATGAAGAGCGAGAAAGTAGCTACTTCTGAAGCCAGGCGGTGGCGTGGCCGCTCTGGGTTTTTCTTGCGTCATCCGAGCGGGTTGGTTCTACTTCTCGGTAGGAACAGACGTGGTCAAAGCCGTCATCGTCATCCTGTTGGCCAATTCGGTGCTGGTGTCGTCCGCCGTCGCCGCCGAGTCGGACACGTCCTGGTCGCGGGACGAAGGGATGCGGGCTTGCCTCAAGAACTGCATCTCAAGAATCGAGAAGGCAGCGTCCCCAACCAAGGAGCAAAGGGTCGCTTGCAAAGATCGATGTACGTGCATCATCGACGGAATGTTCGAGCCGGGCGGACAACCCAAGCGCGAGCAAAGCGACCTGCCGAAGGTCGCGGCTGAATGCAAGACGCGCCTTCAGGAAAGGGCCGTCGCGCAACCGGAAAGAGGCGCTCCGCAGGCAGCGCCGGTACCGGTGGCAAAGCCCGGCGTGCTGGTGGGGGCCGAACTCTTGCCTGGCACCAGTTGCAGCAAGGCAAAGATGCCCAGCTTGCAGTACGATCCCGGCGGACATCGCATTCAACTTGCCGGAGGGGGATTCAAGATGCGCTTGCCAAAAGGGTGGAGCGCCACACTTGAGCGGCCTGATCTCGTGGTCGTGTCTGCGGCCGTGAGCGTGGAGGGGGTCCGGCCCGTGTTCGAGGTGTTCGTAAGCCCGGTGTGCAAGACCTACGACGGTTCCACCGTCAACCAGAGGGTCGCGGCCCGTGGTCTGATCGAGCTTTCGCCAGCGAGCGCCACAATGGACCAGGTCAAGAAGGGAAGTTGGACGATGGGCCTCGGCGGCCCTGTCGGTCAGAATCTCGTTCTGAAAGACGTCGCGCTCAAGACGGAAAAGGGGGAGCGGACGTTGGTTCTCTACTCGACCCAACTGGCGGAGTCGAAAACCTTCGGCCTGCACGCCGCCGCTGCCTGTCCCAAGAAGGCGGCAGAAGAAGGCTTGGGCGCTTGCGAGAAGACGTACTTCGACATGCTGGAAAAGGCGGATTATTAGCGAGGTACCTTGGAGAGGTCTGGGACTGGCAGGTCAGGCAACCGCGACCTCGACCTCTGCCGTCCGAACCGTGAGTGGGAGTCCCTGTTCTGCCCGGACTGTCAGGCACCCGAGGATCGCCTCACGAATGTTGGCCAAGGCTTCCTCCTCGGTCCGGCCCTGGCTCACGCACCCCGGGATCGCCGGGCACTCGGCGACAACCATTCCGCTTTCGTCTCGTTCGAGAGTGACCACCAGCTTCATGGCCGGTATTCTACCTGCGCGCCTGAGTTGGTTCCATGGAGATCGGTTCGACTTGAAGACCTGTCAGCTCGACTACCGGACGCCACACTCGTATGATTCTTGATCTCGGAGGATGCACTCTTGCGCAAAGTGTCGCTCGCGTTAATCACCCTGACTGTTGGTCTTTGCCTCATTGGCTGCAGTGGCGGGGATAGCCCCGGTCCAGGCCCTGGACTGGGCGGCGATCGAAGTGTTGGAGGTTCCGCGGGTGCCGGTGAGCACCCGAGCACAGCCGGTGGTTCGCGGGCAGGAGGCGGTGCTGCGCAAGTTGGAGGGGGTGCCACGATGGTAGGAGGCGCAGCAACAGGCGGCGACAACTACCCGGGTACAGGCGGGGAACCGAGCGCGGGTGGGGGCAACGCAACAGGCGGCACGACCGCTGCAAGCGGCACGACCGCAACAGGTGGAGCGCCCGCAACAGGCGGCACACCCGCAACAGGCGGCACGCCTGCAACTGGCGGCACGCTCGCAGCGGGCGGCACGACCGCAACAGGCGGAGCGCCCGCAACAGGCGGAGCGCCCGCAACGGGCGGCCCGCGCGCAACAGGCGGAGCGCCCGCAACAGGCGGCAAATCAGCCGCCGGCGGCACGACAAGTGTCGGAGCAACCGGAGGGCTGAGGAGCGGCACAGCCACGGGTGGCATGTCCGCCATGGGCGGCACCAATGCGACAGGCGGTATGGCCCCCACGACTGGCGGCACGACCGCAACTGGCGGTACCACCACCACCGTGGCTTGCGCCTCCTCGTCCGCCTGCATCGAGTTCTCCAATGTCCAGCAAGAGATCGATGGTTTTGGCGCCTCCTCCGCTTGGCACGGAGTGCTCGGCACAGCTGAGTTGGATGCGGCATTCAAGAATGACAACAACAACCAACTGGGACTGTCGATTCTTCGCGTGGACATCGACCCGGCGGGACAGTCGGCTTGGGCGTCGCAGAAGACCAATGCTACGAACGCCAAGGCGCGGGGGTGCAAGTACGTGCTCGCCACTCCATGGACTCCTCCGGCCTCGATGAAGACCAACAACAACACGGTCGCAGGCGAACTGAAGACGACTTCCTACGCCGATTACGCGGCATACCTAAAATCCTTCTACCAGTACATGGGCAACGTGGACGTGATTTCCGTACAAAACGAGCCCAATATCAAAGTGACTTACCTTTCCGCCACTTGGAGCGCGACCCAACTCTACAACTTCACCAAGAACAATGCCCAAGACATCGGCGCACCTTTCATGATGCCGGAGACCTACAACTACGACACATCATATTCCGACTCGGCACTCAATGACTCGGTTGCTGCCTCCAATGTCGATTACATTGGATTGCACCTTTACGGCGCGACGATGAAGACCTACACCCTGGCGGTCACGCAACAGAAGAAGATTTGGATGACAGAACACTATTTCAACCCCGAAGACATCGGGACGATGATGAAGATGGGCAAGGAAATCATGGATTGTCTGGCGAACCAGATGAATGCCTATGTCTGGTGGTACCTCAGAATGCCCGGATGCAACCTGGTCACGTCGAGCGGCGCGGTTCTGAACAAGGGGTACGTCATGGCGCAGTTCTCGAAGTACATCCGGCCGGGATCACATCGGGTTACTGCGACCTACCAACCACAGACCAGTGTCAACGTCCAGGCTTTTTCCGGAACGAACAATGTCATCGTCGCCCTGAATCAGAACACCTCGGCCAAGTCACAGACCTTCACAATCTCGAGTGGAAACTTCACGAATGTCCACCGCTACACGACTTCCAACACCAAGAAGCTCAGCGACGACGGTTCTGTCACCGTGACCAACAATTCTTTCACGGTTTCGCTGGACGCCCAGAGCGTGACCACATTCGTGGCCGACGGCACGACCCCGTGATGTCCAGAAACTCATCGCGAAAATTGTGGTCAGGACCCAGAAACCGCGGCAAGACTTGCCCCGGCGGGCCGCGCGGACGCCGACAGGACCGTGCCGATGTGGCCCGTCAGGGTTCTCCGACCCTCAAGAAAGCCCATTCAAAATGACTATGGCCCCGAGACTCAATCACAGAGTTACCGTTTGCGTGCAACCAGGCAGAAGAGACCGATTAGTCCTGCGTCGTCGTTCGGCATCGCCCGCATGATTGGGTCCTCATTCTGATCTGACGGGCGCTCTACCCAATAATTGTGCAATAGCCGGTCGCCCTCAGGCAGAAACTGAGCGCACTGCACATCCACCAGCCCGGTCTTCTGCCAGTGCTGCTTCCACCATTCAACAGTGTGTATGGACGACCAATACTTCTCGTATTGAGGACGCAAGTATTCAGGCGCCTCCTCAATCGACCCGATCTCACGCCTGAGGCCAATATCCACCACGCCAATAAATCCGCCTGGTCTAATGAAGTGCACGAGGTAGGGCAAATAGCGCTCGTCAGTACCGAAATAGAGATAGGAGTCGATGGCGACCGCCGCGTCGAAAAACTCCCTTGCGAACGGCAAGTCGTGCGCATCTACGCGTAGGGGAAACACGCGGGTTTCGCTCTCGAGGGAGATGGCCCGATGGAAATTCTCTGTAGCAGAAGTGCCGCTGTCGGTGGCCCACACTTGGACCTCGAACTCGCGCGCCAGAAAGATCGAACTGGTCGCTTTGCCGCACCCGAGTTCCAGCACCCGCATGCCAGCGCTGAACGGAAGGTGGTGCGCCAGACACTCCGCTTGGCATAGCGCATTTTCTCCGAGAGCATTCTCGCGAATCCAGCGCTCGTCATACTTCGCCGTCCGGGGAAAAATCAGTTCGTCAATCAAGGGATTTACTCCAGACTGCTCTTCGAACGGTTGGCCCATCGTGGGAGCTCAAGCTGCAGCAGGGCTGCGAATTCCTCGATAGCACCAAGGTAGGACTCGGGAGACTCCTCTTCCGCGTCCTGGGTGTATTGCCAATTGAAGCTGAGCGCGGCGGGTGTCTTCCATCCGAACCACTTGAAGTTCTGCTTCTGGGTCTTCAGAACCTGTTCGTCGTTCCAGTTGTGACCGAAGAGGACGATGCCGGCTTCGAGCTTCTTCAATTGGGGTATTGGTGCTTCTCCCAGCGTGCTGACCCTGTTCTCGATCCAGCTGAGGCGCTCGAAGAGGCGCTGATACAGGCTGTTGGTCTGTCCCCAGCGGACGGAGACGAAGAAGACTACGGCTTGCGATCTAAATAATTCGCGGCTGACCTTGTAGAGTTGGTCGTCCTTGTTATTGAGCGAGGCCCAACATCGGTGCTGGCCCGTTGGGTTCTTGCCATGGTCGCGCAGCCTCGCTTCGGGCATGCCGCAATTGTTGCCGCGCTTTCCACTAATATTGCCCTCGCAGGTATATATCTTGAGCTTCGCGACATCGAGCAGGGTTACGCGCTTTCTTTCTTGTTTCAAGTGGTCCTTGATTCGAAGCGCGAGCTGTGTGGTCTTCGGGATATCCCAGGTGTGCTCTTCGTACCGATTGCTCGTAGTCAGCAGCAGGATATCATTCGTCGATTTGAGATACCTGATGAGCCGCGAGCACGGCTCGATCAACTGAGGCTTTTGGGCGCCTGAGCTGTGCGCATCTGCGAGCTGCTTCATCTGCCTATGCCCGTTCCGAGAACCTAGTCTCAGTACTTGCCCGGCCGCAAGAGCGACGCTGGAACCTCGGCATCGTACGAGTACCCGTACTGTTCCCAGTAGCCAGTGATCGCGTGATCGGTGACCTCAATACGCGAGAGGTATTTTGCACTCTTGTAGCCGTACAAACGAGGCACCACCAAGCGCACGGGAAAACCGTGCGCGAGTGGCAGCGTGGATCCGCCGACTCCGTAGCCGAGCAAGGTGCGCGGCTCGCGTGCGACGCTGATGGGCAGCGATTCGGTGTACTCCCCACCCACGCTGTAGAAGCTGACGTACGTGGCGGACGGGTCGGCCCCGGCCAAGTCCAGCATGCTGGCGAGGGACACCCCGTTCCAGGGCACGTCGTCGACCGACCAGCCTTCGACACAATGAAAATCGGTCACCTGGTCCTGCCGGGCGAGGGCAATGAGATCGGCAAAGCCAAGCGAAAGAGGATTGCTTGTCATGCCGTTGACGGTAAGCGTCCAGCCCGCCAGGATGTCGACCAGGTTTTGCGCATCCACCGTGTTTTCGTACCAGTCAGTGAAAATGGGGTCTCTGCCCGAGCCAGGTTGGAAGTCGAAGCCTTGCGCGTCTCCCGCCTCGTCCGGGCCATCCTCGCCGGCAGCGTCGGGTCGCCCACTATTCGCGGTGTTCGTGCCCAGGCACGCGGAGAGGACATCGCCGCCAAGGGCCAACACGGTTGCGTTGCCAAGCCACCCCAGCACGGTTCGGCGCTCGACCGTACTCTGCGCAATGGGCGGCTGGCGTGGCTTCATCTATTCGTTGGATGCCCTTGTGGAAAAGTCGGTTCACAAGGTCGCAGCCCGGCGATGAATTCTCGGACAGCACAGGGCCAAGTCGGGGAGCCCGCCTGGGGCTTCTAGTCGCCGTGCTGGCCATCGCCCAGCGCGGCGCTCGGCGCCGTCGACAGGGCAGTCAGAAGACTAGCTTTCAATAATCTGCTGTTCGGGCCCGGCGCTGGGCGGCACCACAATGGTGAGACAAGTGCTCTGGGCCACCCACCTGAAGACGTTGTACCAGAACTGAGGCACGCCGTAGGAAGTCATGGGTGTGTAGCCAACGCATTGTGCGTACTTGACGGGATCGTCATACTGGAGATCCGGCGTCAAACCCCATTGACTGGTGTAGGTTACCCACTCGTCGCCCCAGGCGAAGACCCGGCCTTTTCCAACGACCTTCGCCACACCGGCGATTTTGGACTGAGCCGTGGTATCGACGTTGTTTGTCCCGACAATCTGGCAGTCCGCACCCGGGCATGTGATCGACCGCCCCATAAAGACGCCAACTTTCCCCAAATTCCTCGTGATGTCGGGAACCTGACTGTTCCAGTTGTTGAATGGAATCGAGCCGTAGGCGCAATAGCAGAGGCTGGGCGGATTGGGACAGTCGTTGCTGGTGTAGGTATTGTCCCCATCGTAGGTGATGCCGAAGGGAGCAAGCAGCTGATTGAGTGGCACGATCTCGACCGTGCTATCACTAAAATAGCCTGACATCGCGATAATCGCACCGCCCTTGTTGTTCACCCAGTCATACAACGCCGCGGCGTCGGCAGCGTTGTACGTCCACAGTCCATAGGGGTCGTATGGGTTGGTGTAAAGTGCCTGCAGAATGATGACGTCGTACTGGCTGAGATCCAAGTCCGTGATGTGAGTGAACGTCTTCAGCATCTGCATGGTTGCAGTGCCCTTGGTGTTGCTGTTCATGAACGCCTGAAACGCATCCGTGTTGTCGGTGCTGCCGCTGTTCGCGCCATACGTTGCCGGCTGCCCTAGCGACAGAATGCGCACCGGCTGGCAGCGAGTGCAGCTGCCAGCATCGTCACACTGAAACCCCTTGAGATCGGGGAGCGGTTCCGGGCTGCCCGCGTCAAAACCACTGACTATGACCGAAGCATCGAGGTTGTTGATGATGACGATTTGGCCTCCTGCGCCGCCGTCACTACCAGCGCCGCCCGCATTTCCGCCGCCACCGCTCTGAGAACCGCCGCCGCCGGGCGTTGCCTGCACCGTGGCCCCGGCGCAGGCCAGCGAGAGGGAGGATGCGACGAAACCGATGAGGAGAATTCGATGGAACTTCACGACAGATAAACACCTTGTTGGGATGGAAGAGACAACCTCGGCAAGGATACCATGCCGGGGAATCGTGATCGCGTCTGATGCGTCTATTCCATCTGGGGTTGGCTGCCAGGTGTTCCTGTCGGTGAGCCAACCGCGCCCGTGCTATTGGACGGTGCAGTAGTAGTTGTCGGTATCGAGTCGTCCCGTACCGACGAATACCTCGGTACCCGCCTCGATGCTGGTCAAATAATGCGAACTGCTCATCCAACCTTTGTTCACCAAGTCCTTGAGGAAGTCCATCATGTTCAGCGTGGCCGACGTGGTGTTGGTCGTGCGCACGTAGGAGTACACGTTCCAAGTGCCGGTGCTCCCCTTGTGCACTTCCCAGGAGGCGCCGCCAATGGAAGTCGTGGAGTCCACGCCGCCGATGGGTCCTGCCCCGCCAGCCGTGTACAGCCAAATCATGATCTCCTCCGTCGGCTGGTCGGCGTAGCCTGGGTTGGCCAAAGCGTGAGCGAAAAGATCGTAGGACACGTCGATGGTCTGACCCGGGGTGACTCGGTAGTTCCAACCACAAGTCACGTTCTTGTTGGCTGAGATCTGCACCGGGAGCCCCGTGCCGGTTATCTTCCAGCCCCAATGCCAGCCAAGCACAGCACTGGCATAGGATTTCACCTGGTTGCTGGTGCCGCTCCAGTTCCAATCCGTGCCCCAACCAATCGTATTGCCGGAAGTGCAGGTATCCCAAATGCCTTGCCAGCCAGTCGCTCCAGAAATGCCCCACAGGTTGTTATTGATCCAGTACTTGTTCTGGGTTATCGACGCATAGGTCGTGCGTGTGTAGTCGAGTTGCGACATGCCGGAGGTGCAAGTACTGGCCTGGCAACTGCCTGCCGAGCAGATGCCAGTGCAAGGCTTGCCGCAGCCGCCGCAGTTCTGAACGTCGATCTGGGTGTTCACGCATTCGCCACTGCAGTCCGTGTAGCCGGACGGGCAAATGCACTGTCCCGCCTGGCAACTTCGGGTGGCCGAACAAGCGTTGCCGCAGGCGCCGCAATTCGCATTGTTCGTCTTGGTGTCAACGCAACCCGTGCCGCAGATTGTAAGCCCGGTGCCACAGGCCGTGTTTCCGATGAATTCGATGTCGTCGATTGCGAGACTGTAGGCGCCAGGGGAAGCAACGTAGCCGGCGTCCCCAGCCGACACGTAGTTCAGTCCGACTTTGTAGCTTAGGCCGGTAATGCCATTCCCCGTCGTGGTAACAGTGGCCCCATTGGCGGTGCCTGCAGTGAAAGTAGCCCAAGGTACCAGTACCTGGGTCCAGGTCGTCGTCACCGGGAAATCAATATAGGGCGCTGCGCAGGTTCCCGAGGTACAGGTTCCCCCACCATAGCCTGTGGTATCAGGGGCGCTGGTGTTTTCGGTGGTGAAGGAGAATGACGCCTTTCCGGTAGGCGTTGTCCCCTGAACCCAGAACGAGATTCCCTGATAGGCCGAAGCATCAACGCAGCCCATCCACATGGCCAGGGCGCCGCCCCAGCCACTCGCTTGGGTGTTGGATATGCCTAGCGCGTATTTGCTGGCGTTGGCCCCAGGTGAGGACATGGACATGAGCGGAGTGCCGGTAACATCGTCGTACTCATAAAAGCCTGCGTAGACAGCATTGGCCGCACCTGCGGGAGCGTTGAAGGCAAAAACCCAATTCGTGACTGGATTCGTCCCATCGTAGGTGTCGAAATTCACCAACAGGGGAGAACCCAAAGTGGTCTTCTGGTAGCAGTCTTTCACCGGTCGACAGACCCCCGCCGTACAGATCCCGCTGGCGCAAACCGTAGCGCACTTGCCGCAGTTCGTGGGATCGGTTTGTAGGTTGGCGCATCCCCCAGTACAAGCCGTTTGCCCCGCGGTCGTGCAACTGCAGACGCCCGCAGAACAAGTCGCTCCCGTGCCACAGGCAACGCCGCAGCCCGTTGTGCCACAATGGGCAGGATCGGTCTGTAGATCAGCGGGGGCCAGGCATACGCCGCCGCAAAGGGTGCTACCCGTCGGACATTGACAGACCCCCGACGCGCAGACTTTCCCCCCGGTGCAAGTGATGACGTCGCAAGACAGAGTACTGGTGGCTGCGACGGTACTGCTGGCACCGCCCGTAGTCGTCACACCGCCAACGCCACTCGTCGTGGTGCTTCCGCCCGGGGTCGGAACGCCACCAGCCCCCGTCGTCGTGGTACTTCCGCCCTTGGTCGCTCCACCGGTGGTGGTTCCAGCCACGGTGGTTCCACCCACGGTGGTTCCGCCCGTGCTCGCTCCGCCGCTGGTTGCGCTGCCACCCTTGGTTGCGCTGCCTCCGACGTTGCTCGTGCTGTTGTTCCCGCCAGCGGTCGAGCCATCGAAAGTCGAGCCACCCATGCTGGCATTGCCGCCCCCGCTGCCAGAACTGCTGCTTCCGCCTGCGGCACCGCCTGAGCTAGACACGGTCCCATTGCCACCCATGCTGCTAGTGGCGCCACCCAGGTTCTGGGTGCCACCCACGTTGCTGGTGGCTGCGCTGCTTGCGCTGCTCGTACCCCCATGGCCAACCGCTCCACCTGAGGTAGGCGGGAGTGGTGTTGTGGGGGATTGCAGCTTGGTACATCCGGCCGCAATCATGAAGGTGGAAAATAGCGTAACGCCCAACTTCAGCCAGGCACTCGAATTTGGCGATTGCATAGACAGCCTCCGATCCTCAGCGAGCCAAGCGGTACCTAAGACAAGCTGCAGCCTGTTACCATCACAGGAGCCGTGTCCAGAGGTATTTCCAGAATCCCTGTCGCCTTCCTTGTGGCTGACGCCAGCCGTCTTGTCAACCAGCCTCTACCCGAAGTCTGGCCAACATGGCGTCTGCGTTTCCTCCAACGCTGATCAGTTTGGTCGCAGCCTATCCTGATTCGTGTCGATGCGTGACGGGAGACGCCGGTACGTAGGGCGGGGACGCATCGGATGGCGCCATCGGCGGAGCGCCAGCGGGCGGCTCAGGCGGTTCCGGCAGTGGCAGCGGCGGCAGGGTAGGGGGTGACACGGGCGGAACGAGCATCGGCGATACCGTCGCTGGTGGCCGTACAGGCGGCACGAGCATGGGCGGAACCGGCGCTATCGCCGAGTTGCCTGAGTTCCATGGTCATGTACGCATAACGGTGTGCCGTTCAGCGGCGGGCGCCGGCGACTCGGCCGCTCGACTCTACACGATGTTTCTGCGGCGATCGCGTCCGCCGCAACGGGTTGGGCAGCGTTCCCGTGATATGGCTGATATTGCCATCTAGGTATGGTAGTATCGGCCGCATGAAGAAGACAATGCACATCGACGAGGAACTGCTTCGCCATGCCAAGGTTGCGTGCCATGCCAATACTGACACAGACACGGTTAGGCTCGGCCTTGAGGCGCTTGTTCGGCACGCCGCCTATGAGCGGTTGCGCGCGCTTCGTGGCGCGGAGCCACGCGCTCGCGACGTGCCCCGCCGAAGGGAGCATCCGAGGAGCCGTAGGGCAGCGTGATGGTCTTAGTGGATACTTCGGTCTGGATTCGGTTCCTTGCTGGCCGTGAGCCATTTGCCAGCGGCCTTGACGAACTTCTTGGTCGCGACGAGGTGGTTGGCCACGAGATGGTTTTCGGCGAATTGCTGATCGGCGACATTGGTGGCGGAAGAAGGAATCTTCTCGAAGCTTACGCGCAGATGCACCAAGCCGATACAGTCGCCCACCAGGAAGTCGTGGAGTTTGTGCGTGAGCGACGACTATTCGGGCGAGGTGTCGGCTGGATCGACGTAAGCATCCTGGCATCCGCAGTGGTCGGGGGATTCCAGATGTGGACTGCAGATCCACGATTCCTCACGTTGGCCAATGAACTTCGGGTCGCCTACTCTCCGACCCCGTCGTAGTCTGCCCAACGATTGCGCGTTCATGGGCCGCGCGCAAGCGGCTGCAACGGCTGCAACGGGTTCGGCAGCGCCCACGACCGCGATCGCGTGACGGTAGCTCCCCCCAACTAGTTCACCCTCCGCCAATCCCCCGCCGCAACATCACTCCACAGGTGTCCGTCCGCCAGTCCGCC
>PLNW01000041.1 GCA_003142855.1 Myxococcales bacterium
CGCCGCACGTGGATGCGGTCGGGTCTCGCCAAGATTGCTCCAGCAGCAAGTGCGCTGGGGAAAGACCTCGGCCCTTGTTGCGAAGTTTCTGGTCACAGTGGCGCGCGTCAGCAGGGAGGACTGCGAACGGAAGGCGACGGCGTTCGCCAGCATCACTGCGATACGGGCAAGAACGGCGATGCGGCACCTGGCCTCACGGTGCGGAGGCTGGCGGGTATATACTCAATCGCAGAGACGAGACCAGCGGAAGGTCTGGTCGATGTCGAGAGTCTTATGAGCAGCCTCCGTGATTTTCCCATTCGGTCCTTTGTCGGGTCCGTGGTGCTGGTCGCGATCGCCGCCGCCAGCGTCTATCTGTCGTATGAACTGGTCGTCAAGCCGCGGCAGGCACTGCAGGACCAGATCCGCGGGCAGAAAGAGACCATTCTCAAGCTCGAACAAGAGAAGCAGCGCCTCGAAGCCTACCTGAAGATTCTGAAGCGCATCGACCGCCGGGCGCGGGTTGAGGTTCTTCGACAGGCGAACGACCAGCAGGGGAGCCTACAGACCACGATTAGGTTCACCGAGGTTGACGACGCCGGCAAGCCGATCAATGTCTCTCGAGAGATGACTCTGCCGGGGCAAGAAGTCTATTTTGACACCCTAGTGATCAAGTTCGACGACCACTTCATCGAGCAGGGCGACCCTGTCAAGGGCGGGGCGCTTATGGTGTTTCGTCGGATCTTCTCCAGCACCATGCGGCCCGGAGATGGGTTCGTCATCGACAAGGATGGCCAGGTGCCCGAGGTCTACGCGGAGCGGCAGGCGACCAGCGAATTCGAGAAGGATCTCTGGAAACGCTTCTGGGATCTTGCCAACGACGAGAAACTGGCGAAGGAGCGCGGCGTGCGGGCTATCCACGGCGACGCGCCCTACATGCGTCTGGAGCCCGACCGGGTGTACGAAATCTGCCTGAGGTCAACAGGAGAAGTCATCATCACGCCCGGAACGCGCATGGCGCCGCCGCAAGCGGAATAAACCGACCCTGGGCGCAGAAGCACAGACGAGCGGGCCGACTAAGCGATGCGCCGATAGGTTTCAACGCACATCGGCTCGGCCAGAAGGTCACCGACCATCTTCTCGAAAGCGCGGAAATGGGCGGACGCGGCGTGCCGCTCGAGGTGCTCCGGCGAAGCCCAGTTCTCGTAGAAAAGAAAGCGGCCCGGGTCTTCGGTGTGGACATGCAGATCGTACTGCGCGCAGCCATCCTCCCGCCGGGTGGGCTCGATCAACGCGAGCACCGCGCGGCGCAGATCCTCTTCCTTGCCGGGCTTGGCTTTCATCTCGGCGACCACCGTGAGCAGTGCAGCCATACTTTTCGATCATCGCACAAGCGCGGGCGCCACACGGGGTGCGCTTCGGGGAGCACCCGCTACGCAGGTGGCGGCATCCCGCGGTGGTCTGACCGATGCGGAGTTGGAGAAGTTCGTCCAGAGCATTCCGGTAGAAATGATCTAGCGGGTGCGCGGTGCACACCGTGATCGAATCCGCGCTCATTTGTGCGCAACTGGTCCCGACCGTCCCCAGCGGCAGCTACCGATATGAGGTGATAACGTCCGCGTCAACGGGGCGCCGCTCTTGGCGGAACGAAGCCGTGCTCAATGGGAATTGGCAATGTCGATCACCGAACCCTGGCGCGTTTGAACGAAGCCGCTGGCGCGGCGGACGCTGCGCGTGGTTCAGGCCGGCGGCAAGCGACTGATCGCGGCGGTATTTTATGGGTCACAAGGAGGTCCCTGTGACCCAACTTCGAACCATGATGCTGGAGGAACTCCAGCGTCGTAATTATGCCCAGAGTGCCGTAAAAGGCTACCTGCGAATCGTGCAGGACTTCGCCCAACACTTCCACCAACCGCCCGACAAGCTCGGGCCCGAACATCTGCGCCAGTACCAAGCGCACTTGTTGATGCTCGGCAAAACCTTCATTCATTACCGCATCGTCGAGAAGGTGGGCGGTGGCGGCATGGGTGTGGTGTACCGCGCCGAAGACATCCGGCTGGGGCGTCATGTGGCGCTGAAAATCCTCCCCGAGCAATTCGCCACGGACCCTGTCGCGCTGGAGCGGTTTCAACGCGAGGCCCGTGCTGCCTCGGCGCTCAATCATCCTCATATCTGCGCAATTTACGACATCGGCGAATCTGAGGGCCGGCCCTTCCTGGTGATGGAACTGCTGGAAGGCCAGCCACTCCAACAACGTCTCGCCGGCAGACCTGTCGCCTCGGAAGAGTTACTGCAGGTGGCAATGCAGATCGCCGACGCGCTGGCAGCGGCTCACGCCAAAGGCATCGTGCATCGCGACATCAAGCCTGGCAACATCTTTATCGGGCCCGCGCGGGCAGGACACGCCGGGCACGTCAAAGTCCTGGATTTCGGGCTCGCCAAGATCACCGGGCCGCCAGAGTTGGCGGCCAACTCCTTGGCGCCCACGCAAGCCATGACCGAAGAACCGATCACCAGTCCCGGGACGGCCGTAGGCACCATCGCTTATATGTCGCCCGAGCAGGCTCTCGGCCATGATCTGGACGCGCGTACCGACCTGTTTTCCTTTGGCGTGGTTCTTTATCAGATGGCTACCGGTGCGTTGCCGTTCCAGGGCACCACATCGGCGGCAACGTTCGACGCGATCTTGCACCAAGCCCCGCTGCTGCCAACCCAACTGAATCCCGCGTTGCCGGCGCGCCGCGCAGCATCCGCTCGAGCAGAAGGACACTGGCTTCCTGATCGTCTACGATCAGGACTTTGCGTTAAGAATATCGGATGAACTGACCTTAACATTCCTCCCGCTTCATTTGCGCCGGCAAAGTTCCTCTTCTGCAAATTCCAATGCCGTGTTCAGCGTATCCATGAATTCTTTGATCTTGATGGGTTTGGTGAGATAGCGGAAGAACCCCGCGTCCAGGCCCATCTCGATGTCGCGGGGCATGGCATTGGCGCTGAGGGCAACGACGGGGATGTGCGCCGTGGCCGGGTCTATGCGCAAGACTTTCAATGCTTCCACACCGCTGATGCCGGGCAGATTGATGTCCATCAGGATCACCGTCGGCCGAGTGGTGCGCGCTACCTCAATGCCGAGAGTACCGTTCACCGCAGTCAACAGTCGCATGTCAGGGCGCCGCGCGATGAGTTGCTCGACCAGCTCCATGTTCGCCGGGTTGTCCTCGATATAGAGCAGGGTGCGGATGCGCGTGCCGGTCGGCCGTCGCGGTTGTGCTTGTTCTGCAGGTTCGGCCCCGC
>PLNW01000068.1 GCA_003142855.1 Myxococcales bacterium
CTTTTTGAATCAGTAGTGTTAATACCCCTGGAGTGGGGTGGATATACTTGGGAATATCGAGCGACATTGCCCGGACCTGCATTGATGAGTACAACTATTACGCAGTAATAGCCCTGGGCAACGCTCCTGTCACCGACGGCAACTGGCATTTCTTGTGTTCGGTCAAGGACGGTGCTGCTTTTTCGCTGTATCAAGATGGAGTTCTGCAAAACACCATCACTGACACAACTGCGTTTTCTTCAACCGAGAACTATCACATAGGAGACCAGAGTGCGTGGCCGACGAGCTATACAGGTCTGATTGATGATGTGCGTATCTACTCCCGCGCCCTCAGCGCGGGCGAGATCCTTTCCCTGTACCACGAGGGCGGCTGGGCTGGTAGTACGGGTGGCGCAGGAGGAGGTGCCGGTGATGCTGCTACGCTTGCACCGTCGGCACCGTGATGAAGGTGGGGGTTGGGTGCAGCATCGTTTTCCTCGCTTGCCAAGGAGCATTGAATTGGACAACTGGTTTCGCGCAGGAAGTCTCGTCGGTGCTGCCGTTTCTCTTCTGGGGGCCGCGGTTTCATGGCTGCGATCTGTGCACGTCCAGAAGGAGCGGCAAAACGCGGGGATCGAATCGATGCTCAACAAGGCGATCGAACTCTCGATGATGTACCCTCATGTCGAACGAGATGACTACTGTGCAGCTTGGCCCGAGCCACCCGGCGATGGCGACCAGCGGGAGCGCTACGACAACTATTGCTGTTTCTTGTTCAACATGTTGGAGGGTGCCTGGCGGTTGAAGAAGGGCCGACCCAAACTGGTGGCGGAACTGGTCCCCGTCGAGGAATACGCTTGGCGCCACCGTGCGTGGTGGAGCAGCGACGCCTACGCGAACGCAAACGGCTACTCACCGGGGTTCCGCTCTTTCATTAAAAAGATCCTTGATGACATCAAGCGCACCAGGTGAACGAATTCGACGTCGGGCCTCACGTCCCTTCTAGCTTCCCGAGCGCCGCCGGCCCGCGTGCTTTCGGCAGAAACGCGCTGGCGGCCGCGGAAAGCAGCACCACGGCTGCGCATCCGATGACGTTGTACCAAAGGAAGCCGACGTTGGTTCTCAGGAAGAGGACGATGACCAGCGCCTCCGAAAGCAAAGCGGCGACGAACACCGCCGTGCCCTGCACCCGGCGCAGAAAGAAGGCCACAGTGAAAATGCCCAGCACGGTACCGTAGAAAAGGGAGCCAAGGATGTTGACCGCCTGGATGAGATTGTCGAGCAGCGACGCGAAAATGGCGAAGAGCAGGGCCAGAATTCCCCAGGCCGCGGTGAACCATCGCGCGGCGCGGACGTAGTGCGCGTCGCTGGCATTCTTGCACAGTCCGCGCCGGTAGAAATCCACCACGGTGGTCGATGCCAGCGCCGATAATTCACTGGCCACCGCGGACATGGCTGCGCAGAAGATCACAGCGAGAAGCAAGCCGACGATGCCACGCGGAAGGTTGCGCATCACGAAGGACAGGAAGACATAGTCGGCGTCCTTGGTGTTCGCGTGCGGCACAGCCGCGGCCACGACCTGTCTCATTTCGCCGCGAATGGAGGCAAAGCTCGCCTCGCTCTCGCGCACAGAGCGCTCGGCCACCGCGATGGAGGTCGCGTCGTGCCGGTTGAGGGCGTCGTCGAGACGCTCGATGGCGGCGCGCTTGTGCGTGAAGGCGGCCACGTGGTCGCGTTCCAGGGCGGCCGCGTGGGCCGCGTGAGGCGTTTGATAGACGCGGGCCAGTTCCGGCTGATTGAAGAAGACCGGCGGCAGATTGAATTGATAGAAAACGAACACCATCACGCCCACCAGCAGCACCAGAAACTGCATGGGAACCTTGAGCAGTCCGTTGAAGAGCAAGCCCAAACGGCTTTCAGTAATGGATCGGGCCGCGAGATAGCGCTGCACCTGCGACTGGTCGGTCCCGAAGTAGGCCATGGCCAGGAAAAAGCCACCCAGAAGGCCGGACCAAAGGGTGTAGCGCCGGCTCGGATCGAGCGAGAAATCGATGATGTTCAACTTGCCCAGGGCGCCCGCGATGTGAAAGGCGTTGCCCAAAGACACTGAAGCCGGCAAGCGCCTCACGATAACGACGAAGGCGACCACCATCCCGCCCAGCATCACAACCATCTGATGCTTCTGGGTCTGACTGACGGCGCGCGTGCCTCCTGCGACGGTGTAGAGAATTACCACGCCGCCCATACACAGGCAGGTGAGGCGCAACGGCCAGCCCAGGACCGTGGACAGGATGATGGCGGGTGCATAGATGGTGATGCCCGCGGAAAGCCCCCGCTGCAGCAGAAACAGGAAAGCCGCCAACTGGCGGGTCTTGCGATCGAAGCGACTCTCGAGAAACTCGTAGGCGGTGTAAACGCGCAGTTGGAAATAGCGTGGTACGAAAACCGCCGACAGCACAATCATGGCCAGGGGCAGGCCAAGGTAGAATTGCAGAAAGCCCATGCCGTCTTGGTAGGCTTGGCCAGGTGTGGACAGGAACGTCACCGCGCTGGCCTGGGTTGCCATCACCGACAAGCCAATGGTGTACCACCGGTCCTGGTAGCCGCCGCGCAGATAGCTGGCCATGTCCTGCTGGCCGCGCGTCTTCCACACCCCGTACGCCACAATGACGCCCAGGGTGCCGAAAAGAACCAGCCAGTCGAGCGCGCTCATCGGTAGGCGAGGGTGATGGCTATGAAGAGTACGATTTCGGCAAGAAGGGCACCGGCCAAGACACAATAGAAGCCGGCCCAACTGAGAAACGGTGGCGCTGCGCGAAGCTCTCCGCGCGCCGCCGGCTCCGGCTCATGGGGCATGGGGTTCCTTGATGCCGGCCAAAAGATTGGCAAAGAGGCGGAAAGCGCCTGGCACGCCTGCTGGCAATTGGCGAAAGAATGCCAGGCCGGTGTAGATGAAAGTTCCCTTGCCGTATTGTGCAGCCAGGATGCCGCCGGGCAGGGCGGGCTCGCCGGGATCGCTCATGGAGATGACTGTCTGATAGCGGGCGTCCCAATGGGAGGCGAAGTAGAGACCACGCTCTTGCAGCCAGCCATCGAAATCGTGTTCGGCGATCTTATTGGGAAAACTGAGTAGGGAGTGGGCAGGCGAGGTGAATTTGATTGGGGCATTTTCGTCGGTCACACGTTCGTGGCCGATTTCGAAGGGAAAGGGCCCGATGGGCGTGGTCAGGGGGCTCAAGCGGTTATTGGTGTTGTATTGAACCACCAAGGTGCCGCCCGCCTGCACGTAGGCCAGAAGAGCTGGCTGGGCTGCGCGTAACAGTGCACGGCTGTTGAAGGCGCGCACGCCTGTCACGACTGCATCGAAATTGGCAAATGCGGCGGCGCTTTGGCTGGCAGCCGCGTCGGCCAGCACCGAGTCACTGATGACCGTCACCAGGTAGCCGGCCTGGCCGAGACTGGCGGGGATTTCGTCGCCAGGGCCTGGAATATAGCCAATCCTGGTCCCCTTGCGCTCGAGCGGGAAGTCGACCAACTGCACGTCGGCCTTGGCAAGAATGGTCTCTATGGGGATGTGGTCGTGCTCAATGCGGATTTGGCCGAGAGAGAATCGCTTTGCGCCGACCTCGGCCACGAAATGCAGGATGCTTCTTGCTTGGCGGTTCTTTTCTGTGGCGCCCGGTTGAATGCGGAAAAGAATCTCCTTTTCGTCACCTTTGGCCGCCAGTGCAAAGGCGGCGCTGGTTGGTGATATCGACCAGCCCGTCGGGATCTCGGGCCGCACAGTGCCCGAGATCGACGGAGCCGCTGCGGTCAGGCGAACGCCCAAGGTTCGCGGCTCGCCATTGGGGAAGATCGAGACTGTGCTCACAGGTCGAATCAGCACCGGTGGCGTGATTTCGAGGGGACGATAGCGCTCGCCAGCCACCGGATCGGTCCACTTGAAGGTGATGGGCCGTCGCACGGTCAGGGTCGACGTGCCAGCCGCAAGCACGAACTCGACGGCGAGCGGCGGCGGAGCCTCGGGCATGCCGAGCAGCGCCGGATCTTCGACGTGAAACAGACCCGGTTTTGGCGGTGCAATCAGCCAGTAGGGCGTGGTCAATGCCGTGGTATCCGGGACACGAATGGTTCGCTTCACCTCCAGGGAGGCAAGTGCGCTCTTGCTCGTCGCAGTCTCGGAACCCGGGAAGCGGATCTCAAGCACGGTGAATTTTGCGGGCGAACGATTGATGGCCGTCGCCGTGACCTCCACTGTCCCGCCGGGCACGGCACGGAAATCGGCAGCCGTCGCCTCAACGAAGAGGCCCGCACAGACCAAGATCAGCTCGCGCACCTGGGCCTGCTTGGTTTCGCGCCAGGGGACATCGTGGATGGAGTCCAGTGCCTTGTTCAATTGCAGGAGAGTGGGGATAATCTTGTACGGCGCCGTAGGCACGAATTCGCGCTCAGCCCGCTCGGCCAGACGCGCGACCGCGTCGCTGCCCTTGATGCGCGACCAGGAAAAGTCGATCCCGCCCAGAACCTTGCCGGCAACTCGGGGAGAGCCAGGCGCCTGGTCCAGGATCTTGAAGTACTCAATGATAGGACCGCGGGTGCGGGCCACGCCGAATCCTTGGCTCTTGTGCATGCTGCGGCTGTCTGCCGCCATCTCGCCGTAGGACAGCCCCAGCAACGGATTGTATTGGCCCACGTCCAGGCGGAGGAAGCTCGACATGTCCTCGTCGGGCTTGAGGTTCCAGGACGAGCGGTTCCAGAGCAGCCTTTGCGCTTGCCAGGGCTGCGCCCCTGCTTTGAGTTGCTCCGGAAAACGCGCCGGGTCCGCGGCTGCGCGAAAGGCCTCCACGGCGATCTGCGCCGAGGCGGTGTGGTGCCCGTGCGTATCGGTCAGCTCAGGAGAAAAGCGCGTGATGACGATGTCAGGTCGAAAGCGGCGGATGACCCAGACGACATCGGCCAACACAGCGTCCTTGCCCCAGATGCGCAGGGTTTCTTCGGCGGTCTTGGAGTAGCCGAAGTCGCGCGCGCGGGTGAAGAACTGCTCGGCCCCGTCAATTCTGCGCGCTGCCAGCAGTTCTTGCGTGCGGATGAGTCCCAGCTCGGATCCCTGCTCGGCGCCGATGAGATTCTGTCCCCCGTCGCCGCGGGTGAGCGAGAGATAGGCGGCACGCACCAGCACATCGTTGGCGAGATAGGCGAGCAGGTTGGTGTTCTCGTCGTCGGGATGCGCGCCGATGTAGAGCACGCTGCCCACCACGCCGAGCTTGCGCAGGGCCAGTTGGATCTGCGCGCTGTCCAATTCCGCTGGGCTCGCTTGCGCTTGGTTGGGCGAGAAAGTGGTCATGAGCAGGACAAGGAGAGCGAGGAGACAGCCGCAGGTCGCCCGGGGCGAGGGACGACTTGCCCAGCGCGAATGATGTCTGCCGAGTATACTCAACGCCAAAAGTGGGCCACGCATTTTCTGATTCCTACCTCGCGGGTGAGCCTGCTGCACACGCGTTCTTTGCGCCGGGGTTTCGCGACCCGGTCGAACGGCAAAGGGTCGCGCGGCTTGCGGCCGGTCGCAAGGTGCCGGCCGTCCTGCTGGATGTCCTGCGCGAGCAGCAATCCGCCTTGCCCGCCAGCGCGGCCCGAGAGGCGAATCTGAATGCCCTGGCAAAGGGCGGCGCCGCTGTGGTGGCGACAGGGCAGCAGGTGGGGCTCTTTCTCGGCCCGCTTTACACCTTCTACAAGGCAGCCTCGGCGGTTGCCGTGGCACGGGCCATCGAGGCCGAATCCGGGATCCGCTGCGTGCCCCTCTTCTGGCTGCAAACCGAGGACCACGATTTTGCCGAGATCCGCGCGTGCGCCGTGGCAGGATCGGACGGGCAGCCTGTGCAGTTACAACTGGCCGAGGCCGGCGAGGCGCGCGTGTCCGTGGCGCATCGGCGTTTGGGTACGGAGATAGACGGCGTGCTCGACCAGTTGGCTTTTTTGCTTGATGGCCAGCCAGGCGCAGAAGAGGTGCTGACGCTCCTGCGCGCGCACTATCGGCCCGGGCAGTCCCTGGCGGCGGCATTCGCCGGGGTTCTGGCGACTCTCTTTGCCGACGAGGGGCTACTCTTTCTCGACCCGCGCGACGCCCGCATCGCAGCGCTGGCTGCGCCCATATACCGGTCGTGCCTCGAAGATGCGGACCTGATCGAACGACTCTTGCAAGACCGCCAGGCTGCGCTGTCAGCAGCGGGATTCGCCACGCAGGTTCCGGTTCGTTCCTGTGCGCTGGTGTTCTTTCACCAGGACAGGGCAGCCGGTCCGCGCTTTCGCCTGCAGAAGAGGGCAAGCGACGGGGCAGGGGCGTGGGCCTTGGCCGGGACCACGGCCACCGTAGCTGACGCCGAATTGCTCGACCTGCTTGCGCGCGAGCCGTTGCGGTTTTCCACGTCTGCGCTGTTGCGTCCCATCGTGCAGGACACGCTGTTGCCGACCGTGGCCTACGTGGGCGGCCCGGGCGAGATCAACTACTTCGCCGAGCTGGGGCCGCTCTACCAGCATTTCGGCGTCGTGCCCCCGCTGCTGGTTCCGCGCGCGCGCTTTCGTTGCGTGGACGCTCGCACGCGCCGCTGGCTGGAGCAGGCGGGGCTGGTCGCCGCCGATCTGGCGCAGCCTTCGCGTGACATCCGCGCCCGGCTGCATCCCGCAGTCCCAGCTGGCTCGCCCGATCCGCAAAAACTGCGCGATCGGGTGGCGCGGCAGATCCTACCCGCGGTCGAGAAAATCGCGTCGGCAATCTCTGCGACAGGCGAGCCCTTGCGCCGACCAGCGCAGCGCACGCGGGACAGTGTGGCCCATGCTCTGGAACGGCTCATCGGTCGCTACGCGCGCGGCCTGGTCGAGCGCGACGAGACCACGCTGCGAAGGATCGAGAAGCTCGAAATGGTCCTCAATCCCGGCGGCGTGGCGCAAGAGCGCTTCTATGGTTGGCCTTGGCTGGCCAGCCGCCTGGGACCTGCCGTATTCAAGCGCCTGGTGTTCGAGCGGCTGGGGCAGGCGGGTGCCTTTGCCACCGACATACTGGAGCTTCTGCCGTGAGTGCGGACCCCTTGCGCCTCGGGGTGGCCTGCTTCTCGACCTTTGGTGGCAGCGGCGTGATTGCGTCGGAGATCGGCATGGCGATGGCACGGCGGGGCCACCATGTCGTGTTCTTCAGCGACCAGCCGCCCGCGCGCCTCGATCTGTCCTGCCCAGGAATTTCTTTTCATCCCGTCGCTGCGCTCAACTATCCCGTGCCGGCACAAAACTCGTATGCCGTGTCTTTGGCCGCCGAGATGATCGAGGTGGCACAGACAGAGAAACTGGACCTGCTTCATGTTCACTACGCCGTGCCTCACGCATTCGGCGCTTATCTGGCCCGGCAAGTTTTGGGTGCCGCTGCACCCAAGATGCTCACCACCCTGCACGGCACGGACGTTACCCGCATTGGCGCAGATCCCAAGTTCACTGCGCTCGTGCGTTTTGCGGTTCTGGCCGGCGATGGCATCACCGCGCCCTCGCGTTGGTTGGCCGATGAGGCCCTTCGCCAGCTCGACCTGCCACGCGAGAGCCGCATCGAGGTAATTCCGAACTTCGTCGACACAGGTCGGTTTTGCCCGGCCGACGCCAAGGCGCCGGCCGCCAGGCGGGTTGTCACCCATGTCTCGAATTTCCGTCTGCTCAAGCGGGTCGAGGACGTGGTGCGCATTTTCGCGCGCGTGCGCGGCGAGATGCCGGCGAAGTTGCACCTGGCTGGCGATGGCCCGGAGCGCTCGCACGTCGAGGCGTTGGTCAGTCTGCTCGGGTTGGCAGACGACGTGACGTTCTTCGGCGAGCGCGTGGACGTGGCGAAGGTCCTGCAAGGGAGCGACGTGTTCCTGTTGCCCAGCGAGACCGAGAGTTTTGGCCTGGGTGCGCTGGAGGCGATGGCGTGTGGCGTGCCCGTGGTGGCTTCCAACGTGGGCGGGCTACCCGAGGTCGTGCGCGACGGCGAGACTGGATTCTTGGCTGCGGTGGGAGACATCGGAGACATGGCGAAGCACGTGCGCGACCTGCTCGCCGACCCGGATCTTCACGCACGCATGTCGCGCGCAGCACGAAGCCGGGCCGAGGAGCATTTCCAACTGGAACCGGCCGTGGATCGCTACCAGGCCGTCTATCGTCGTCTGCTAGGAGACGCTAGAACTTCTTCTTCCACTCGCTGAGTGCCTTCTTCACGTCGGACTCGAAGAAGAAGAACTCCGCCTTCTGGCCAAGCTTGTAGGCCTTTTCGGCCAGGCCGTATGCATCCTTGTAGTCGCCCTTGGCAGCGAGCAGCGACGCCTTGATCCAGAGGTTGAACCAATCTTCCTTGATGGCCAGCGACTGGTCGATGTACTTGAGGCCGGCGTTGTAGTCCTTCTTGGTGTCGAGCACGTAGCGCGCGGCAAAGGCAAAGGTTCGCCACGTGCCGTCGATGCCGGTGGCGATGTTGGTCAGCGCCTGCTCGGCCGTGTGAACCTTGATGGGGATGGACACACACAGCCGCTCCCACTCCAGATTGAGCATGGCCTCATCGTCAGTGAAGTCCGAGAAGAGAAACGTCATGCGTTCACGGAAAGGCGCGGCCTTGGTCTGCACTTTCACGCGCAGCAGATCCTGTCCGGCCTTGTAGTCCCGTCCTGTGCCCGACTGATCGGCCTTCTTGTTGAGCACCACGGTCCACGCGTCCTTGGTGGGGATGGTGAAGAGCGCGTAGGTTCCAGCCGGCACGGGCTTGCCTGCGAAGACCACGTCCTTGCTGAAGCTGATCTTGGTGGCCTGGTTCGCGCCCGTCCGCCACATCTGATCGTACGGCACCAGACCGCCCCAGATTGGACGGCCTTTGACCGCCGGGCTGCTGTAGTCGACCGACACCTCGGTCAGCCCCACCACCTGGGACACCTTGGCCGAAGGACTGGGACGGGGCAGATCGAGCTGAGACATGGCCACGGAGGATAGCAGAAAAACCGACACACCAACCATAGTGGCGAAAGCAACACGATCAATCCTGAACATGGGAACACGCTCCTTCCACGTCGTCGCCGAATCACAAGGCGCCAACGGCGTAGGATCTAGCACAGCTGCGTACGGAGGCACTCCACACTTTCGTACACGCAGCAGGGAGGAATAGCGGCAAAATTGCTGCCGCCGTCAGGTCTATTGGGTGCAGATGGCTGGTTGCGGGGCGAAGCAGGTCGGCGGTTCTTGGCCCCAGGCGAAGACGCCGGCGCTGTACACCGGAATGTGCGGCGTCTTGGGCGGATCGGCTCCGCCCGCCGGCGCTGGCGCCAAAGTGGAGTAGCTCCAGTCGTTGGACGGATCCCAGGTGCAACCCGCGCCATTGTTGACACCAATGTCGATCATGAAGGTGCGCGGCGCCTTGAGCTGCACGATCCGCCCCCAGAACTGGTAGCCCTCGAAGCCCATCTCAATGTAGTAGGTCGAGGGGCTGTTGGGGCAAACCTTGGGCTTGCTGATGCTGGTCGGCTCGCCGAACTCGGTGGCACCGCGGTCGTAGATGAGGCTGGCGGTGACGTCGTTGATCGAGCCGCCCTTGGCCAGAAGCTCGCTGATGTCGAAGAAGTACTTGATGCTGATGTGCGTATCGTAGCGCGGGACATGGCTGGTTTCGTTGACCAGGGTGACGGTGACCTGTGAGCGGCAGCCACCCGCGTCGTTGCTGTTCGACAGGGTGTAGTACTCGTTTCCTTCCGGCTCGAGCGGCGGGAAATTTGCGAGCGGGCACTGGCCCTTGCCCCACAAATCGTACTGAGCCGCCAGCGCCGCGATCAGCGAGACGTTGTAATCGATGGTGACTTCATTGCTGCCGAAGTCGGCGCGATTGTCGATGTGGCCGTCGTTGCCGTCGGGGCCGTTGACCAGCGCGCCCCAGATGATGTGCCGGTTCGCCACCGGGTTGTCGGGCTCGCCCCAGATCGAGGCGTGGCCGGCGGCGTGGTGGGGCTGCAGGCAGTACTTGTTCGTGTACCCCATCATGTACGAGGTGCCGAGCGGGTTGTCGCCGAGGATGTACGCCATCTGCCTCTTGGCCCATGGCTGGATCGCGTTCACGGCATCGCTGTCCTGCGCGCCAAACAGCTTGGCGTAGAGCAAGGCCACGAACTGCGCGGCCGAGTTGTAGCGGGCGGATCCGTAGGCGTAGAGCACGGAGAATCCCGCCGGAGTCATGGCCACCGTGCCTTGCGGCCACTTCATGGAATCGTCGCGCGCGATGGTGGCCATGGCCTTGGCCAGAGGACTGTTCAGGTCACGCAGGATCTGCGCCATCTTGAGAAACACGCCCGTGCGCACGGAGTTCCAGTCGTGCGTCTGCGATTCGGCCCAACAACTCGCGGCGGGGTTCTGCAAACAGGTCGTCTTGAAGCCGGGGAAGCGATCCAGCCAGCCGCCGCCATTGCCGTTCGCGCCGATGATGTCGTCGAGATAGGATTGCGTGCCAGTGGCCAGGTAGAGCCAGACAGCAGCCCAGGCCAGATCGTCGTAGGCGTATTCCGAGGTGTACAGGCCGCCGGCGGCTAGCCCAACGTTATCCGGGTATTTCGCGGCGAACTTGTACAGTGCCACGGCGTACTTGAGCGATTTCTCGGCGTAGGCCGCATCTTGGCCAGCTATCACCAGCGAGGTCAGGGCTAGGGCAGCGGCCGCGCTCGCCGTCACGTCTGCGGCGGGCGTTTCCGCAGTGGCGAAGTAGCCCTTGCGGGGGCAGAAGTCGATGCGGCGCAGTTCCGGGGGCATCCAGCCGCAGGTGTGATCGCTTTGGTCGCTGACCTGGTGGGCAAACGCCACCAGGTTGCCGCCACCGTCGAGGAAGGTCGAGCGCATGAAGTAGTCGTCTGCCCAGCGCAGGAGGTTGAGCGCCTCATCTTCCAAGCCCGTGACACGGAAGGAATCGGGATATTCGTACAGGCTCCAGGCCAGCGTCGAGGCCATGAATCCCGTGGTGATCCCGAATTTGATGAAGTCACCCGCGTCGTGGAACCCGCCCGACAGGTCGACCTCGCCTGTGCCGTTCGGATCGAGAATGGCGCGGTTCTTGGTGATGAAGGCTTGCGACATGTCCACGCCGGTGGCGGCCGCCGGGTCCAGCTTGATGTGCTGATCCATCACATGGGCGTCGCCCCGCCACTGCACGTAGGTGTTGATCACGCCCGGTCCGGACTTGTTCACATTGAGGAACCACAACGCCTTCTGGAAAGCTTCTCCCAGCCCACCCTCGGTGCCCTGGCAAGTCGGGGTTTCAGGGAAATTCCAGGGGGGAAGCGAATTCAAGCAAGGCCCGGCCTCCGGGCCGGCCTCGCGACCCGCCTCCGGACCGGCTTCCCGGCCGGCCTCCGGGCGGACTGCGGCATCCGGGCCGGCAACAAGAACCGCGGTATCGGGGCTGCCCACAAGAACCGCGGCATCTGGGCCACCAACTACAACGGGTGCATCCGGAATTGCGCCGTCGGGAAGCGGCCCCACCGCGATCGGCGGAACATCCGGCGATGGCAGGCCTGGCTCCACTGGCTGCGGCGGCGGTTCCACGACAGGAGACGGGTTGATGATCACGACCTGGGGCGGCCCCGGTCCGACCAACTGGTGTGAATTGCAGCCGAAAGCACCTGCCACCGTTGTGGCCATCAACCCGAAGTGCAGATGCTTGCACGAATGGCGATGCATGGAACTTGTCCAAAACAACACGCGCGGCATCGGCCATGGGAACAGCCGGGCAGCTATTTGCAGATGCTACCACACGGCAAGGTCGCTTCGCGCATGCAGAAGGGGTGACGTCCCATAGGCGTTAAGCGGATCAACGGCGGAGTGGAATGGCCATTCGTGATTCGAGGACACAAGCTCTCGATGGGTCACCCCTCTCCCAGAGGGAGAGGGTGGTCTACCCCAGTTCTTCTGGCGCCATTCCGCCGCTCAACGCCAGTCTGGGGTGACGTCCCGTCTGACCTGGGCTGCGCGCCGCGCGACCGAGTTCAGATGCCGGGATAGGGGGAACAGTTGCAAGCAGTCAAAATGGCTCCTCTGTCGCCGCGGGGCGAGGCGGGACACGGTCGTCCGGTTGTTCGTGCAGTGTGGGCAATGCCAACAAGGATCAGAGAGCGGGGTTGCTGTTGTTGGCTGCCTTTGTGGCTGCGGCAGCCAGACGGCGCAACCGCATGTCAGGTTTGAAATGCGGGGCCGTCGGGAAGTTCGACTGAAAGGCGGTTAGAACGGTCCAGACATTGACCACAAACGAGTATCGTTGGGCCTGGCCAGCAGCCGCTACGACTCAGCGCCTTCTTCGAACCCGAAGCACGACCATGATGAGCCCGAGTAGGGCAAGAACGCCTTGGTCCCTTGTCTGGGCCTCGGCGATGCGGCAGGAGCACCCGCCGCTGCTTGCCTGGGCGGTGCTGGCGGTCGCACTTGTCGTGCCACCCGTTGCGACGATTCCGGAAGTTCCGCCTGGGGCTGGAGTCCCTCCAGCTTCGACCCCAGCAGTGGCCGGAACGCCGCCGTTTGCCGACAGCCCGCCCGTCCCGGGTGTCCCACCGATGGCGACGCTCCCGCCAGTGACCATTGGGCTGCCCCCGGTTTCGATAGCGCCTCCCGTGTCAGCCAGGCCACCTGTTGCACTGCCGCCAGTTTTGCCACCGGTCGCCGTAGTTCCGCCAGTTACCCGCGTTCCACCAATTGCCGTAGTTCCGCCAGTTGCCGGCGCACCAGCAATTGGCGTGCCGCCTGTTCCGATTCCCCCACCAATTGGCGTGCCCCCAGCTCCGCCTTTGCCGCCGGTTGCCGTAGCCCCGGCGCTGGCTGTGGCGCCTGTGGCCCCGCCGGTCCCGCTCCTACCTCCGGTTCCCGTAGCCCCGCCAGTCCCCGGTGTACCACCCGTTCCCGTCGCACCGGCAGTCCCCGGTGTGCCGCCCGTAGCTCCATATTCGTAGGCGCCCAAATCCGGGGCGGCGCCCACAAATGGAAGACCGACGTCCGTGCCCTTGTCGATCATTTGGCTGCCAGCAGCCAGTTTCAAAAAGTCCACATTCGGCAAGCTGCCGTCCGCCTGGCGCGGTCCCATCGCGGGTGAAATTGTTTCTAGGGGCTGACCGGTAGTCGTCAGACTTGGATCGGTGACGCTGAGGAAATCACTGTCTTTGGGCGTGATATTCAGATCCCATGTGTTGAATTGCGAGTCGGTCCCTATCATGTCGTTGTTCTTGTTGGGGAAGCCGATGTTGTTCCTCATTACATGCATCAGCGACCCCGTCAGGACTACGCTCCCCGCCGTACCACCCGCCAGCATGTCGTATTGAGTCCCATTCTGGAGGGACGTATTGTTGTACCAATTCCTCCCACCGATGGCGTGGTTGGCATAGAACCCATGGTCCTTGCACTTCCAGGCGACAGAGTTCTGGATGGTGTGTCTGACGTCGGCGTTGACGCTGCCCCCCATCTTGAAGCCGTTGCCATTTCCGTCCGCGGGATTGGTGGTGCCGTAATTCGCGCGTCCAGAGCCCATGACCCAGCAGTGGTCAATGAGGACCGGAACTTCCTGGTTGATAAGATCGTAACCATCGTCCGAGTTCCACCAGGCACGGCAGCCCCTGACGATCGTGGTGGCGCCAGTCTGGTATGGTTGGTAGTGGACGCCAAAGCCATCGGCATTTTGTCCGTCCCCTTGACTGCCGTTCACGTCGTAGTTGTCGTGCGAATCGCAATTGAGGATGAGGTGCCCTCCCGTGCCCTTGGTATCGTCGATGAACAGCCCTGGCCCGAAGCCGTGATGGATGTTGAGCAGTTCGAAGGTGTTGTTGTGCGTCCCCTTGGTGCGGAGCATGGAGTAGGAGTGGGAGCCACTGGCTCCGACCTTACCGTTGGCGATCTCCAGTCCCTTGAGATGCATCCAGCTCCCGGTCACAAGGATTGCTGGAACGTCCGTCCCCGAGCTGGCGTTTGCGTAGTTCGAGAAGTCGATAACAGGCACCTCGCCCGGATACGCCCAGATCTTGGTGCGGTTGGTATCCGATGTTCCGCTCTTCGAAAGCGTGATCTGGGTCGTGCTGCCGTACTTTCCCGCACGCATCCAGATGGTATCCCCCGCCGCGGCGGAGTCGTTTGCCTTCTGCAGGGTGGCGAAGGGCGACGCCTGGGTTCCGGGATTCGAATCGCTGCCAGTCGGGGACACATAGTATTCCGCTGCCAGCACATTCTTCGCAGCGAACAGGCCCAGGCCGGCGACGAGCCATGTGAGCCGGGAGTGACGCGGATCGCTTCTCGATGAGCGTTGCATGGATTTCATCAGAGGCTCCTTCTGTGCGGGCAGGCGAAACCGACTGCTGGGCGGCGGACGGGAGGGAGAGTCTGGTACTCCCAGCACAGCAGACGGCTGTAGGCTATAGTGGCTCGGACTGGCGGAGATGGCTCAGGCATTCTTTGCAAGAGCTGCTGTCCTGAGTCAACCAGGGAAACACCTCGGTCTCCCTGGCACCGCGGGAGATGGCCCGAGTCGCCCGTGGACGGGGCAGGTTCGAAGCCCCAGAATGTTTTTCTGCGCAGGCGGGTTGTGGGTTCGTGGGCTTTCGGTCTAGTCTGCGTCCACGCACCACACATAATCTATGCGTGAACAGCAAGCACGAGAGGTGAATAAATGGATCGTTCGAGGCGCTATATCCCCGTTGTACTAGGTACGAGTGTTGCGATCTTCGCAGCCGGATGTTGCCTCCACCCAGCCCCTGCGCCGGTGTGCCCGAACGCAGCTCCGCCACCACGGGTTGTGCTGGCCCGGCCGGCCCCCGAACCCGTGGCGCCCCTGCCCCCCCCGCCACCGCCCGGGCCGGCCACGATTGTGGTTAGGGATGCCGGTCTGCAGATGCCCAAGTCCGTGATTTGGGATGCGGGCCAAGATGTGTATTTCGTGAGCAACATCAACGGCAATTCCGCCATTCCGAACAAGAACGGTTTCCTTTCGAAGATTGGCCCTGACGGCAAGGTCATCGCGCTCAAGTTCGTCGACGGAAGCAAGAAGGCCAGCGAGCTGAACTCGCCCAAGGGACTGGCCATCATCGGCGACATCCTCTACGTCGCGGATCTCAATGTCGTGCGCAAGTTCGACCGCAAGAGCGGCAAAGCCAAAGGCGTGATCACAGTACCGAATTCGGTTTTTCTCAACGATCTCTCGGCGTCGCCTGATGGCAAGACGCTTTACGTTTCCGACAGCGCGGTCACTTTCAAGGCCGGGAGTTTTGCCGGTACCGGCAACGATGCCATCTACGTGATCAACGTGAAGAAGGGCTCGGCGGTCGTCCTCATCAGTGACGAAGCCTTGCACTGGCCGAGCGGCTTGCTCGCGGACGATGACGGGGTGTGGGTCGTGGCTCTGGGCGCGAACCACTTGTTCCATGTCGACCAGCAGGGTGGTACGGGACCGGCCACCAGGCTGCCCAAGGGCGGACTCGATGGGATAGTGAAGCTCGGCGACGGCTCATTCCTCATTTCCAGCTGGGAGGCCTCCGCCATCTATCGTGGTTTTCCCCGCGGCGAATTCAAGGAAGTCATATCGGGAATTCCCTCACCGGCCGACATCGGCCTCGACAGCAAACGCAACTCCCTTCTGATTCCCATCTTCCAAAAATCGGCGGTTCAGTTTGTGCCCTTGCCGCCGTTGACTCCGCCTGCAGTCGCGTCGCCGCTTCCTGGCCCGCCGGTCGTGACTCCACCACCCGCACCCGTGGCCCCGCCGCGTCCTGCTGAAGTCGCCTACCCGGCGTTGGGGCCGACGCCGCCACCGTCGGCGCCAACGCCCGCGCTACCACCCGCTCCGGTTCGTAGTCCGCCGCCAAGCAACGTCGCGCCGCTAGCGCCCGTCGCCGTTCCTCCCGTTCCAGCTGCCGGCGGCCCTGCCAGTGTCCCAGCAGCCCCGCCGGCTCCAGCTCCGGTACCCTTCGGGACCCCTTACAATGCGGGCAATTCGGCCGCCGCGCCCGCGACTCCAGCCGCGCCGCCAGCGGGCTCGCCTGCACGCTAGTCCATCCGGCGCAGATGGAACGTGCTAGTGTGGCACTCTGAACCCGGTTGTGCAGCGGCCTCGAATGAAGCACCTTCGGCTCTCCACCTTCGTTGCCCTCGCCCTTCTTTCGATCGCTTTCAGTGCATCCGTCTTGCAAAGGTTGGAAGCCTCGCGGGTCTTGCACTCGCTCGACGGGCTTGGCGCCATGGAGAATTCGAGCACGCAGTTGGCAGCTCCGTGCGGTGCCGGCTTCCCGTTGACCACTGATCCTTCGCTCGTGGTGCGCGTCGAGGAGCCGAGCGGTTTCGTGGCAAGCTGGCAAACTGTGGGCGGCTGCGGCGCTGGTTCAGGCGGAGGCTCCAGCGTGGGCCTCAAATGGATCGGCCGCAATGTGACCGGGGGTCTGTTCAACGTGCAAGAACAAGTCACCTACACGAAGCTCGGCGATCCCGGCTACCCTGAGTACAATCTCTTCTTCAACACCCTGATTACGGCCGACATCGGCCAGAAATGGAACGTCGGGGTCAACCTGCCACTCGTGTACAAGTACCTTGTGGATCCGACCCACGTTGGGGGATCTGGGGTGCCTGCCGTCGATTACAGCAATAGCGGCCTTGGCGATATCAATCTCCTTGCCACGCGCAAGCTGGGACGAACCAACTCCTTGCTAGTGACTGGGATTCTCGGAATTCCCACTGGCTCGTACGACGCGCACTATAACGCTTCAGGAACGCCCATCTATCTGAATCAGAGTCAGCAAATCGGATTCGGAGAGCCGACGGCCTCGCTCATCCTGGATCAAACCCTGGACCGGATGTGGGGGCTGATCGTTCTGGGGGGCGCTGCGGCCTGGCGTGGCGGAGAAAACAAGATACACAACTACCGCGCGCCGAGTGGCACGCTCTACGGATATGCAGGCTATTTTCTGGGACCGCTGGTGCCGGCCTTCGGGCTCTCTGTGACCGGATTCACCGGTCACGATCGGGACCAGGACTCGCCACAAACGACACCGCTCTTCAGCACGGCCGCGAACCTTTCCCTCGAGTGGTCCTCCCCCTGGATCGCAGTGCTCATCGCTGCTTCTTTCCCCTACGGGTGGGACCACATCACACAGGACGAGAATGGACTACCTCGATCCGCATGGCGGCTTCTGCCCTGGACGCTTTCGTTCGGAATTGCGGCAGCACCGTTTTGACGAGCTTGGCGTGATGAAGTTTTTTGAGCAATTCTTGGCTGTGGGAGCCCCGAACTCCTATCGGTAGCTGAATGGACGCGGCAGAAAAAATGACCAACACGGGCGCTTTTCAGCGAGGTCCTATAAGGCGGCTCACGCATCTTGGCGCCGTCGGCCTTGTTCTGGCCGCTCTCGAGGGGCTTGGCTGCGGCCTCCAGCGCGAGTCTGGTGGATCAGGCGGCGGGGCCGGGTCAGGTGGCCAGTCCCAGGTAACTGGCGGGCAGACGACGACGACCGGCGGGCAGACCACGGCGACTGGCGGGCAGACGACAGAAACGGGCGGACAGACGACGGCAAGCGGCGGGCAGACGACAGAAACGGGCGGACAGACGACGGCAAGCGGCGGGCAGACGACGGCAAGCGGCGGGCAGACGATGGCAAGCGGCGGGCAAACCACGGCAAGCGGCGGGCAGACGATGGCAAGCGGCGGGCAGACGGCGGCAAGTGGCGGTCGAACGGCAAGCGGCGGCGGGCAGACCGCGGCCAGCGGCGGCCAGACGGTGGCAACTGGCGGGCGAACAGCAAGCAGCGGCGGGCAGACCACGGCGAGCGGCGGGCAGACGGCGGCGACTGGTGGGCGAACAGCAAGCAGCGGCGGACAAACCGCCACAAGTGGCGGCGTGAGCGGCACCGCCGGCAAGTCCGCAGCAACGGGTGGGATCAGCACGGGCGGCAGCAGCGGTGGCGGAGGCGCGAGCGGCGCGGGCGTGACCATCAACGGCAAGTTCGTGCCCAAGGACAAGGCCGTCGTCTTCATCCACTTCGGCCATTCCAACATGCGCGGGGCAGCCACCACGCCGACCAGCCTGACCTCCTATTTCTACGACACCGTGGACGGACTGTGGAGCTACAAGGGCAGCTTCACCCTTGCCAAGGAACCGACGGCGCCACAGGCCGGATACACGTCTGCGGGGCCGGGCATGGCAATATTGCATTCTGCCCAGGGTGCGGTCGCCGCCACCAGCGATGTCCAGTTCATCTCGGTCGGCTATGGCGAGGGCTCAGCGACCACCGTGGACTACCAGAAGTCTGGGACCTATTATCCCATCTTCATGGGCTGGGCAGGCCAGCTCAAGGGCAACGTCACCTTTGGGGCGATCGTCATCATGCTGGGGGTCACCGACGGCGAGCACCTAGCGTCCAATTTGGTCCCCGGCTTCCCGGCCCGCGTTGCCCAGATCGTTTCTGACATTCGTTCCGACCTTGGTGAGCCCAATCTCCCGGGTCTGTTCTGCAACTACGAGCAGAACGCGACGGGCCAGTACGCCATTACGGGCGCATATGGCACCGTCATGGTGCCGCTCATCAACCAGCTTCCGGGCCTGATTTCAAATCTGGTGCTGGTTCCCACCGACGGCATCGAAATGCAGGACAACCACCACTTCGACTTGCAGGGCCACAAAGACTGGGCAGGGCGTGTGATCTCACTCATGCAGTCCAACAACTGGTTCCCCTGGAAATAGTCTCGGCTTCGTGGGTTTGTTGAATGTTCGCCAGTCCGGCCGCCCCTGAGTCTCACCTGGCGGCGGGCTGGCAGTTGGCGGCAAGGCTGCTGCTGTTCTCAGCAGTGGCCGTGGGGGCCTTCGTGGTTTCGCTGGGCCCGATCTCCGACGGAGACATCTACTGGCACCTAGCTGCCGGGCGCGAGATCTTGCATCAGCGGGCTTTGTTGCGCTTCGATCCTTTCACGCTGAGCGCGGCGGGCCGACCCTGGGTGGACGTGCACTGGCTGTTCCAGGTTGGCGCCTGGGGCCTCTACGCGCTATCCGGTTTCACGGGGCTGGCCATCGCCAAGGCGGCGCTGGTCGCTGGCGGCGCGACGATCCTGGTGCGGGCGGCGGAGCATTCGGGCGGTGCTCTTGCCCGGGGCGTGTGCGCGGTCGCAGTGCTGGGCGGACTGATCCTCGATCGCCATCTCGTGCCGATGCGTCCGCTCATCGTCACGTTGGTTTTTCTGGCGGTTTTTCTCTTGGCCCTGGAACGGGTGCGCACGCAAGCGGAGCGTTCTCGATTGACGTGGGTCGTTTTGCCGCTCGTGCAGATTGTGTGGTGCAACTGCCAGGGCCTGGCCCCGCTCGGTCCCTTGCTGGTGGCCATGTACCTCGTCGGAGCCTGGCTCTCGACGGTCCGCATTCGCCACTGGCCCTTCGCCAGCGAGAATGCGTCCTCGGTTCGTCCGCTCGCGATCGTGTTTGGTCTGTGCGCGCTGGCTTCGTTCGTCACTCCCTACGGCCTGGATGCGGTGGCGCTTCCCTTGCGCTTGCTCGGGCGCATCAGCCAGGGCCGCGCCAACGTCTTCAGCAGCGAGGTCGCGGAGAACGTTCCACCCCTTGTCCTGGAGCGAACTGCGCCCGAGCTGGTCTGGCATTTCAAATGGGTTCTTGCGCTCCTGGCCGCCACCATCGCGCTTGTCCGCCCGCGCTTCCACCTGGCGCACCTGCTGGCGATGGCCGCCTTTCTCGGGCTGGCCCTGATGGCCAACCGGAATCTGCCTCTCTTCTACTGGGTGGCCGCGCCTCTTGCCGCGATTGCGCTGGCGTCCGGGCTGCCGTCGCGGACTGCGGCCCGTCTTCGTCGATTCGGCGGGACCGCGGTGCTGGTGGCGTTCCTGGGCGGCGAACTAGTGCTTGCCGGCCTCATGCACAGCCGCGAGCCTGCCCCCGGCAGTCCTACCCCATTCCATTTTCCCGTCGAGTCGGCGCGTAGACTGGCCGGGATGCGCGCGTCGGGTCCGGTGTTCGCCGCCGATCAACATGGTGGATACCTCAGCTTCACGGTTCCGTCCCTGCGGCCCTACATCGACACGCGCCTGGTGCTCCACACCGAGAAGGAGTACGCCGACTACCTCGCGCTCTTCGACGATCCGGCTCGATTCGACGACCTTGCCGCCAGGGAGAACTTCGGTGCGGTCGTGTTGCCCACGGCCTACCCCGATCGCTACCTCGGTCTCATCTGGCATCTCGTGGGATCCGCCGCCTGGCGACTCGCGTGCACCGACGGCTACGAGGTGCTCTTTCTGCGCGAAGGCCCTGGACTTGCGCTCGGCGAGCGCGCAACCGTCGACGCCATCCTGGATGAGCTTGCCGCGCGGTTTGCCGGCAACAGGGAGCTTCTCGATGCGGCACGTCTTCACCTGGCGCGCCTGCTCGTCGTGCTCGGGCAATCCCGCCAGGCCGAGTACGTGCTGGCGACTCTGGACTCGCGGCCGGCCGCGCAGCTTCGCGCGCGCGCGCACTTTGCCGCCGGAGAGCTTCGGGCCGCCGAGGCGCTGGCTCGCATCCTGCTTTTGCAGGACCCGCGTGACGTGCGCAGCCTGGCCCTGCTCGCCGAGATCGCGTCCGCCGAGAACCAGCCAGGTAGGAAAGGGGAATGGCTGCGCCGCGCGCTCGCCATCGATCCCTACGATCCCGAAGCGCGATCGATTGCCGACCGCGTCCGGCCCCGTTAGTCAATCACCTCACGCCGAGCCGGCGAAGCAACGCCACCAGGGCGCTCACACTGTCGAAGGCCTCGGCACTGGCCTCGGCGTCGGGGATGCGCAGGCGGTAGGTCTGATCCAGGAACATCTTGAGCGACACCATCGACAGCGAATCGATGAGCCCCGAGGAGATAAGCGGCGTGTTCGCGTCGATGGACGCGCCCTGCAAGGCGTCCGCGTATTCGCCCGTGATGTAGTCCAGGATGGTTCGCGCGATTTGCTGATCATCAGCCATGTCTTCGGCCTTTCTAGTCGTCGAGCGACGAGAGATCGCCCACCGGCTCGCCCCATTCCTGGGCACGCAACATGCGGCGCAGAATCTTGCCACTGCGAGTCTTGGGGAGCCTGTCCACGAAATCGATGGCGTGCGGCATGGCCACGGGCGAAAGATGCTTGCGCACAAAATTCATGATGTCGAGTTTCAGTTCGTCGGTGCCGGCGTGCCCGGGCCGCAGCACGATGAAGCTCTTGACCACCTCGCCGTAGGTCGGGTCGGGCTTGCTCACGGCCGCTGATTCAGCCACTGCCGGGTGTCGCAGCAAGGCGCTCTCGACCTCGAACGGTCCCACCAGGTGGCCCGCGGTGTTGATGACGTCGTCATCGCGGCCCACGAACCAGTAGTAGCCGTCGCTGTCCACGCTGGCGCGGTCACCGGTCAGGTAGTATTCGCCCACGAATTTGCTCTGGTAGGTCTCCTCGGCCTTGAAGTAGCCGCGGAACATCGACGGCCAGGGCGGCCGGAAGGCGAGCAGTCCCGGCGCGCCGGGCGTGGTGATGGGCTGCAAGGTCTTGGCGTCGAGGATCGCCGCCTGGATGCCGGGAACCGGCTTGCCCATGGAGCCGGGTTTGATGGGCAGTCCGGGGACGTTAGAGATCATGATGGCGCCCGTCTCGGTCTGCCAGTAGGTGTCGTGGAAAGGCCGCCCCATGACCCTTTCGGCCCACAGAACTGCCGCGGGATTGAGTGGCTCGCCCACGCTGCACATGTGGCGAAGACTGACGAGTTGTTGCGCAGTCGGGGGCGGCGCCTTCATCAGCATACGGATGGCCGTGGGCGCGGTGTAGAAAACGGTCACACGGTGGCGCGCGATGAAATCGTACCAGCGCGGGGCGGAGAAGCCCGCCTCGAACACGGCCTGGGTCGCGCCCACGGCCCACGGACCGATGATGCCGTAGGAGGTACCCGTGACCCAACCTGGATCGGCGGTGCACCAGTAGACGTCGTCGGGGCGGAGATCGAGAACGTGGCGGGTGGTCGCAAACTGCGACAGCACCGAGCCGTGCACGTGCTGCGCCCCCTTGGGACGGCCCGTGGTCCCCGAGGTGTAGTGCAGAAGCGAGGGGGTGTCGTCGTTTGCCGGAAACGGGGTGAACGCTCGGGCAGGCGCAGTCTCGGCATTCATGGCCGTTTCACCTTCGCCCAGCGTGGGCGCGGCGCCCGGCTTGACGTCGGTGATGATCACCCATGACAGCGCCGGCAGGCGCGCACGAACCGAACGCACCTTCTCGACATGTCGGGCGGTGGTGATGACCGCACGGGTGTCCGCGTCGGCCAGGCGGACCTCGAGCGCGTCGGCCATGAACTGCGAGAACAGGGGCTGGGCCACGGCGCCCAGCTTGAGAATGCCCAGGAAGGCGAAGTAGAGATCCGGCACGCGATCGAGGAAGAGACAGACGCGGTCGCCGGCCACGATGCCCAGATCCGCCAGCTTTCCCGCCCAAACGTCGCTATACCGGCGCAGCTCATCGAAGGTGAAGTCCTTGCGCAATCGGCTATGGTTTTCCCAAACCAAAGCCAGACGGCCGCCGTGACCCTGCTGGCACAACCGATCGGAGAGCAGGGATCCAAGGTTGAACGGTCTGCCCGGCGCGAGGCCGAGCGCCAGCCGAAGGGCACCAGTTTCGTAGGATGGCGGGCTGCTGCCGGGCGACGTCGCGACGACAAGCGGCGATTGGGAGTCGTTCATGGGAGCCTCCGGACCATAGCCCGAGCCCGCTGGCTTGTTGGCGACGGTTGACGGAACGATAGCAAACATAGCATCATCCGTCCGGTCGGATCGCTCACTATGTGGTTCTTCAGCAAAAAGAGTCCTGCCAAGTCCGATTTCGGTACCGCGTCACCAGCCGCGGCGGAGGCGCCCGCCTCCGGCACCGTGCTGGACATGTTGCGGGCGACGGTGTCGCGCATCTCGCGCGACCACGTCCCGCCCGACAGTCTCGACCTCCGCGCGCCCCTGCTCGATAGCGGCTACATCGACTCACTGAGCGCCACCGAATTACTGGCCGACATTGAGCGCCGGTACGGTGTGCGCATCGGCGAAATGGACATCGTCGGCAGGCTGTGCACCATGGAGGCGCTGGCAAGAGAGATCGAAAGCCGCGCCAGCGGTTCAGCGAAATGACTGAAACCACCTGGCGCGAGTTTGGGTTGCACATCGGTATGCCGCACCTCGCGCCCGGCGGGCTGGCTGAGGAACCCATTGTCAAACAACTGGGCGCCTTCCAGTGGCAGGCCGTGGCAGCTCTGGCTGCACAGCCCGAGAACGCCGTCCTGAACGATGCCGGCGAGCGCCTGCACGTCTCGATGATCAGCGTCGAGCTGGGCCTGCCTGCTGGCCGCGGCTGGGACGAATTCGACGAGGGCGACGACCTCTGCTTCCGCCAGCGTACCCGGGTATTCGGCCACAAGCTTGTGGAAGGCATCTTTGTGTTCGACAGAGAGCCCATTCCCGAGGAGGAATTGCAGACGGTGCGCGCACGCGACGACCTTGCGCAGGGCCGCAGGCCTTGGGCTTATCTCACGCACGGATTCATCTCGCGTACCGGCGGGGGAGGTTGGGCCAAGCTGGAAGCGCCCGAGGCGTTCCTGGAACGGCCCGTGCCCGAACTGCCCGCCATGCCGGCCGGGATCGCCGAACACCTCGCGGTCGAACGTTCCGGGGTAATCGAGGGCTTCCTCAATTGGCCAGGCGCCGCAGAACTGTCCCACGATTCGCAACCCGCCACCTTCGAGTACGCGATCCAGCCTGAGACCGACATTAATGCAGCGGGTGTTGTGTACTGCGCCCGGATCCCCGCCATCATGGCCTTGGGCGAGCGGCGTTTCCTGCGCGAGCGCTTGCTGGCCCCGCTGTCCGAGCCTCTGGTCGCCTGCCTGGCCACTGAGCACCGCCGCCTCTACTACTTCGCCAATGCCTCGCGAGAAGAGAAGCTGCACATCCGCGTGCAGGCGCGGTTCTGTGCGCCGGCCGCATCCGCGCCGTCCCGTGTGCGCACCCTGGGGCATTTCCTGTTCCGAACCGATGTGCACCGGGCCTCCGATGGCGTGCTCATGTCGAGCTCGCTGGTGGAGAAGGCCCTGCGCGTGCCGGGGCAGATGAAGCCGCTGATGACCGAGTCCGAACGCCTGCTTGGCCGGATGCAATCTCGCGGTTAGAGCGAGATGGTCTTCACCTCCAACATCTTCCTCTTCTATTTCCTGCCGCTGGTACTGCTGCTGTACTACGCGCTGCCGTTCCGCCACCGGAATGCGCTGCTCACCCTCGCGGCGTACGTCTTCTACGGCTGGCACAAGCCGTGGTTCGTATTGCTGATGATGTACTCGACGGTGTGCGACTACTACGCCGCTCGCATCATCGCGGCGCCCGCTTCGTCGCAGCGGCTGCGCAAGGGCACGCTGGCGATGGCCGTGATCAACAACCTGCTGCTCTTGGCCTATTTCAAGTACGGCGTGTTCGCGCAAGAGAACGCCAATGCCCTCTTGCACCTGCTGGGGCAGCAGGGCTTTCGCATCATGCAGATCACGCTGCCCATCGGCATCTCGTTCTACACGTTCCAGACCATCAGCTACACGGTGGACGTGTATCGCGGGACCGCGCCCCCGGCGCGCCGATTGAGCGACTTCACCTGCTTTGTCGCCCTGTTCCCCCACCTAATCGCGGGGCCGATCGTGCGCTACAACACCATCGCCGATCAGTTCGGCCACCGTCGGCACACCTATGAGCGCTTCGCCTCGGGCGTGGTTCTCTTCATTCTCGGTTTCGCCAAGAAGATCCTGCTCGCCAATGCGATGGGGCGGATCGCGGACGTCGTGTTCGCTGCCGACTCGCCCGACGCGCTGACGGCTTGGTGGGGGCTGGCCGCCTACGCCGGCCAGATCTACTTCGACTTCTCGGGATACTCGGACATCGCGGTCGGACTCGGCCGCATGGTCGGTTTCGAGATCCCGCGCAACTTCAATTCACCGTACCTGTCGCGCAGCCTCACCGAATTCTGGCAGCGCTGGCACATGTCGCTGTCCAGTTTCCTGCGTGACTATCTGTATTTCCCGCTGGGCGGTAACCGCTACGGCGCGCGCCGTTCGATGATCAATCTCTGGCTGGTCATGCTCATCGGCGGTCTGTGGCACGGGGCCTCGTGGAAGTTCGTGCTGTGGGGCGCGTACCACGGGTTCTGGCTGGCGCTGGAACGGGGTTTCGCCAAACGCGACGGCGGCCTGTGGTCGTTCCTGCCGCGGCCGTTGCAGATCGTGGTTACCTTTGCGCTGGTGCTGCTGGCGTGGGTGCCGTTCCGGGCCGAGAACTGGGCCGCCACCGTTGCGTACCTGCGGGCCCTGTTCGGCCTGGGGGCGGCGCTGCCGCACGGCCAGCTCGTGCGCGGCGAGGTCTTCTCCCTGAACCACGTGATGATGATGGGAATCTGCGCCTTCGTGGTCACGCGCAGGACGCAGGCCTGGGATTTGGCCCGCGATGTGAGCTGGCCCAAGCTGGCCTGGCTGGTGCCGCTGTTCGTGCTCGGCCTGGCCGCCATGTACACGCAAAGCTTCAACCCCTTCCTCTACTTCCGGTTCTGATCATGTCGCGCGCCTGCTGCAAGACTTTCGCCTTCATCTTCCTCGGGATCATCTTCGCGGTTCCGTTGTTTCAAGGTGTTTGGGAGAAGGCGGTCGAAGGAGAATCCCTGCGCGTGCTCGGCGTGTTCAGAAAGGTCCCGAGCGAGGCCAACCTGCGCAGCTTCGAGAAGGAACTGGAGGAATCTTGCAAGGTCGCCGATTGGCTCCGGCCGGCCTATCGCCAGTTGCGCTGGATGTTGATGCGGGATCTGGGCGACAAGGCCGTGGCCGCCGCGGATGGCTGGGCCTACTACGGACCGAACATCCGCTACCTGGGCGAAGGCTACTTCAAGAACCTCAAGTCCGAGAACCCTGGAGACGATCCGGCCGCGACCATCGTGGACTTCGCCGCCCAACTTCACCGTCGCGGCATCGCCCTGCTGGTCGTGCCCGTGCCGTCAAAACCGTCCATCGCGCCCGAGCGCCTGCGGCGCGGACTTGCGCCCAACCTCGACCTGTCAGTGAACACACGGCGATTCATGGACGAGCTGCGCGGGCGGGGTATCGATGTGTTCGATCTCTTCACGCCCTTGGTGCGCGAGCAGCGGGATCGCCCCGACCTGCCTAGGCTGTATCTCGCCGCCGACACCCACTGGACTGGCGACGGGGTTCGCCTCGCGGCGACGCTGCTGGCTGAGCGCGTGCGCGCCGTGGTGGGCGCGGACGAGCTCTTGCCCAGGCGCAACTACCGACGGGAGGTCGTGACCGTTTCCCGGCGGCCCGATATCCCACGCATGAGCCGCCTGCCGGGCGAGGCCAGCGCGTTCCCGCCTGAAACGACCGCGGCCTATCGCGTGCTCGACGAGGCGGGCGAGCCGTACGCGGACAGCGACGAGTCGCGCATCCTGCTTTTGGGCGACAGTTTCTCGCGCATCTACCAGACTGACGAACCGGAGGCGGCCGGGCTCATCGCCAACCTCGCCTTCGAGCTGCACACGCCGCTTGCGTCCATCGTGAACGACGGCGGCGCGTCGACCCTGGTGCGCCAGGAACTGGCGCGCAACCTGGAGATTTTGCAGGGCAAGCGCATCGTGATCTGGGCCTTCGCCGAGCGCGACCTGCGCTTCGGCATGAAGGGCTGGGCCAAAATCGCGCTTGACGAATAGGGCGCTCGCGGCTAGCGAAGAATCCCCGCGCGAACACCTATGGGATGGTAGCCGAGATCTTGCGTCGCCGCGGAATGATCGAGATCCGCGTGTTGGGTCAAGCCGGCGATGGTGTGTTCCATGAGCATGGGGCGACGATTGAGGGCGCCCCAAACGCGGGCGGCGATCCGGCACAGACTGGCGGGGATGGTTAGCATCGGCTTTGCCAGCCCTTGCTTCGCCAGCATGAGCTGCGCCAGTTCGCGCAGCGTGACTGTTTCGCCGCCCGAGAGGTTGTAGGTCTTGCCGAAGGTCACGGGATTGCCGGCCATGGCCAGTAGCCCTGAGAGAAGATCATCGACGTGGACGGGGCTCTTGCGTGCTCGGCCGCCGGCCACCATTGGCACCACCGGGTAGCGTTTCACGAAATCGGAGTACAGCTTGAATTCGAGTCCACCGTCGCCGTCGTAGACCAGCGTGGGCCGGACCAGCGTGAAGTGTGTCTTTCTGCAGGCGCGAACGATGTCCTCGGCCTGGCGTTTCGAGCGCGAGTAGTGCGTGGTGTTTGGATAGACCACCGAGGCCGACGAAACGTGGATGAGATGCCCCACCCCCGCCGCTTCGGCAGCCGCGACCACGTGGCGCGTGCCCTCGACGTTGACCGCGTGGAATAGCTCGGCCTTCTCGCACAACAGGACCGCGGCCAGATGATAGACGACATCGACTCCCACGAACGCCCCGGCCAGGGTCGCGGGCTTGGTGACGTCGCCATGGTGGATCTCGGCCGCATCATCCAGGCGGCTGACCAGCGGGTCCCCCGGCAGCACCAGCGCGCGCACGCGATGGCCCTGTTGGTGGAACCAACGGGCCATGCGCGAACCGATTTCGCCAGCAGCGCCTGTGATGAGAATGGTCATCGGCAAAGCGGAACCAGGCATACACCAAAGCTGGCCCCGCCGCACGTCGAGCCACAATCTCGCAATAGCCGGAGAAGGTCGTAAACGTGGCCGTGGTCGTGGCCGTGGCCGTGGCCGGTGTGGTTACTGTCGGCCACCCGATGCGAGGGGGCGCGACTTTGCCGTTCGCGCTGTCGCTCCGTTTGTCGTCGAAAACGCTATACTCTGACGAAATAGGAGTGCCCGGATGTTCACACTTCGCACCATGTGCTCGTTCTTGCCAGCCCTCGCGCTGCTTCTCGGTCCGCTCGTCGCTGAGACCAAGGAGCCAACACCGACCATCGACGTGACCGCGCGGCTGGTGAACATCCCGGGCAAGTTTCCCGCGGACGATCTCTACGACTACGCCTATGTCATGCAGTACCGGGTCGAGGGCGGCGCGATGGACAAGCAAACCATCCTGGTCGCCCACTACAAGCCGCGGCGGGCGCGCGCCGAGATCGACGACAACATGAAGAAAGTCGTGGGCGGGGCGCTCAAGCGCTTCGACGTGGGGGCGCTTCATCGCCTGACCCTGACCGCGAGCATGCGTGACGTCTGGAAAGGTGCGGTGGTGGATGAGTTCTTCGACACTGACCGCAAGAGCAAGCGCTACTTCTGCCTGAAAGCCGACCTGGCCGACGGCAAGTAGCGCCGCTACCTGGGCGGGGCCGCGTCCTGCTGTTCCTGCAGGAGTTGCAGGTTATGCGCCAAGCCGGGCAGGTCCGGCCAGGCGCGGGCGGCCGCCCGGTAGGACGCTTCGGCCTCGTCGAAGGCGCCGCGCTGTTGCTGTGCTGCCCCCAGGCTGGCGTGCGCCTCGGCGAACCCCGGGAATTCTTGCGCGGCCTGGGCGTAGGCCTGCTCGGCGCCGCCGAGATTTCCAGCCGCGCGCAGGTCGTTGCCCCGGTTGTACCAGTGGATGGCGCCGAGCTCTGACACCGTGACGGGACGGAAATACGCGGATCTGGGTTCGGGCCAAGGCCCGTACTTCTTCTTGTACCACTCGTCGGGCATGGCCTCTCCTTGACGGAGCAACTCCACATTATGACCACCCGGCCCGCGCGTGCGCACGAAGAAGTGCCCGGGCAAGAGGATGCCGTCCAGCGGAACCCCGATGCGCTCGCCGATGGCCAGGTAGAGTGCGCCGAGACCGAGACAACTGCCGCGGCGGTCGCGCAGCACCGACGACAACTGGAAGAAGCGCGATGCCGTGCTCTCGATCTCGCGTTGAAACTTGAACTCGCCAAATACCACGGTGTTGATGTCGTCGGCGACGTCCGCGCGGGTGCGCCGGTGGCGCTGCTCCACGGCCGTGGCGATGTCTTGCAGCGAGGTGAAAGCGCGCGCGATGGTGTCCGCGTCGGCGCCGAAATCGGCGTCTAGGGCGAACAGCGTGCTCACCACCGGACCCGGCGGACACTGGGTCGCACTTCGCGTGCAGCCCAGCGCGGCCGCGGCGACCGCGCAGAGCAGGGTTGCCTTCGCCGTCATTTCCTTTCCAAAGGCTGCCAGCCCTCGGCGTAGTCGAAAAGATCGCGCGCGGTCATCATCCAGATCACGAGCTTCTTGGTCGCAAGCTTGTCCTCGCCGCGCCGGAGCAGCTTCTCGCGCACATTGGGTCCCCCACCGTAGCTCATCACCAGATCGACCGGGTAGCCGATCTCCTTGGCGAGGTGGGCCGACACGCCACCGTGCTCGCAGTCCATCAACTCGTACACCCCGGTGAAGCTGTCGCCCAGTATGACGATCGGGCTGTCAGGATCGTCTTCGTACAGCGTTCCATCGGAATTCACGACCTGATGTCCCACCAAGGTCTCGGGAGCGAACTTCGCGCGCTCGACCTCGGGCAGGCGCGAATGCAGATCGCCGTGACGGGTGAAGGATTCGTCCTTGGTTTTGTACGCCTGGCGATGCGCGGTGATGCCCTTGTACCAGGAGAAACGCGTGATGCGCTCGGCGACGATCTTCGCGGCCAGTTCCAGGCCACGGGCGGTCCAGTGCGTGTCCTGCGCCTGGTAGAGCGGCTCACCGGCACGCGCGCTGCGCGCGGCGAGGAACGCGGGCAGCAGGTCCAGGGTCTCGACGCCCTTGTCGGCGAGGTCGAGCAGGAATTTTCTTTCGAACGGGTTGACGACCTTGCCCGCGAAGGAAGCGAGCGCCGGGTCGCCGGGCGCGGCGCCGGTCTTGTCGGGAAAAATCTCTTCCTTGGTGGGAATGGGAACGAACAGGAAGTCCACACCGTGCTTGGCGAGCCGCTTCTTCCACTCGACGATCACGGGGAGCGGGTTGCGATCGCCGCTCTGTTTTGCCAAATCGCCGCCCAGCACATAGGCGATGGAATTGCGAAAAAAGAGAAACCCATCGCTGCCCGCCAGGGCCTTGGATCCGGCCGGCATGGCGTCCAAACGTTGCTTGAGCGCGGCCCGAAACGCGGAGACCTCGGCGGTCCATGCCGTCCACGACTTGCCGTGTGCAGCCAGCTCGGCAAGGACCGCCTTCTTCACCGCCGCGGGGTTGGGCGAGGGCGTACTAGGAGCGAGACTCAAGCCCGGTGTCCCTTCGCTCGCCTGCGGGACCGGTGCTGGTCCTGGGCTCATGGCCGCCTCGACGAGAAACACGTTGTACGCGGGCTTGCCCAGCGGCTTGCCGCGCATGACCACCGTCGGCGCTGCGAAGCTCAGGCTGCCCAGTTCCTGCCGGATCGCGGGCTCGGTGTCATTGGCCGGCCAAGCAGCGGGCGCGGCCACGAGATCCGTGTTGTACGAGGGGTACCAGTACGAGGCGAGCTGATGGGCCCAGGCCTTGACCTCCGCCGGCGTGAAAACGCGTCTCTCGTACTCGGTGCGGATGAACTTGACGATGTCCTGGGTGGGGCCGAGGGCGCTGTCAGCGACACGGCCGTAGATCTCGGGAAAACCGTCCCCGTCTTCGTCGGGCGAAGAGGAGAAGCCGGTGAACCAGGGCGCAAACTCGATCTTGATCCAGATCTCGACCGCGCGGCCTGAACCGGGATCGTGCAGGAAGGCCTCGGTCGCCATCTGCCGCACGATCTGCGGTCCGCCGGCCAGGCCCCAGTTCTCCGAGCGAACGCGGGCCACGACGTCTTCCAGGCGGTCGGCGCTGGCAACCTTTTTCGACACCAGAAGTTCGACCAGCGGCGCTAGCGCCAGCGGGTGCGCGCGCTCGTCGGCGGTGAGCGCGGTGCGCGCCACGGAACCGGTGAGCGAATCGGCCAGCAGCATGCCGCCGAAGGGATTGGTCGTGCTGGGACGCTTGCCCTTGTCCCCGGCCATGGCCGGGTCGGGAGGCGGATCCGCATTCATGAAGTTGGCGTGGTAGGCGGCGTAGTCGAGGCTGGCGCGGGTCGGGCGGCTTATCCGTCGCACCAGCACTTGCGAAGCCATGCGCCGGTAGGACGGATTCGCGGTGCTGACGTCAACTCGGGTCGCGGGGACGGCGGGAGCCGGCGCCGGCCAGGGGAAGTGTGCGCCCGATGTCGCGCAACCTGCCGCCGCGACGATAAGGGGGAGAACTCCTCGATGAATGGTACTACGGAGCATAGTCGCCTCGTTTGAATCGCCACAGGACGCGCAGGACGCGCAGTCCGTAGGTCAGGGGATTGAGGTGGGAGATCTCGTCGGCGTATCGGGTCGGGATAGGCGCTTCGCCGACGGCGAGTCCGCGCGCGCGCGCCGCCGCGATGACCTCGATGTCGAAGTCGAAGCTGTCGCTCAGACGCGAAAACGGGATCTCGGCGAGGGCGCGCCGGCCGTAGACCAGATAGCCGCTGTGCAGGTCGGTCATGGGCAGCCCGAAGACCCAGCGTTCGAGTTTCCCCATCGCCCAGTTTCCGGCGTATTTGTATAGCGGCATGCCGCCAGCGAGGGCCTGGCCGCCCGCGATGCGCGAGCCTTGCAGCAGATCGAGGCCGCGGCTATCGAGCGCGGCGAGCAGGTCGGTCAGCGCCTCAGGGCTGTATTGGCCGTCAGCGTGTACGCAAGCCGCGCGCTCGGCGTCCAGCGTGCGTGCGACCTGAAGCCCGCTCTTCATGGCAGCGCCGTAGCCACCGTTGCGCGGTCGAACCACGACCTCGATGTCGCCCGCGGCACGGGCCAAGTCCTGCGCGACGGCGGCGGTGCCGTCGGTGCTGCCGTCGTCGACGATAACGATGCGAAAAAAATGGGGCGGTCGAGCAGCGGCGATGCGCGCGATCACCTCCGGCAGGTGGCGAGCGGCGTTGTACGCCGGGACGAGGACGACCAGCTTCATGGCAAGCCCGGTGCGAGGACGCGGGCGCGGGTATGGCGCGCGACCCGCGATTCATAGCGCGCCAGATAGTCGGCCACGATGGGTGGCAGCATCTGAGTGAGAGGCATGTGCGGGCGCCACCCGAGCAGGCGGACAGCCTTGGCCATGGAGGGGATGCGCACGATGGAATCGTCGTAGCCCTCGCCGTAGAACGCAGCAGCGGTCAGCGTGCGCAAACGGGGCACGCGGGCGTTCGGTCTTTGCGCGAGAAATGCGCATACCAGGCTTCGCGCCAGCGTGCGGATACTGACGTCGTTCTTGTCGTTGCCGAGGTTGATGATTTGGCCCCGGCAGGGTTCGGGCCTGTCGATGATGTGCAGGAGCGCGTTCACGAATTCGTCGACGTAGAGGAAGGACCGCCGCTGGCGGCCACCGTCGACCAGCACGAGATCCTCCCCGGTGAGCAGGGCGTGCATGAACGCGGCAAGGACACGCGGGATTCCTTGGCCATCCACGCCGGGAATGAAGTCCATGCGCGGCCCGATGACGTTGAAGGGCCTGACCACCGTGAACTCGAGACCACGGTGCCGGCCATACGCCCAGATCACGCGTTCCAGGAGTTGCTTGGCTGCGGCGTAGGTCCAGCGTTCGCGATGGATTGGGCCGAGGCAGAGCGCGGTCCGATCCTCATCCATGCGCCGCGACGGGCGGCCGTCGGCGCGCAACGCGCGCCGGCCGTAGACTTCGCAAGTGGACAGGTGAATCAGCCGGCGCTTTCGCTCGGCGCACAGCTTGACCAGCGGTACGAGATCGGTGTAGCTGGCGTCGATCACCTCCAGCGGGCGCGTGTTGTAGAGCGCCGGATTGCACATGGCAGTGAGGGAGATGACGATGTCGGCCCGCGCGGTGATTGCGTCGAGCACCCCCCGATCCTTGATCGAGGCCTGAACGCGCTCGACCCCGGGAAGACCGAACGGCAGCTTGTCGAAGGCGACGTCGATCGCCACGATCCGCGCGCCCGGGCGTAGCGCCAGCGCCGGCACGAGATGAGAGCCGATGAAACCACCCGCACCGAGGATGGCGATGCGCGACGGCGCCAGGGGCGAGCGGGTCACGTTCGCGAACCCAGGCCGGGAGGAACGCTGCCCGTCCGTTGGAGCTGAGACCTTCGGCCGCATAGTTTTGCTAGCGGTGCTTCTTCTTGCCCTTGCTGGACTTCTCATCGGCAGTGCCAGTCGATGGTGCGGGCGCTTCCTGGCTCTTGCCTTTGGCCGTAGCTTGCGTCGCTGCGGGCCCCGAGAGGGCTGAGGCTGCCGCGCCGATGAAGATGTCCGGCCAGCGGTCATTGCCCGAGTGGAACGTGAGCCGAACCGCGCTGTCGGCGGGCGTCCCGACCTCCCACAGATAGATCTCGTAGTCGGCGATGTCGTGATCGTGCCCGCGCTGCGTGGCCGCCCAGACCAGCCACTTTCCGTCCGCCGAGAGCTGCGGGAAGTACTCGTGCGAGCGCCGGCCAGGAAGGTCGATCAGGGTGATGGCATCCAGATCGGCATCGCTCTTGCTCGGCTTGCCGTTGGCGACCGGCAGATGCAGCACGCGGCTGCCGCCGTTACCGGTGGGGTGCACCCAGTAGATTTCGTCGCCCGCCGGCGTCCAGTTGATCTGGCAGCCTTCGCCGGTACGGGTCCAGGTGTTGTTCTTGAGGTCCCAGATCCCGGTTTCGCGCTTGGACCCGCGCAACGTGATGGCGAGGTACCGGCCGTCCTTCGACATTTCGGGTTGTTGCAGGAGCGCTCCGTCGAGGTCCGGCACCTTGGTGCTGTCGACGAGCAGGGTTTCTTGGCCACCGGCGAGGGCGCGGCGGTACACCGCGGTCGAGCGCACGTAGACGATCTCGTCACGCGTGATCCAGCCGCCCCAGCTCGCGTTGTCCACCACCTTGGTTTCCTGCTTGCCGTCGGGAGTGACGGTGAAGATGTCCCACTTGCCATCCGTGTTCGCGTCCCGTTCGTAGACCCAGCCCTTCTTGCTGCGCGTGAAGAGGATGCGCGAGCCGTCGGGCGAGAAGCGCGGAAACCAGTCGACCGCGTCGCCCGTGGTGATGGCGTGGACGTTTGAACCATCGCTGTTCATCACGAAGAGGTCGTGATTGCCGAGGCGCGAGCTGGACCAGACAATCTGCCCGTCCGCCTTGCCTCCGACGGAAGTCATCGCCTGCTTCTCGGCCGCGCTGGGCTGTTCCTCGCTGCCGCTCGGACCGCCGCCCGCGGTTGCGCACCCGGCGATCACCCAGGCTAGCGCCGCAAGCGCCCTGCCGCGGCTGCTCCGCGCTGTCCCAGAACCGCATGGATTCGATGGATCGCGATGTCTCGTGAACTGACTCATGCGGTACTCCTGGCAGCGGGGCGTCGACCCCGTTTTGGGGGGGAACTCTAGCAGCGCCAACGAGAACCTCAGTGATATTCCGCATGCCGCAGTTTGCCGACGGAGAAGATTAAGGCCCGTCCGCGCGGTTCGGGGTGCGTCCTCTGGCATGGAGGTGTTCACGGACGGCCGCAGCAGAGATTTGCCGACCAGAGCACCTCGCTCGGCGAGGGTGCGAGGAGTACACTGTGCCTTGTGGGAAGGACCGCCATGAGAAGCAACGAAGTATTGACGCAAGCATCAGTACGCATGTCGAAGCAGCCGCAGAGTTCGAAGGGACTGGCCCTGTTGTCCGCTGGAGTCGTCTTTTTCTGTGTCTTCCTGGCGAGGGGGCATGCATCGGCGGCGGAATACTACGTGTCGCCGACCGGCAGCGATTCGAATCCCGGGACCCAGGCGTCGCCCTTTGCCACGGTTCAGAAGGCAAACAACTCCGCCGCGGCGGGGGATACCATCTGGATGCGCGCGGGAACCTACTCCAGCACAGGCCAGATCACGCTTTCGAAGAGCGGAACCTCGGACACCAACCGCACCAAGATTTGGGCGTATTCGGGCGAGGTGCCTATTCTCGATTTCTCGAACTACTCATTGGCCAGCTCGGGGTCGGACAATCCAGCCATCACTGTGACCGGGAGCTGGATGCCGCCGAGGCCCTGGACGCGACGGCACTTGCCCGGGCCGAAAGCTCTCCAATGCCTTGTTTCACGGCCGGACGGCGCTTTTTTCTAGGACCGCGATGACCCACTCTGCCGGGTCGTTGCCCCTAACCTTGATAATGGTACACAAAAGGAGACCGCGATGAAATCCGCGAAATGTCTGTCGAAAACCCGTCAGCAACACTCCCTGCTCCGCTGGCTGGTCGTCGGACTGGGCTTGTTCGCCGCAAAGAATGCGTTTGCCACGGAATACTATGTATCCCCGACCGGCAGCGATTCGGGTGCCGGGACCCAGGCGGCGCCGTTTGCCACGGTTCAGAAGGCAAACGACTCCGCCGCGGCAGGGGATACCATCTGGATGCGTGCCGGAACCTACAACTGCACGAGTCAAATCACGCTTTCGAAGAGCGGAACATCGGACACCAATCGCACCAAGATCTGGGCGTATACGGGCGAGGTGCCTATTCTCGACTTCTCGAACTACTCATTGGCCAGCGGGTCGTCGGACAGGCCAGCAATCACCGTGACCGGGAGCTGGATGCATCTGAAGGGGCTCGAGATCGCCAACGGCAAGGTCGGGTCCAGTGGCTCCCACTCGTACTCCATGCTTCGCACCAAGAATGCGAGCAACAACACCTTCGAGCTGCTCAACATCCATAACGGGTTCGGGCCAGGCTTCTTCATCGACACAGGCACTGGTGGCAACCTGGTTCTGAATTGCGATTCGCACGACAATTACGACGTAAACGGCAGTCAGGGGGATGGGCAAAACGGCGACGGCTTCGGCGTTCACTATCAAACCACCGGCCCCAGCACCATCGTCCGCGGGTGCCGCTCATGGCACAACTCCGATGACGGGTACGACCTCATCTCGCAAGAGGTTCCCGTCACGGTGGAGAATAACTGGGCCTTCAAATGCGGATACGGCTCCTCTGGAAATGGCAACGGGTTCAAGATGGGAAGCAGCAAGACCGGTATTCGGCATCTTGTACAAAACAATGTTGCGTGGAGTAACGCGGCGTCGGGCTTCTATGCCAACCATTCTACGGGCGGCAACACCTGGTACAACAACACGTCTTACAGCAACGGCACTCAGTACAACATGCTGGCTAGCAGTTTCGATTCCTCCGGCAACGTAACGGGGACCATTACCCTGACGGGATCGAAGGCGCACATCATGAGAAACAACATCGGCTTCCCCGACAAGAACTCCAACATGGACGGGGTCGACACCCAGTTCAACACGTGGGACTTGAACATCACCCCGACGACTGCCGATTTTGCCAGCACCTCGGACACCCCATGCACGGGCTCGCGCGAGGCGGACGGCAGCATGCCGGCTGCATGCACCATGTTGCATCTGGCTGCCGGCAGCAAGATGATCGACAAAGGCACGAACGTGGGGCTGCCCTACGCCGGAACGGCTCCAGACCTCGGTGCCTACGAATACGGCGCTGCGACGACGACCGGCGGAACATCCGGGAGCAGCGGCGGCAGCACCGGCGCCGGCGGGAGCACGGGCGCCGGCGGGAGCGTCGTCAGCGGTGGCAGCACCGCTAGGGGTGGCAGCGTCGCTAGCGGCGGCAGCACGGGCAACGGCGGCAGCACTCGCAGCGGCGGCAGCACAGTCGCCGGCGGTAGCACAGTCAGCGGCGGCAGCACGGGCAACGGCGGCAGCACCAGCGCCGGCGGGAACACGCGCAACGGCGGCAGCACGAGCGCCGGCGGCAACACAGTCAGCGGCGGCAGCACGGCGGCCGGCGGCAGCACCGGTGGCGGCGGGACGCCGACGGCGGGGACAACTGAAGCCCCAGGAGGTGTGATCGACACGGGAGGAAGCCTCGCCCAGGCGACCGGCGGCGCAACAGCAGCCGGTGGCATCATCGCCACAGGTGGCGCGAGCCAGGGATCTGGCGGCGTGGCCGTCACCGGCGGCACATCAAACGAGGGTGGAGCGGGGGCGGGTGGAGTGACTGGACCGAGCGCCACCGGCGGATCGACCGCAGAAAACACGGCCAGCTCGAGCGGCTGTGGATGCGTCGTCGGCTCGCGTTCCCCGCGCGGCGGAATGGCCGCCTTCTTGATGCTGACAGCGCTCGCCCTGCTGGTGAGACGGCGACGAAACAGAACATTGGCGGCCAACTCGTCAAGGGCCAGGCTGGCTCCGTAAATGACAACGGAACAGATGCCGCGATCGTCGGTCGCTCGCGGCTCGGTGGCTTCTTGAACGACGACCATCATGGAGCCGCATAGGGCGCGGCCATGACTATTTGCACACCAGCGGGGCCTGCACCTCGGTGCGGGCCATCTGCTCAGGTCACGGTGCCGCGCACTGAGCTCCGGTTACGTTTGCATTGAGCGTGGCGAGGTCGGCCGTATCGGACGCCGCTCGCGCAGCCGAAGACCGTCCGGAAGATGTCGCTCTGGCGCTTCTCGAGGATCATGATGAACTGGCTGGCCTTGCTGTACTTGTCCGAGTTGTTCCACGGCAGCGCGGTGTTCGCGAGAGCGGCCGCAGCGATGGCGCTCACCGGTGCCGTCACGCTGCACACCTCCCCGTAGGTGGTCTGGTCGGGCACGCCAAACACCATGCAATAGGTGTCGAGGACCTGGTGGAGGCCCCAGTTCCAGATCATTGAAACAACCGGCATTGGGTCATTGCTCGCGCGGAAAGTGGCGGGGGTGTTCTCTAGTTTCCATTGTCGTACAGCGTGCCGAGCTGCAGGACGCGGAACCAGGTGAGGTTGAGCTTCGCGGGTGCCCCGCCGACTGCGTCCTCCTTAACACTACTGATTCAAAA
>PLNW01000144.1 GCA_003142855.1 Myxococcales bacterium
CCCATAGATCGTGTTGGGGAGCCGAGAAAGAAGGTCGCGTACCGGTCAGCGGGAATGTGGAGATGAAAGTGGCCGTTGATTCGGGTCGCGGCCTCAGCCAGCGGCCCCTGCTGCCAATTCGCGCGCACTGTGGCGCGCAATTCGACCATGAGCATGGCCGCGCCCACGCCCTTGCCAGCCACGTCCCCCAGCGCCAGGTGCAGCAGGCTTCCGTCATAGGCGAGGTCGTAATAATCGCCGCCCACGGCTTCGCTCGATTGGGTTCGGCCTGCCAGATCGTAACCCGGTACCTGGGCCGGAGAACGCGGCAACAGGCTTGCCTGGATCTCCGCGGCCACGCGTAGCCCTTCCTGCATACGCCGCTGATGCAGGCCTGCCTCAAGCAGTCGGGCGGTCTCGATCTTGGCCGCAGCCGTGTTGGCCAACACCGTCAGCATCTCCAGGTCGGCCTCGCGAAAGAGCGGGCGATCGAGCCGTGCATTGGCGTAGAGCACGCCGATGACCCGCACCGGTTCGCCCGGCCGGGTCGACACCCAGAGGGGGGCACAGATCACGCGGTGGATCGGCTCATTCGCCAGACTCGGTTGCTGACGCAGGTTCAGGTCATCGAAGGCGTCCCCGGCCATCACCGCCGCCTGTCCCTCGATAGCTTTGTGTACGATGCTCTGACTGATCCGCTGCTCGACCGGCCGTCCCTGCCGATCGCGACCCGCTTTGAGCACAGGCTCGTGGCTCTCATTGTCGAGCAACATGAGGGCGGCGAAATCGGCTGGCACGGCCTCGAATACCAGATCCAGGATGCGATCGAAGAGCACGGAGAATGGGTGGTGCACCAGCAAACTGGCGGTGGCGTTCGACAGCACGCGCATGGCGCGGCTTTGCAAGAGAAACTCGGTCACGCTGATGGTGCGGTTCGGGATCACGCTGGTGCCCATGACGGGCGTCCCTCGGCGGACCATGGAGTTTCTGGTCTCGTCGACATCCGGCTCGTCGGGAAGGGCCAAGCGGAAACGAATCTCGCTGTCTCCCACCCTGATGACGTCGTGCTCGCGCAAGTGCGCCTCGCCCAGAACCGGCTTGCCGTTTACCGAAATGGGCTCGTCGTCGGCCATGGCGACAATGAAGAACTCGCCCTGGCGCGACACGATTTCCACGTGTCGCGGACAGATACGCTGATTCCTGAACAGAACGTCGCGCTCTTCCTCTGCGCACAGTACGATTCGGCGCCTGGATGGCGCTGCCTGGGCTGCTCCTTCGGGCCACCGAATGGTTAGGGTGGGTACCGGGTTCGCATCAATCACCGCCGCCGCTTCTTTCGCCTGTCGCATGAGAGTTTGTTCCTCGCGCATGGGCCAACGTACGCCAGCGCAGTCTTACACCGCTGCAAACTCGACGCCACCGCGTGGCCTTGGGATCTGCCTGCTCCATCACGGGCTGGGTCTGGAAAACACGCAATTTCCGCGCCCGACCCAGCCCGCACGATCCTGGCCCCGATTCTGCTTGCTCTGATGATTGTGGTGGCTGCGGCACTGATTCCGGTCGGCGAGCGAAGTGAGGAACAGCTCTTCCCCGAAGGCGTAGCTCTGGTGACTCGCAGTGAAGGGGCGGACGCTTGGGAGCTATTTCCCGAGGAGTTGCGGGCCATGGCGCGCGCAACGCTTGCGCGTCAGCGGGAATTCGCCCTGGGCCGGCGCTGCGCGCGTGAAGCATTGGCCCTCCTGGGCGGACCCCGGGTGGCAATCCCGGTGGGCCGTTTCCGTGATCCCGTGTGGCCATTCGGTTACGTGGGCTCGATTGCGCACTGTCAGGGTTTCTGTGCTGTCGCGGCTGCACGGACACTTCCTTCCAGCGGATACCCTGCCATCCGGGGGCTCGGCCTCGACAGCGAGCAGGCCGTGTCGCTGTCCGAGGAACTCGTCGGTGTGGTCTGTTCCGCGAAAGAGTGCGAATGGCTAGCCAGCCGGCAGGGTGATGGTCTGCCCTGGGATCGGCTCTTTTTCTGCGCCAAGAAGAGCGCCTACAAGTGTCTCTTTCCGACCACCCACCGTTTCCTCGAATTCCGAGACATGGGCGTTCGTTTCGATGCGGGGCATGGCGCGTTCGACGTGACGCTACCCAGCCTGTATGGTACGCCGTCGCACTTGTTCGGTCGCTACCTGATCCGGAACGGCCTCGTGCTGAGCGCGACGACCTGGATGGAGGAATCCGCGTGTCCTTGACCTGCTACTTGCCAGCAGGGGCGGGCGGTGTGAGCATTCGATCATGCGAACTCTCCGCAAACAGGGGCTCACCTTGGCATGCACTCTGGCATCGTTCGCGAGCGCAGCCCATGGTGCCACCATCGAAGTCACCCCTGCCGATTCGTTCGCCAAGATCGAGGGGGCCAAGCCGGGCGATGAGGTGATCATCGATCCGGGCACCTACAAGTTTCGCGTCTACTTGCAAACCAAGGCGACCACCACCCAGCCCATCGTCATTCACGCCAAAGATCCGGCAAACCCTCCGGTGTGGGACCTCAACGGCAGCAACGTCGAGGCCGCTCCCGGCAGCTACACCGCGGGGGATCGCGGCCGCGGGTGTTGGCAATTCAGTGGCGCCGAGAATATCCAAGTTTCGGACATCGTCATCACCGGCTGTCACAATGCCGGCTTCAACTCCGCGGGGGTTCGCTATTACGAGGCTTCCAAGGGCATCAAGCTCAGCAACGTGGTCTTTCGTGACAACGACAACGGTCTGACCGGAGGCAGCCAGGACAGCGAGATCACGGTCGAGTATTGCGAGTTCGACAGCAACGGCAACCTGTCGGCTTCGGCGAGCGCGCCCTCGCACAACATTTACATCTACGGAGGCACCTTCACCCTGCGCTACTCGTACGCGCACGATCCCATCCAGGGGCAGAACTTCCACATTCGGGCTCACGATGCTGTCATCGAATACAACTGGTTCTCGCGTGCCAAGTCGTATGCGGGCGACCTGATGACCGACGACGACAACGACGGCAGTACGGCCGCCACGCAAAATATGACGTTGCGGGGAAACGTGATCGTGCAGGGGAGCACTCAGTCGAACACGTCACAGATCGTGGCGGTGTACAACGATGCCGGCGCGGCCAACCTCACCCTCAACGTCAAGCTCCTGTACAACACCTTCGTGGGCACCACCGGGGGGCGCGCGGCGCTGGTGCACCTGTCCAACGACGACGCGACCACCATGAGCGCCGAGCTGGACGACAATATCGTCTTCGGGACGAGCAGGCCCACGCTGGTTGAGGACACGGCAAACGGGAAGGTCACCGGTCAGAACAACTGGCTGATGACGGGCGCCGACGTAACCGGGCTCACCGGCTCGGTGATGGGCGCTGACCCCAAGTTCACCAACGCCGTCCAGAACGACTTCACGCTGGCGGCTGGCAGCACCGCGATTGGCGCCGCACTCACTTCGATCCCCGGCCTGCCCGATCACGAATACTACAAGGACGAGACGACCGCGCGCGAATACCGCGTGCGTGCGACCGCGAAGGACATTGGCGCGTTCGAATCGACCACCCAAGGACCTGGCATCGGTCCGGCAGGCGGAGCGGCCACGGGTGGAACCGGTGGTAGCACCGGCGGGACCACGGGCGCGACGAGCGGCGGTACCGGGGGAACGGGCGGGATCGCGACGAGCGCCATCGTTGCATCGGGGGGCGCGATAACGATGGGTGGTGCAACTGCCGGCGGCGCAGCGACGGCAGGGGGCGCGACAGCGATGGGTGGAACCAGCGCCGGAGCCGGGACGACGGCGAGCCCGGCAGGTGGCGGTGTTGCCAGCGGCGGAACGACCGCTGCCACGAGCGCGACAACAGCCGGAGGGAAGTCGGGGTGCGGCTGTCGTCTGGCTGGCGTCGAGAGTAGCGCCACCCCCTGGGGCGAACTGCTGGTGCTCGGCGCGGTGCTAGCTGCCAAGCGGCAAAGGTTCACAGTCCTGCGCAGGCCGGCGAGGCTTCCGCGGTGTAGGCCAGGCTCCTCAGGTCATCGGCCAATCGCTGGATACCCGCTGGAATGGGCTGACACGAATTCATGTTGGGTAAAGGACATGGACTCCCCACCAGGATGATTCCCGCGCTGGCCTGCGTCGTGATCGACCACACGGTCCCGGCACTCGGCCCTTGGACAACGCCATAGTCGCGCGACGTTGTGAGCCCAAAGGCGAACTGAACATCGGCGTCGGTCAGATCCTGGGCAATCGTAGAAATAGATACAACTCCCGATGTGCCGCAGGCCGGGAGGGTTGGCGAACACGTGCGGAGCATTACCATGCTGGTGTTGTAGAGGCGAGTCACGGTGAGGTGGCCTGAGGTGTCCAAAGTGAAGCTGTCCTGAAAAGAAACCATCCCGCCGTTGGAGCCGAAGGCCAGCATGGAAGTGAGGGAGCAGACGAGCGTGGGGGCGTCGGCAGTAAAGCCGGCATCGGGAATGCCCGTGCAAGGGCCGATCTTTCCTGATGACGGAGCTGAGGCGTAGACGATGGTGATGGAATTGGGTGAGGGTTGTTGGCTCTGGACAGGGAGGATCGTCTGACCATCGCATCCGCACATTCCCGCTGGCGTCAGACAGGCGCCATTCTGGCAATTGCTCTCTACGCACACGCCCTTGGTCGCGCACCCACCGGCAATAAGATAGCCGCAGCTCAGGCCCGCAGGACAATCAATGTCACTCACGCAGGGGTTTCCTATGCCTCCGTCTGGCACGATGAAAGTGGGATGGATTATGTTTGGGTAGGGATAGATTTGAGACAGGGGAATGCCGATGTCATTGGCGAGCTGAGTCCAATAGGCCAGGTCCGGGGATCGCACGCAGGTGCCTGGGATGGCCACAGAGGGGCAGCCGCTCGGGTCCGCCATCACCGTCAGTGCGCTCCCGTCGGCGAAAGAGAAGGTGAGCTGGTAGATGACGGCGGTGGTGTCCGCGGGACAAGAAAAGGTTCCAGATGGAAACACGGGCAGGGCGAGCGTGGCCTGGTACACGTCTCGGGCTTGCGCAATGTTGGTCGTGAAGGTTACCGACTGAGGGGGATTGTTCTGGACCGTGGTTGGTGCAGTGAACGTGAATCCGGTCACTTCGTCGACGGCTGGAGGTGGATCTCCGGGTAGGACCGTGCAATTCCCCGAGCTGGTCGTGCCCCCGTTCCCGCCGGTGTCGATCGCACCGCCCGTCGCTGCGCCGGCGGATCCGCCCGCACCCGCGTCAGGTTCACAGTCTGGGATCGGGCAACCACAGAGATTGGGCCTTGGCTGCCCAGCTGGCACACAGGAGGGCCCCAAGGCACATTCCGTGACGAGACAAGTACTCGTTCCACTCGCGCCGCCGCCGGCGCCACTCACCCCGCCAGTCACGACTCCGCCGGCACTGACCGTTCCGCCAACACCGCCGCCTGCGTGGCTCCCATTTGCCGTGCCGCCAGAGCCTGCGGTTCCCCCACCAGGCTTCAACCCCGACCGGTTGCTACACGCCGGTCCCACCAAGACAGCTAGCAAGAGGGCCACGACACCCGTACACGTTTTGCACATGGGATCTTCCTCTTGCTTGATGAAATAGCAACTCGCGTGCCGAATCCAGCGCCGGCGTAGCTAGGCCGATTTCCTCGCACCGAGGCTGATATGGGTGCAGCGCGGGCTCAGAATCCTGAGCCAGTGACCAAATCAACGCAGCGCGGATTCAGAATTCTGAGGCCACCAAGACGGTTGGATCAGGGATCGGCGGGACCGTCTACTGTAGCTTGCCCACGACGAATTCGTGCACCATCGCCAGATCGTCGAAGGCGAGCTTGCGTTCCAGGTTGTGATCGCGGTGCACACGATGAACGTGCTCGGGCGGAAGCGGCCTGTGCACGAAGATGCCGCGGGAACACAGTCGCGCATCGGCGCGAGCGGTTCGCATGATCTCGTCCATGAACGTGCCGAAATCGGCCTCGCTCAGGTACGAGGACACGTCCGCGATCGAGTAGGCATCGAAGGTGCCGTCGGAGATGTCGGCGAGCGCGGCGGCGGCCGGTGCGGTCACGATGGTGATCTTGGTTGTTTTGAGGGCCTCGCGGATGCGCTCGTACGAGCCTGGCAGCAGATAGATGGGCATCGCGGGCTCGTAGATGTAGCGCGCGAAGAAGATCAGCTGCAGGAGGTGACTGTCGCGCGCGAGGTGATTGCGCAGGTACTCGTGCATGAGATCAAAGATGCGACGATGCAGAGGCACCTCGGGGGGCACGAAGCGCCAGAAGCCTGGATCTTTCGAGAACAGCTCGAGGAAGGAGCGGCGGCACAGCATCTCGCCGACAAAGCGCCAAGCGCGCGTGTTCCATCCGTCGAGGAAGTGGCGCTGTTTCGCGATGTCGTCGAACTTGAACAGCCGGTTGAGCCAGATCGGCCGCACCACGTGGGAAACGCGAGCCACGTGCACGAGAAAGCGCTCGAGGCTGCCTTGGAAGAGCGCCCCGCGCCGCACGATCTGCGGGTGAGCATCGAAGTAGGCTCCTGCGGCGTGGGACAGCTCGGGCCGCAAGTTCTTGTAGACCTTGAGCCGATCGCGCGCGGGCCGCACGCCCAGAAAGGCCAGGTAGGGCTCGTAGTCGAGCGCGCGCATGGCCGCAATCTTGAGTTCGAGCAGGTGGTTCTGCGTGGGGTTCACGTCCACTGCCACGACTTCCTGCGGGCGATCGTGTAGCAGGTTGAGCACGCGTCCTCCCCCGGCGGTGATGCAGAACACGCGTTTGCCGGGGGCGATGTGCAAGGCTTTGAGTTCGCTACGGGAATCCTCGTTGCACGACGAGTAGCTGATGCGCCCGCTGAATTTCTTCCAGGGAATTGCGCCGGGCTCACCTGTGGTCGAATCGCCGCTTGCTGAACTCTTCTTCGAATGCGACGGATGGGTGGCCGACCGGTGGGCGTATTCACGCTGCATGTTGGTGCCTCGCTGGCTCAAGTCTGTCCTATGAATGCTTGTCGGGCCGCTTTTCGGTTTCCATCTTCATGCCGAATTTCTGCATGCGGCGCAAGAGCTGATAGCGACTGATGCCCAGGAGTCGAGCCGCTTCCGTGCGCACATTATGGGCGCGAGTCATCGCCTGACGGATCATGCGCACTTCCACATCGACGAGGGAATCCACGCCTGGCACGACCTCGAGCGGCCGGGTGGGTGGCAAAGATCCCCTGTTCCCGAGGCTGAGAACCCGCTGCGGCAGATGTCTGAGCTCGATGCGGGACGATTCCGTCAAGATCACGGCGCGCTCGATGATGTTCTTGAGCTCGCGCACATTGCCCGGATAGGCATAGCCCAAGAGCACTGCACTGACCTCCGCGGCGAATGGCTCGGTAGGCTTGCTCAGACGCTCGCTGTACAGGGTGCGGAAGTGCTCGGCCAGAAGCAGGATGTCGTCCCCGCGTTCGCGCAAGGGTGGGATGTGGATGGGGAAGACCGCCAGCCGTTGGAAGAGATCCTGGCGAAAGCGGCCGGCCTCGACCAGGGCCGACAGGTCCTGGTTGGTGGCAGCAACCACGCGGGCCCTGAGTGGAATGTCGCGATTCGATCCCAGCCGGCGAAAGCTGCGGCTCTCAAGCACGCGCAGCAGTTTTCCCTGACCCCGCTCCATGTCGCCGATCTCGTCGAGGAAAACCGTGCCGTCGCGGGCTTCTTCGAACGCGCCGGTGTGTGAATCCTGTGCACCGGTGAAGGCGCCCCGCTCATGTCCGAAGAGCAGACTCTCCGCGAGATTCTCGGGCAAGGCCAGGCAGTCGACCACCACCAGCGGGGATCCCGCCGGTCGCGACAAGGAATGGACTAAACGACAGGCTACTTCCTTGCCCACTCCGGTTTCCCCGGTGAGCAGCAGGGTGGTGTCCTTGGACGCGGCCACTTTGCTCAGCTCGTCGACCACCAGGCGCATCGCGCTTGAGCGCCCGAGCAGGCCCTGACACTTGGCCTCGGCCGCCCCGCGCGCCTCATCGCGCAGTTGAGCACGCCGGCGCAACTCGAGCACACGCTCGAGGATGGGGGCGACGCTGGCCTCCTTGACGATGTAGTCCTCGGCGCCGTGACGAATCGCCCGCACGGCGTTGGGAATGGTCTGGTACGCCGTCATCATGACCAGCGCGGCGTCGGGTTGCTGGGTGAGGAGCTGCGGGATGATGCGAATGCCATCGTCGTCGGGCAGGCGGTGATCGAGCAGGATCACGCCATACTGCCGGCGGGCCGCGAACTCGAGCGCCTCGCGGCAGGTGTAGGCGAGATCACAGGAGATGCCCTGACGGCCGATCTCGCGCCCGATGGCTTGGGCGTAAAGATCCTCGTCGTCGACCACCAAGGCGCAGAAGGGCTGACTCATGCCGCACCGTCAATCGCGCTGCGGCGCATGGGGAGGACCACCGTCGCCTGGCACCCGCCGCCATCGCGATTGCGGAGATCGACGAAGCCGCCGTGGGCGCGCGCGATCTTCTGGCTCACGGCCAGGCCCAGGCCGGTCCCGTTCTTCTTGGTGGTGAAGAAGGGGCGCAAGCAGTCGGCCGCGCTTGCCGGCAGACCTGGCCCGCGGTCCTCGACGGTGATGGCCAGCTCGAAGCCGCTCTGTGCGACCTGACAGGTGACCTCACCCCCGGCCGGGGTGGCCTCCAGTGCGTTGAGCAGGAGGTTGAACACGACTTGCTTCATGGCTTCGTAGTCAGCCTCGATGGTCAGCTCCGGATCCACCTGACAGCGAATGGTCTTGCCTGCCAGGCGATGGGCGCCCGCGAGCAAGCTGCGCGCGTCGTCCACCAGTTCCCCGATGCGCACCTGGGTCACGGTCATCTCGCGGCGAGCGGCCAGGTAGTCTTTGAGAGTCATATCCATGCGCACGATCTCTTTCACCAGCGCGGCCAGAATGGTGCGCTGGCTGGCCGCGGTTTCGGGCTCGCTGATGAGACTCTCCAGCGTGGCGCCGATGGCCACCAGAGGATTGCGAATCTCGTGGGCGAGATGAGCCGCCATCTCCCCCATGGTGGCCAAGCGTTCCTGTTGCACGAGATGGTCGGTATCCCGCTTGCTCGCCTCGCGCAGAACCAGCAGGAAGCCAACCAGCTGGTGGAAGTCGTCGGCCAGAAGCAGCGCCTCGACGCGCACCGGGATCAGCGAGCCATCGCGGTGCCGAAGCACGGTGGAGCGCTCGGAATACGCTTTCTGCGGATCCAGGGTCTGATGGCTCAGGATGTCCCTGACCTCGTCGGGCGCCGAGAAGAGCACGCCGATGGGCCGGCCGGTGATTTCCGCCGCCTGGTAGCCGAGAAGCTGGGCCGTGGCGGGATTGCACGAGGTGACGAGAAGCTCGGGATCCACAAACAGTGCGGGCGCCGGATCGCCCAGCGTCAAGCGCACCAGCTGGGTCTCGAGCGACGTCGCCGACTGCCTTGGCGAAGAGAGTGTGCACAAGACCCCCTGCACGCCGTCGAAATCGAGACGCGTCAGCGATATGCGCAGATCGCCGTCGAGTTCCACACTGCGCTCTCGTTGAGACTCGGGTCCGTCGAGAAAGGCGCGCACATTCGTGCCAATGGTGCGCATGAGGTCGTTCTCGCGCAAAACACGTTCGATCGCGGCACTGCCCCGCGGACCGTGGCCGCGCAACTCGCCGCGCGCATCGAAGAGAAGGCTGTCGGGCTCGTCGTCGGGGAGATGGTCGAAGAGGGTTTGGCTCTGGCCCTTGAGGTCGTTTTCCAGGATCTCGCCGATGCGCCGGCCATAGCGCAGAAGCACTTCGCGTTGCTGACGGTTGAACGGCTGGATCCCTTCCTTCTCGAAGAGAAGGACACCGTAGTTTCGTGTGCTGCCGAGCGCGGGGACGCAACCATAGCGACGCGCGCCGACCAGACTGGTGATGGCCCCGACAATGAAGGGAGGCAGGGCCGCGCCCACCAGCTCCTTTAGGGAGGTGGTTTCGCAGAACCGGGCCTCGCGCCAGGAGCGCGTGACCAGGCTCCCGTCGGCGCTTCTCATCGGCCATGAGAAATCCCGGAACGAAGAGCCCAGCATCTTCTCGATCTCGTCGATGACCGGGAAAACGTCAGCCGTGATGCCCAGGTGAACGCGAATTCTTTGCGTCTTCTCGTTGTACAAAATGAGGTTTGTGGAACCACAACCGAAGATCTTGGCAGCACCGCGCAAGACGGCTTCCAGAAACTGCTTGAGATTGGGGGACTCTGCCTTCATGGGCAGCGCGAATGATACCCGAGCGACCACCGCCGGCCCAGTCGGAATCGGGCGGGGGTGTGCGATTTCGCACGTTCGGGTGCTTCTGCACGCCTGAGCAGCTGAGTGACGTGGTCGAGTCGTGGTACAACTCGCGGGAAATCTTAGGGCGCGCGCGACCGCAAGAGGTGGTTCAGGGTTTGCAGATTATCGCCCACTTTGGTCATGAGAAGAAAGGTGCCACACGATGAAGCTCTCCGTCGCCTGCAACTTCGATGAGGCGCTCCTCAAGGGCCTGGCCGGATACCCCGTGTACGAAGTCTACGGAAAACTCACCACCGACTACTTCGGTGGCGGGCGTCCCGCTTTCTACCTGCCCCAGGTGAATCGCCAGGTGCTCGAGCGCACGGTGAAGAAGACGCACGAGAACGGCATCCAGTTCAACTACCTGCTCAATGCGTCGGCCATGGGCAACACCGAGTTCACGCGGGTCGGGCAGCGCAAGATGGAAGAAATGCTCGATTGGTTGGACGGTACCGGGATCGATTCGATCACCGTCGCCAACGTCTACTTCCTGCGCCTCATCAAGAAACGTCATCCGCGCATCAGCGTGCGCGTAAGTTCGCATCGTTTTACGGATACGCCGCGCAAGGTGCGTTTCTGGGTGGATAACGGCGCTGACGTGATCGTGGTCTCCGAGGTGGGTGTGCATCGTGAGTTCCAGACCCTGATTGGGATGAAGGAAGCGGCACAAGGGGTTGACCTGCAGCTCATCGTCAACAATTGGTGCCGCCAGGATTGCGCCATCGCCGGCAACCATGCCGTGGGTTTGTCGGCGGCGTCGCAGGCCAAGAGTCGCGGGTTCCCACTCGATTACTGCTCGATCTTGTGCAACCAGATTCGCTTGCGCGACCCGGTGAACTACATTCGCGCCAACTGGATTCGCCCCGAGGACCTGCATTACTACGAGAAGCTCGGGTACGAAACCTTCAAGATTGTCGAACGCAACACCCCGACGCAGATTCTGCTTGAGCGGGTCAAGGCCTACTCGGAACGCCGCTACGACGGCAATCTTCTCGATTTGGTGCAGAACTACGCCTACCCGAAGGACAAGCTGGGCGCCGTGGGCAAGGACGCCTATTCGTGGAAGCGCATGTTCAAATACTTCATCAAGCCGCGCACCATCAACCTGCTGCGCTTCCGCAAGCTCATCGACTTCGGGCACGCGGCCAGCATGCTCTACCCGCGCGAGGGCGATAATCCCGTCATGATCGACAATCGCGCGCTTGACGGATTCATGGAGCGCTTCACCACCAAGAATTGCCAGTCGACCGATTGCGAGAGTTGTCGCTACTGCCACGAGTGGGCGGCGCGCTCGGTTACCATCGATCCAAGTTGGCGCGCGAAGCTGGAACCGATGTACGGCGACTTGCTCGGCGATATCGAGGGCGGCGCCTTCTGGGAGCCCTACACACGCACGGTTTCGCAGATGGTGCGACAACGCTGGCACGACGGGCGGAACCCGGCGTGAAAGAGTCGGGCGCGGCGACTGTTCCCGTGACGAGGGAGGACCTCGCTCTCGCCTCGTGCGAGCGGGCGGTCGCGCGCGGCCTCGACTACCTCGCCTCGCAACAGGAGGCCGACGGTGCGTGGCGCGGCGACTACGGGGGACCAATGTTCCTGCTGCCGATGTACGTGGCGGCCCGCCACATCGGCGGACGGCCCATCGAGCCGCGACGGCGCGACGGCATGATCGCCTATCTCAGCGCAAGCCAGAAGATCGACGGCAGTTTTGGCCTGCACGTGGAAGGCTCCGGGTGCCTGTTCACCACGGTCCTGTGCTACGTGGCGTTTCGCCTGCTCGGGCTTGTGCCCGAGGACGAACGGGTCGCGCGGGCGAGGGCGTTTATCCACGCGCACGGCACCGCGCTGGCGTGCGCCAGTTGGGGCAAGTTCACGCTCGCGCTCCTCAATCTCTACGAATACGACGGTCTGCAGCCGGTCCTGCCGGAATTCTGGCTCTTGCCTGCGAGCCTGCCCTTCCATCCCAGCCGCTTCTGGTGTCACTGTCGGCAAGTCTATCTGCCCATGGCGTATCTCTACGGAATGAGAGCGCGCATGCCGGCCGACGAGCTCACGCACGCACTCCGGCGCGAGATCTACGATCGCCCCTACGACAGCATCCGCTTCGTCGAGCACCGCAACACCATCGCTCCCAGCGACGTCTACGAGCCCACGTCGGCGGCGCTCAAGGCGGTCAACCTTGTCACGGGTCTGTTCGAACGCGTGCACACGCGGGCGCTGCGTGAGCGTTCTCTCGCCCGGCTCCTCGATCACATCGAGTTCGAGGACCGCGCCACCCAGTTCATTCGCATTGGGCCGGTCAACGCCGTTCTCAATACCCTGGTGCACTTCTTCCGGTCGCCCAACAGCGACGCGACGGTGCGTAGCTTCGCCGCCCTCGAGGGCTATCTGTGGGACGGGCACGACGGCACCAAGATGAACGGCTACAACTCGACCGCGTTGTGGGACACGGCGTTTGCGGCGCAGGCGATGCTGGATACTCCGGTGGGGGCGGCTCCTCGCGAAACCTTGCAACGCGCCCATGCCTTCGTGCTCAACAATCAAGTTCTCGAAGATCTGCCCGACTACCAGCGCTACTACCGGCACCCCTGTCGCGGCGGGTGGCCGTTTTCCGATCGCGCGCATGGCTGGCCCATCACTGACTGCACCGCCGAAGGTCTGACCGCGGCGCTCATGCTGGAGGACGCGGGACTGCCCGCGCTTCCCCAGGAGCGCATTCTCGATGCGGTCAAGCTGCTCCTCACCTGGCAGAATCGCGATGGGGGCTGGGCCACCTACGAAAGACAGCGCGGCGGGCGCTGGCTGGAGCTTCTCAACCCGGCGCACGTGTTCGGCGACATCATGGTCGATCACTCGTATACCGAGTGCACGGCCGCGGCTCTTCACAGTCTGGCGCTATGCCGAGGACACTTCGCCGCACGGCCCGATCGCGCCCATGATGATCTCCTGCAGCGCCAGGCCGGGGTGGCCATCCGCCGGGGTGAGCGCTTCCTGCGCAAAGGCCAGCGCCCCGACGGGAGCTGGGAAGGATCATGGGGCGTGTGCTTCACCTACGGCACCTGGTTCGGCGTGCGCGGGCTTCACGCAGCGGGTGCGCAGAGCAGCGATCCAGCGCTCCGGCGTGCGTGCGAGTTTCTCTACCAACAGCAGAACGCCGACGGCGGCTGGGGCGAGAGCGGGGACAGTTGCCGAGAGCGACGCTACCTGAGCAGCGCCAGTCACGCGGTCAACACCGCGTGGGCGCTGCTGACGCTCATCATCGCTGGCCAAGCGCGCGACTTACGCTGCGCGCGCGCCGCCGGTTTCCTCGTCGCGACTCAGCTCGAGAATGGTGACTGGCCCCGGCAGTCGCTCTCGGGCGTGTTCAACAAGACGGCGCTCATCAACTACGAAAACTACCGGCGCATTTTCCCCATCTGGGCCCTGGCCCGCTTCACCGCGGCCGCGGCGAAGTTGACCTAAACCGACGCGCTCTTTGCGTCCGCCGACGCCCGAGGCACAATCACGGGACGGAACTTGTATCCGTAGACGATGGTGCCCTTGTCACCATCATCGCGCACTCTGCGTGTGACCATTTCCACCGGCATCCCGATTTCAATCTTCTCCCCTTCCACGTCGGTTAGCTGCGCGGCCACCAGCGGCCCCTCGGCCAGGCGCACCAGGGCGACCACATACGGGGCGAATTGCTCGAACCCCTCCGGCGGATTGTGCACGGTCGAATACGAGTAGACCTCACCCTTGCCACTGAAGGTGAAGGGAGTCTTGGCCGGGGCGTTGCACTGCGGGCACACGTCGCGTGCCGGGAAGATCTTTTCGCCACAGTGGTTGCATACCTCGCCCACCAGTGCGTAACGGTGTCGCTGCAATCTCCAGTGCCTGGCAATTTCCATTGGTAAACTATTTCCTCCTCGCGGTTCTGGCTGTCAAGTTGCCGTGCTACTCCACGGCCTCGAGAATTGTGGTCACGACGGTGGCGCCGCTGCCACCAACGTTTTGTGCCATACCCAGGCGTGCATTGCGCACCTGGTTCGCGCCGGCCTGCTCGCGCAATTGCAGCACCACTTCAATCACCTGGTAGATTCCCGTGGCGCCGACCGGATGACCGCGCGCTTTGAGTCCGCCCATGGTGGAAATGGGGATCTGGCCAGCGATGGCGATGTCCCCGTCGGTGCCCAGGCGCACGCCGCGGCCGCGTTCAGCGAATCCGCTCGCCTCGAGCGAGAGCACCGACATGATGGTGAATGCGTCGTGCAGCTCGAAAAGATCGATATCTTTGGGCGTCACCTTGGCCTGGCCATAGGCCTTGGTCGCACTCAGGGCCGCGCCTTCGAGCCCGAGGAGATCGCGGCGATCGTGCAGGGCGATGGAATCGGTCGCCGCCGCCGAGGCGCGAATGCGCACCGGCCGCGCTGCGAATTGGCGGGCGAGCGAAGTGGGGCACAGCACCACCGCCGCCGCGCCGTCGCACACGGGTGAGCTGTCGAGCAGGTTCACCGGGTCCGCAATCATCTTCGCCGCACCGAAATCTTCGGCTGTGACGGGGTGGGGAAACAGCGCAAACGGATTGCCCACGGCGTTCTTGTGCGCGTTGATGGCAAAAGGCGCGAAGTCCGCGTGGCGCACGCCATATTCGTGCATGTAGCGTCGCATGAGCAGAGCATTGAGCGCTACGAACGACAATCCGTTCTGCGCCTCGAAATCGGCGTCGGAGGCCATGGCCAGGGCAGCCGTCACCTGATCGCTTGGGCGATCCGTCATTTTTTCCACGCCTGCCACCACCACGAAATCCGCCAGCTCGCCCGCCACCGCAACGTAGCCCAGCCGAAGCGCCGCCGCGCCCGAACCGCAGGCCGCTTCGATCTTGACGGCTTCGACCCCGCGCAAGCCAACCCAGTCGCTGATGAGTGCGCCCAGGTGCTCCTGCCCATTGAGCGTGCCCGAACACATGTTGCCGACGTAGAGCGCATCGACGCGTTCCACCTGGGCGTCCTTGATGGCGTTCTGAATCGCCTCAGCCGCCAGATCCTTGAGGGACTTGTCCCAGTGCTCGCCAACCGGGGTCTGGCCTATTCCGATAATGGATACATCTCGCATGTTAGTCTCAAGTCGTTGATCTTGCCGTCTCTGGGTGCCACGCGCACGGGGGCGCCAAGCTACTCCATGCGAATCTTCCCCCGATGACGCGCGTACGTGGCGTAGTTGAGCTCGTGGCGGCGATCGACATAGTCACGCGTACAGAGCGCGCGCCCCTGGCGCGCGGTGATCGCGTCGCTGACGCGCAAATCGAAGCCGTCGCTGCCCGCCCCGCTGCCGAACGACACCATGAGCACGCGCTCGCCCGGTTGGGCCACATCCAGAACGCTGGTGAGTCCGATCATCGCGGCACCCGCGTAGGTGTTGCCGATTTCATTGGCGAGCAACCCCGTCTGAAGTTGTTCACGCTTGAAGCCCAACTCGCGGCCCGCTTTGAGCGGGAACTTGGTGTTGGGTTGATGGAAAATGACGTGCGCGTAGTCGGCGGGCTTGCGCCCCAGCGCCGCCATGATCTCGGACGCCGCGGCGAGCACATGGCGAAAGTAGCCGGGCTCGCCGGTGAAGCGACCCGCGTGCGCCGGATAGTGCTCGTGCTGGCGGCGCCAGAAATCCGTCGTGTCGGTCACATACGAGGTCGAGCCTTCCAGCACGGCGAGCGATTCTTCGGCCGGCCCGAGCAGAAACGCGGCGCCGCCCGCGCCGGCCGTGTATTCAAGGGCGTCGCGCGGCCTTCCTTGCGCCGTGTCCATGCCGAGCGCCAAGGCGTAGTCCGCCATACCCGAGCCGACGAAACCTATGGCGGCCTGCATCGCCTCTGTGCCCGCTTTGCACGCGAACTGCCAGTCAGCGGCCAGGGTGTGCGGCACGGCGCCGATCGCTTCCGCGACGATGGTGCTGGTGGGCTTGACGGCGTAGGGGTGACTCTCGCTGCCGACCCACACGGCGCGGATGAGCGAAGGATCGATCGCGGCACGCTTGAGTGCGTTGCGCGCGGCTTCGAGTGACATGGTCGCCACATCCTCATCGAGACCGGGCACCGATTTTTCCTTGATGGGCGGCGTGCATCCCTGCTCGCCGTCCCACATGCGGCTGATCTCGATTCCGGGCAGGCGGTAGCGAGGCACGTAGGCTCCATAGCCGACAATGCCGACGTCTCGATTCGGTTTCATGACTTTGTTGTGCGGCGCTTCCGTCATCTCACGTTCCGAGCCCCGACTGTAGCAGGTTGGGGGCCGGAGATGGACGCACACAAAGATCAAGCGCTGCTTCTAGCTCTGTCAGATCGATTTGCGTGTCGCGACACGGCCCGTTCGGCCGCGTGTTCGCGATGCCCAAGACCGAGAGTTTGTGACGAACGTCACGGATGCCGCTCAGCAGATCGCGTTCGCAGGCGACGCCAATCACGACGTTCGGCCGCTTCTCCCGGATGCGCTGGCGCGCCTGCTCGCCCCCGGCAACGATCGCCACCTCGACGCTGCGAGAGCTGGCCAGGCTTCGCGCTTGGTCGAGCTGCTCCTTGCGCAGGCAGCGCGGCAGGAGGATGAGCACCCGCTGCGGCGCGATTCCTTGCGGAGCCAGTCGCACCAGCGCGTTGTTGGTGCGGATGAAGGCGTGCGCCAGTCGATCCTTGTTGATCGACAAGACCCGGCCCAGCCCAAAAACCCGGCGCTCGACCATGGTCAGGATCCGACGGGCGAGCGATGATGCGCGCGTGCTGCGGGGCCAACCGGTGAGGAGCATGAGCGCCACGAGCGCGAGCGCCACGCTGAGTGCCGTGAGAAGGATCGCCAAGAGATCGATCAACACCGTGGGAGCCGCTCGATGCCACTGGGCAAGGCGCGGCGCCACCAGGTACCACGACAGAAGACTGGCTGCCACCGTGACGACGAGAAAGCCCACGATGAGGGCGAAGAAGAGACGCTTGGGCGCCGCGGCGTCGGGGGTGGCATGGCCATCCCAATCGCGCCACTCGTCGCCCAGTTTCGGGCTCCGTTCGCCATCGATGGTGTTTGCGTCTGCGTGCACGGCGCTGAATCTCTAGCAAAAAACGAACCTTCCGCAAAGCACTCAGAGCCTTCGCGCTGCTTCATCAATCCGCGAGATAGCACGGGACGAAGCGCAAGAACTCGCACAGCCACCGCAGAAGGCGCCCTCTGCGGTGGGCGGCTTCGCACAGTGGTGCAGAATCGCACGTGCGCTTGCCACGCAGCAAGGGCTCGTCCGCGACGTCTCAGAAATGGGGTGCCAACTCAGAATGAGCGGGGCGGTGAACAGCCTCGTGATGGTCGGTTCCACCTGGGCGCAGAAGGGACACTGGAAGTCCGAAAACTCCACGATGGTCACCAGCGCGTCCTTGGCACCCTTGACGGGGGCGCCTTCGATTTCGGCCCGGTACGTCTCGTCAATCTGAACTCGGTAGACTTCGTTCGACACCGGCGGCCGCGATGCCGGCGGCGGCGGTCCGGTTCGCGCACCGGCCATCAACCTCGCGTAGAGCCCTTCCGGCGGCGTGCCGGCTGCCAGGAGTTTCTTGCTGCGAGCCAGCTCGTCTTCGATGACCCCCTGGAAGGTGTCGATAGGGAGCGCGCCACGCAGCGGGCGGCCGTTGATGAAGAAGTTGGGCGTGCCGACCACACCCATCTGGCTGGCCAGCGCGGCGTCGGCCGCCACGGTGTTCTTCCACGTCTGGTGGTCGAGGTCCTGCTTGAATCGGCCGAGATCGAGGCCGATGTCGCGCGCGTAGGCCTCGAGGTCCGCGCGCTTGAGATGCTCCTGGTTGGCGAAGAGCTTGTCATGCATCTGCCAAAACTTCCCCTGTGCATCGGCAGCCATGGCCGCCTGTGCGGCGAGAGAAGCATCGACGTGGAAGGGCAGGGGGAGATGACGGAAGTAGAGCCGCACATCGTTGGGGTATTGCTTGAGAAGAAGTCTCATCGTCTCGGCTCCGCGCGCGCAGAAGGGACACTGGAAGTCGGAGAACTCCACGATGTTGACCTTGGCGTTCACCGCGCCTTGGAATGGTCCCTCAAGTGGGATGCGATGGCGTTCCACGTTGTCGGCGACTGGCGGCGCTTGGTCCGGGAGCTTGCCCCCGGGGGACAAGGCCATGCCCGCAACGGGAGTGGTCGTCGGGCTGGGTGGGCAACTGCCGCGACACGGAGAGGGGACGCTGCTGTTCGCGACAGGCTTGCCAGCCTGATGGGTTGCACAGTTGACCACGGTTGCGACGGAGACGGCAGACAGGAACAGCCAATTCTTCATGCCGCGAACCGTATCAGACTCCATGATGCACGACCACACCCGGCGCGGAACTACGGAACCACCTGGGACGAGGAGACTTGCGTGGGCATCAAGGCGGAACGCAGCATTTCAAGCAAGCTCAGGAACCGCGACGGTATCGATGACGGGCTGTGCCACCGTGCGAAAATGGGCCTCGCGGATAGGTCTTGGCGAAGCACCACCTGGGTTGGAGAGGATCAAGTATAGTGGCCTGGTTCGAAGCAATAAAATGAGCCAGCCACGCCGCCCGCGGCACTGCTAGGACTGGGCTCTGTTGGTTCGAACTGAACCCGCGGCAATAGGAGAGTTGAAATGAAAACCTTCCTGGGAATTGAATATCGGCATCCCTTGGCGGCCACCCTGGTAGTTGCCTTGGGCCTGCTCGGGTGCTCTGGGTCCAATGGGACCTCGCACAGCGGTTCCGCTGGTGCGACTGGCGCGGCTGGAAACACAAGCGGCGGGGGAAACTCCGTTGTGCCGTCCAGTCAGGCAGGAAACACCGCTGGTCCAGCCGGAATGTCCGGCAGCGCGGGTGCTGGACCCGTGGCAGGCACGATAGGTCCCGGCGGCGGGGCCGGCGCAGCGGGCAGCAGCGGCGTCGCGGGAAATGTCGCCCCAGGCGGCAACACAGGCAGCCCAGGAGGTGCTGGCGCAGGTGGCACTTCGGCGAACGGCGGCTCTGTGACTACGAGTGCAACCGGTGTCAACGGCGGGGCCGGAAATGCCGGCGGCACGGTTGTCACCGGTGGGACCGCGGTTGTCGGTGGTACCAAGGCAAGCGGTGGCGCTACGCCGACCGCGGGCACCACGGCCGCAGGGGGCACCAAGCAGACCGGCGGCATCACGTCAGCCGGCGGGACCACGTCGGCCGGCGGCACCACGCCCAAAGGCGGGACCACAACGACAACCAGCGGGACCACATCCACCGGCGGCGTCACGACAACCAGCGGCGGCGCTCGGCCATACGCAGGCATCCCGTCAACGCCAGCGAACGGTGTACCAGTGTTGCGCTCCAGCTTCACTGCTATCGCCAGTGTCGTCGGCACGCCGGGAATGCGGCTTGGCGACATCAATGGCGACGGCAAGATGGAGATCGTCATGGGGCAGCCCATGGTCCAGCCGGGCGCCTACACGCCCCAGCAAGTGGTGTGCGTGACGGCGTGGGATCTCAAGGGTAACAAACTGTGGCAGTACGGCACCCCCGGCACTTCCCATGGCGCCAGTTCGGACATTCCCATTCAGGTCTACGACATGGACGGGGACGGCAAGTCCGAGGTCTTTGCCAACATGAGCGACACCGAGATGACTGTGCTCGACGGAACCACCGGGAAATTGTTGCGCACCATTCCCTTGCCCCAAGCTGGTTCCAACGACTCCATCGCCTTTGCCAATCTGCGAGGCAAGGGATGGCCGCAGGACATCCTGGTCAAGACCCGCTACTCCCAAGACTGGGCGATTGTCGGCATCGACGACAACACTACCAGCCCCCCCACCAAGGCCGGCACCGTGCTCTGGCATCATGCGTTTCTTCCCAGTGATTCCTCGGGGTCCGACCGTGGCACCGGGCACTATCCGCTGGTCTACGATTGGAACGGTGATGGCAAGGATGAAGTCATGGCTGGCTACTTCTTCTTGCAGAGTGATGGCACGCAGGTGTGGACCACGAACACCACGTCGCACCCGGAACTCACCATGCACGCCGACTGCCTGGCCACCGCCGATGTCGATGGCGATCCGAGCAATGGATACGAGATAGTGGTCGGTGGCAACGTGGCCGCCATGTTCCACTGGAAGGACGGCAGCCAGATCTGGGAGGACACCAACACGGTCGAAGACCAGCAAATGGGCATTGGCGAGTACCGTTCCGACTCTCCGGGTCTCGAGGTGGTTCTGCTTGACCGAATCGGTCCGCGAGACGCCACCGGCCATGATGCCAACGTGCTCTTGTCCTCAACCGACAAGCTCCTCTGGAAAGAAACGCGGACGGACTACGGCTGGATCACGGTGACCGAGAACATGAACAACTGGCTGGGCGATGGCACTGACCTCATCCTGTCCTATCACCGCGGCGGCCAAACTCCTGCCACCCTGTATGACGGCTATGACAAGGTGGTCGCCTCATTTCCCCATAGTGGCAACTTGGTCGACAACGTTCAGCACGCCAATCTTTGCGGCGACGGCAAGGAAGAAGTCATCGTGTACAACGAAAGCGGAGTCTGGATTTTCTCCAATGGCGACTGCGATCTGGATGTCCCACCGAACGATCCCATTCCGCAGCAGTACCACGTGTACAACTTCAGCGAATACTCGGGATGGATCACTCCTGACGTGAAGTTCTACACGCCCGGCACGGCGCACTAGGCGCGACGGGGTCTCGCGGCTGGGATTCCGGCTGGCTGCTCATGAGCCGGCCGGTTCAGTTCCGGTACGCCTTCCACATGTCGTCAACGAAGCTGTATTGCGGAAATTCGCCTTGCAGCCAAGCCGCGGTCTGGCCCTGACGTTCCCAATCCGCGCTGTAGTCAAACCCGGACTGCGTCTTGATATCGGCCACGGCCTGGGTGTCGTCCTCAGTCATCCAGCGATCGACGTAATCGAAGAAGGCGGGATGGTTCCAGGTGTCTTGGGCGCCGAGCAGGCGCGCTGCCAGGGCCTCGCCTACCCACGAAACCGAGGTGCAGCAGCGCCGATAGGCTTCGCCGAGCTGCTCCGTCGGCGTCAGGAGCTGCCAGTCCTTGGGCTGCAGTTGTTCATAGGGTGCGTACAGCCCATTGCTGCTGGTGTCCGTGGGTGTGCCGCTCGTCTGATCCACGCCGTAGTGCCCGCCGTAGATCACGGTGGCGCCCTGCCAGGCCTTGCTGTAGCCGCCCGGAATCTGGTTGATGTAGACGGTCTGCATGTCCTCGCCGAAGCGGTTGGGGTAGGTCGCCGAGACGTTTTTCATTCCGTCGTCCTGCAGCAGTAGCCCGGCCATCACAATGGGCAGCTTGCGGCCGCTGCGGTGGCCGCCGAAAGCGGGCCAGCCGTAGCCGGCCTTCACACAGCCGTAGAGATCGATTCCGTATTGCACCAGATAGTTGGTGAGTGGCTCCTTGTCTGCCGCGGGAAAATCGAGCAGCAAGAGCAGGCTAGCGTAGCTGACTGCGAACGCGACATGCTGACCGTAGCTGGGCATGTACTCAGCGGGCGCGTCGAAGAGGAAGGCGTTGGTGTCGATCCACGGGCGCCGGAAGAGCGCCTCGAACTGTGCCAGAGTGGGCGTGCTCTGCGGCTTGGGCGCGGGGTGCGCAGGCAGTAGTTGGCGCTGCAGGGCGCCCGCGCGATACAAGGTCTGGCTGCGGTCGCAATAGGAGGGCCTGAACGCGTCTGCGGATGGAGCGGCTGCCAGAACGGTGAGCACCGAGGCGCTGCCGACTGGACTGCAGCTCTTGTCGCTCGCCCGCATCACCTCGGGCAGCAAGCCCGGCGTGGCCACGCTGACGCTGGACACCAGCGAGTCGCCCGCCTTGAGCGACACCGGCGGATACGCACGAAAGCTCGCGTCGAACCACCATGATTCGTCGGTGCCGTCGTTGAGTCGCGAGTCAAAGGGACTCTTGCCGTTGGTGGTCGGGAGATTCACGACCGATCCGTTGAGAAACGGTGTGGAGCTGGTCGGTGCGGGGCTGATGGCCGTGACCGTGGCGGGACCAACAATCCAGTAGTCGCCCGTCACGAACTGGCCCGCGAGCACCGGGGCGGCGAAGGTCCAGGTCACGCCGTCTTTGCTGATCGAAGTGACTATGCCGCTGCCACCGTCACGGGCTGTGGTGGTGCTTGCAGCGTCGCTGGCTGTGGTGGTGCTTGCACCGTCGCTGGCTGTGGTGGTGCTTGCACCGTCGCTGGCTTTGCTGCTGTTCGGCCCATCGGACGCGCCCGTCGCACCCACGTCCGAAGCGACAGCGGTGACAGCATCGGCAGCTATGACCGACGCCGCATCGTGAGTCACCGACCCTCCGCTCGTGCAGCCGACTTCACTTGTGATGCATGTCGCGACGACAACCAGGGCCAAGCGTTGCATGGGACCTCCAGCGTTGTTCGGGTTGGATTTCCGATCTACTTGTCCAGGTCAGAAAGGTTTCGGCCCAGTTCATCGATGAGCGCTTTGCGCTCGACACAGGGTTGGTCCACGGCTCCCCAGAGCCAGCGGCCCTTCCATTGCAAAACCACTTCGCCGTTGAGTGGATCCTTCACTGTCGCGCCTCCCTGAGGGCCGACCGCATCGGCCCCCGCCACCTTGGCCAGGGCCCGGTAGCGCTGCACCATGGTGCGAACGTCCGCGCTGTCTTTGCCCTCGACAACAAACAGCCGAAAATTCGCTGCCGCGATCTGATAGGGAACCGCGACCGCGTCGTGAAGGAATGGCTGGCCGAGAAAATCGCGGGCCGCGAGCTTCTCGGCGCGGACGCGCTTGCCTCGGTCGGGGAAGGCCCTCAAGACGGCCGGGGCCTCGCGCGTGCCGGGCAGGCCGGCGGCGAGCTTGTCTGCGAACGGACGAAGGATGGACTGCCCCTTGCTACCCAACTGAACCAGCTTCACGTAGTAGGGGCCGACGACGAATTCGAGGTAATCCTGCCCGGCGTATCCCTCGATGCCGACGGGCAGGGGCGTGGTGCCGGACGGGCGTTCCTGGGTGTACATGCCGAAGGCTCGAATCGCGCTTTTGTGGCGGTAGATGTCGACTGTGATTTCCGCGGCAGCGCCAACTTTCGCGTAGGTCGCCGCCGTGAGATCCTGGAAATCAAATTGCAGGAACAAGTCGGCGCCCCCGTCGATGTACTCGAAGAGCGTCTCGGGCGTGTATGTGGTGGGGCTGTCGGAGATCTTCCAGCCTGCCATCTTGGGAAAGAGTGACGATGTCTTGGGAAGCGCGCCGGGTTCGCCCTGCGGAGCAGCCGGGCTAGAGGCTGCGGCACAAAGCACGACCAATGCCAGCAGGCCGCCCTGCCTCGCCAGAATGCTCATCCGAGAAATTCCCGCGGCACCCCGCGCAGGCGCACAATGTCGCGCACCCGCTGGCGCACGTCGAAGCCCTTGGCGCAGCGAACCGGGCATTCATCACAGTCCCCGCAGGGAGATTCCGGCAGGCCGAGTTCCAGCAGCAGCGCCTGTGCGGCCTCGCGATTGCGGTACGCGTGGGCGTACATGAAGGAACGCATGAGATCGGGAATTGGCAGTTTCGCCAGACAAGGATCGAGGCACTGGCCGCAGCCCTGGCAGAAGAAGCCAACCAGCTTGGGCGCCTCCAGGCTGCGCTTCTCATCGTCGGTGAGGGTGGGATCGCGCAGGACGGCCAGGTCGGTCTGCAATTGATCAAATGTGGTGAAGCCCGGAATGGCCGTGTGCACGTTGGGCTCGCGCAGCGCCCACTTCAGCGCTGCTGTCATGTTGATGGGGGACTGCTTCTCCTTGTCCCAGTAGACGCCCGCTTGCGTCTTCATCGCCACGATGCCGAGACCCGCTTGCGCCGCTTCGGCCACGGCTTTCTGCACTTCCAGGTGGTGGTCCTGGCGAAAATTGTACGACGTCAGCACGACGTCGTAGAGCTTGGCCTCCACTGCCGCGCGGATTACTTCGGGTTCATTCTTGTGCGTCGAAACGCCGAGAAAACGTGCTTTTCCGTCGCGCTTGGCCTCTTCCAATGCCTTGAGGACCGGCGGGTAGAGCACGCTCTCACGAAGCGACTGGTTGTGCAGGTGCAAGATGTCCACGTGATCCAGTCCCAGGCGCTTGAGGCTGATGTCGAGCTTCTCCTCGATTTCTTCGCCGCGGGTCTGCTTGGAAAAGATCCCCGTTTTGCGATCCAGGGTGCTGAGGTGGACCTTGGTGGCCAAGACGAAGGAGTCGCGCTTGCGGTCTTTGAGGACGGTGCCGAGCATTTCCTCGTTGCGACCGTCCTGGTAGCCGTGCGCGGTGTCGAGCAGAAAGATGCCGCCGTCCAGCGCCGCGCGAACCAGGTTGGGGTTGTCAGCGTTCATCACCCCCATACTGACGATGGGAACCTGGATTCCGGTTCGGCCCAGCATGCGGCGTGGCGGTTCGGCGGATTTCGCGGGGGCCGGCGCGGTCGCGGGCACCGGCACGGGCGGCTGCGCCGCAGGGGTCGAGACTGGTTTCTCTCCCTGGCTCGACGCCACGGTCGCGCAACCCGCAGACAAGGCGCCAGCGGCCAGGCCACTTGCGCCGAGTTTCAGAAAATCCCTTCGTTCCAGTTTCTTGCTCTTGTTCATGGCAGTGAGATGCGAATTATACCCCTCAAGCGTCCAGGCCGTGAGCTGTGTCGCTCTCTCTTGTCACGCGACGGGAGTCGCTAGAAACCGCGCCCTGTTGGGCGTATCCTCGCGCCATGAACAGACAATCAAGGATCGCGTGCGTGTTCGTGCTGCTTTGCCTGGTCGGGTGCAAGAAGGGCGAAGTTGCCAAACCGGCTGCCCTGCCTGCCTCGCCGGTGTTGGGTGCGGCGAAGCCGGCATCGCCCATCGCGCCGCCTGCGGCCTCCCCGGTGGATGTGGCGGCGGTGAAGCCTCTGCTGACCGACGACAAGCTTTCGCGCTTTGCGGTCTATCAGAGGGAGATGCTGGCGGTGACCAGCGAGACCATGGGCGTGGGCATGCAGGCGTTCGCCAAGGGCGGCACCGACCAGAAGAAGTTCCAGGGCGCCATGGCTGCCGATAACCGCACCGCCAAGATCGCGGACGCCAGCAAGGCCGCCCTTGAGAAGAGTGGCCTGACCCAAGACGAGATGGCCAAGCTCATGCGCGTGGCCACCCGCTACTATGCGCATGTCTACGCTCTTCAGCAGGCTGCCGGCAAGGTCGAGGGATATCGCAAGAAGATCGACGAGGCCAAGACCAGTGGCAAACAGCCCGGCGTGGTCGACGTCGCCATGGAGAAGGCCTACTCGGGACAGGCGGCCCAGCTCGAAATGGTTCGCAAAGAGTTTGCGACGCAATATGGGCCGGAGGCTCTCGCTCTCATGCAGAAGCACGAACCGGAATTCTTCGCCATCAACGAGAAGATGATGGGCGCGGCCATGGGCGCCATGATGAAAAAGCCGTAGGGGCGACCTGCGGTCTACACCACTTTCAGCGATCATCCTTCGAGCCGAACACCACGGTCACGCTCATGCGGCCAGGCCCGGTGGTCAGCCTGGCCTTGCCGACCTTGGCCGCCGCACAGGCAGCGAGGAATTCGTCGCCCAGCGAGCTCAGTTCCATGCGCGATTCCTCGATCGATCCATCAGGGCCGACTTTGATCCCCAGGACCAGGGTGCCGCGCAGGCTGGGTCGTGCTTCCAAGGCCTTCTGGTAGCAGGGCAGAAGCAGCGGCTGCAGCTCTGTGCTGGCTTTCGCCAAAGAATCTGTCACATCGCCTCCGGTGGCGCTGCGCGGACGACGAATCACAATCTGCGGTTTGGTCACGGGTGCGTCCAGGTCGCTGTCTGGACTGTTGTCGCCTTGGGCCAGGCGCGAGCCGTCAGGGCCGAGCAGGGCTACGGCTTCCACATCGATCTCCATCTTGACCACGGTGCCGCCGCTGATCCACAAGCAGGCCTGCTGGCGCATTTTTGAGTAGAGGGGGCGGAAGAGCAAGCGCAGAAACACCTTGCCCGCGGCGCGCTCTACCAAGACGTGGTCAGCAGCGTCGGGCGGCAGGCGAAAGCCAATCGCGCCTGTCTCCAGGTTGGTGAGAAGTTCGGCGTTTTCGCCCAATCTGAAACCCCGGCCCGTGTCGAGCACCAAGCGCCGCTCGCCCAGATCGTAGTTGGCCAAGGCAAAGCCTTGCGCGGGCACGATGGCCAGGTAGCGCCTGTGCTCGGCATCCTGGCGGCGACGGGCATGCTCCTCGCGCTCCTGCGCTTGGGCCACGACGTTTCCCGAAAAGGACATCGAGTTCTCGTCGCGAAGGGTCTGGCACAGACGGGCCAGTCCCTCATCGCTCTCGACCGCGAAGGCTCCGGCGCTGTCGAAACCGCGGGGTGGGACCGGCAAAGCCAACGGACTGGGCGATGGCGGGGCTGCGACCGGCGCGGGCAGCGGGGCCGTTTCGGTCGGTTGGGTCGAGGCACAGGCGTACGTCCCCGTCAGAGCAAGCAGCGCAATGCAAGGCAAGCAGCGCATGAAATAACTCTACCCGAGATGGGGCCGCAGGTGGTTACCGCCAGAGCGGAAAATGAAACAGCCAGTTCACCAGCGTAATGGCGCTCGATGACAGCAGCAGCGCGCGTACGCTCTTGATCTCGAACGAAGCAAGCAACTTGTCAGCCAGCCAGAGAAGCACGGTGTTGACGATGTAGGTTGTGAACAGCAGCAGCAAGCCGAGAGTCAGGATGGTGGGCACCACCAACAGCAGGCGCAGCAGCCACCCAAGCGACCAGTTGAGCAAGCTGAAGACGATCGCCACGGTAATGGCCGCGGGAGGGTTCTTCAACCACACCCCGGAGGTCGCCCGGCTCAGAGCTAGGACGGTCAAGGCCAGGACAGCCACATGCAGAACGACGTGCATGCCCCGATAATACCTCGTCCCGAGAAAAATTCTCTGTGACCTCTCCTCTCCCCTCTGTGTTCTCAGCCGCCGACGATTTCTTAGTTGAATCGAGTCATCGCAACATTGTTGTTTTCCCCGAAAACGCATGGCAAGAACGCCGCACATGCACGAAACCTCGGTCGCCCAGCGCATGGTGGACACCGCCATTGAAGTTGCTGACCAGAACGGCGGCGGTCAGGTGGTGGGCATGCGCCTGCTCTTGGGCGAGATGACCTGCGTGGAGCCGGAGACGTTGAGCTTCGCCTTCGGTGTGGTCAGCCGAGGCACGCGCGCACAGGGATGCCAGCTCGAAATTGTACGCGTGCCCACGCGTCTGCGCTGCCGCACATGCGGCATCGAGCGCGGCGGCGACCTTCTGGAACCATGTGTCTGCGGCATGCCTGGCGGCGAGGTGCTGGCTGGCCGTGAGCTGCGGCTGGATACCATCGACATCGACGAGGAGGCGGCCTTGGCCGCGGGAAAATAGCCATGAGCAAAGAGATCGAAGTGGCCCGCGACGTTTTGCAGGACAACACCCAGAATGCTGCGACCAACCGGCAGCGCTTTGGCCGTGAGGGCGTGTACGTGGTGAATCTCATGTCTGGGCCGGGCGCCGGCAAGACCACTCTCTTGGAACGCACCGCCGAGGCGCTGGGCAAGCGCGTGCGCACGGCGGTGATCACTGGCGACATCGCCACCACGCGCGACGCGGATCGCATCGGTCGCCACGGGGTGCCCGCGCTGCAGATCAACACCGGCGGCGCTTGCCACATCGAAGCGCATCAGATCGCGCGCGCCGCCGACGATCTGAAGACGGAAAAACTGGATCTGCTCATCATCGAAAACGTGGGCAATTTGGTGTGCCCGGCCGAGTTCGATCTGGGCGAGCACGACAAGGTGATGATGCTCTCCTGCACCGAAGGCCACGACAAGCCGGGGAAGTACCCGCTCATGTTCCAGGAGTCGCGCGCCCTCATCCTCAACAAGATGGATCTGCAGCCCCACACCAACTTCGACGTGGAGGCAGCCCTGGCCGACGCCCGCGCCATCAACCCCAGCATCGAAGTCATCAAGATGTCGGCGTGGAAGGGCGATGGTCTGCAGGCCTGGTTCGACTGGCTGCTGGCGCGCATGGCAGCCACCAAGCGCACCTAACATGGATTCGCGCCAAGGCCGTCGCATTCTGGTGAGTGGCGTCGTGCAGGGCGTGGGGTTTCGGCCCTGGGTGTGGCGTCTGGCACAGCAGGCAGGACTGGCGGGCCGGGTCTTCAATGACGGCCAAGGGGTGACCATAGAAGTATTCGGCGCGCCCGCGGCCGTCGCCGGATTCGTCACCAGCTTGGGCCAGCCGCCGCCAGCCGCACGCGTTCACAGTCTGCGCAGCCAAGTGATCGCTGCCCAGGATGGCGAAGGTTTTGTCATCGCGCCCAGTGGCCCGGCCGGCGAAGCGGGCCGACGCGTGTCGATTCCGCCGGACATCGCCACCTGCGCCGAGTGTTTGGCGGAAATTGAAGATACGAAGGCGCGGCGGTTTCACTACGCGCTCACCAATTGCACGCAGTGTGGGCCGCGTTTCTCCATCGCGCGCGAGATCCCCTACGACCGCGCGCACACCACCATGGCCGCGTTTCCCATGTGCCCCGATTGCCAGCGCGAGTACGAGGATCCGGCGGACCGGCGCTTTCACGCGCAACCTATCGCGTGTCCTGCCTGCGGGCCGCTGCTCTTGCTGGTCGACGGAGAGGGCGCGGTGCTGGACGTGGCCGATCCAGCAGCGCCGGCCGCCCGCCTGCTGGCCGAAGGGAAGATCGTGGCGGTCAAGGGAATCGGTGGCTACCACCTGGCCTGCGACGCGACCTCATCGGCGGCGGTGTGCCGCTTGCGCGAGCGCAAGCAGCGTGACGAGAAACCCTTTGCGGTGATGGTGCGCGATCTGGGAGCGGCCGAGGCGCTAGCCGTGCTCGACGATGCGGAGCGAGCGCTGCTGACCTCAGTCGAGCGCCCCATCGTGCTGGTGAAACGCAAGGTCGACTGCGGGCTGGCCCCCGAGGTGGCGCCCGAAAATCCGATGGTCGGCCTGCTGCTTGCCTACTCGCCGCTGCACCACATGTTGCTGGCCCAGGCCGAGCGCCCGCTGGTCATGACCTCGGGAAATCTGTCCGAGCAGCCCATCGCCTTCGACGATGCCGACGCGCAGAGCCGGCTGGCCGGGATTGCCGACGCCTGGATGGTGCACGATCGTCCCATCGAGAACGCCTGCGACGATTCCGTGGGCCGCCTCATCGCCGGCCGGCCGGTGCTGTTCCGCCGGTCTCGTGGCTACGTGCCTCGGCCCATTGTTCTGGCGTCGCCGGTGGCGCCGCTACTGGCCTGCGGGGCGCAGCTCAAGAACACCTTCTGTCTGGCGCAGGGCCGCGACGCCTATCTGGGCCCGCACATCGGCGATCTCGACAACCTGGAAACCCTGGCAGCCTACGAACACGCGGTGGCGCGCCTGCAGCGTTTCGTCGGTATCGAGCCGGAGATCATCGCCCACGATCTGCACCCCGACTACCAGTCGACCCGCTACGCGCTGGCGCGACCCGAGGCGTGCAAGATCGCGGTCCAGCACCACCACGCTCATGTGGCCGCGGTCATGGCCGAGCATGGCCTGGCCGGCCCTGTCCTGGGAGTGGCCTATGACGGCACCGGGTTGGGCAGCGACGGCACGGCCTGGGGAGGTGAGATCCTGTTGGCCGATTTCACGCATTTTGAGCGACTGGCCACTTTGCGGCCGATTCCACTGGCGGGCGGCGCTCTCGCCATCCAGCAGGTGTGGCGCCTGGCGCTGGCTCTGCTCGACGATGCCTTTGATGGCGACCCGCCGCTTGCCGCCCTGGAACTGTTCAAGCTGATTCCCGCAGGTGAGATCGCGCTTTGTCGTCGCATGATCGCCGAGAAGCTGAACACGCCACTGGCTCATGGGGCCGGCCGTTACTTCGATGCCCTGGGCGCGCTTGGCCTTGCCACCACCCAGTCGCACTTCGAGGGGCAGGTGGCCATGCGCTGGAACTTCGTGGCTGAGGCGAGCGAAACGGGACGCTACGACTTCGCGCTGGAAAGGACTGGCAGGCCGTGGGTGATGGACCTGCGACCCATGGTGCGCCAGGCGACCATGGACCTCGTGGGTCGGAGCGCGCCGGCCGTGGTGTCGGCCCGTTTTCACAATACGCTGGTGGCGGCCACCGCCGAGAGTGTGCGTTTGCTGTGCCAGCAGCACGGCAAGCACCCGGTAGTATTCAGCGGCGGCTGCTTCCAGAACGCGCGCTTGACCGAATCGCTGCTGGCAGCCTTGTCGCCTGAGTTCTCGGTGTATCTGCCAGGCCAGGTCCCGCCCGGCGACGGCGGCCTGGCGTTGGGACAGGCCTTGGTAGCCGACGCGGTGGCCAGAAAGAGCTAGCGGACACCGGGCTACTTGGACGGGCCAGCCGCAGGGGGAGTCGGCGCCGCGTTGGCGGCGAGCTTGATCTGTACGGGATTGGCGAGCCGACTCGACAAGAGCTGCACTTCCTTTGTCCAATTAGCGGCGCCGCCAGCCGCGCTGGTGCGATCCCAGGAGGTCCCGACGTAGTAGGTCAGAGGGCCACTCTTGGGGGCGGACGTGACCAGCAAGAAATCGAGGTCGGTCTGTTGCGTTTCGACCTTGGCCCCCATGGGCAGCACGATGGCGGTACCCAGATTGCCGCTCTTGCCCTCATTGAGCGGTTCCCAAACCCGCATCGAAGGCGCTTTGTCGTCGATTTCCACCGCGCCGCCAGGGTGCTTGGCGATGCCGATGGCGAACGACAGTGTGCCCTTGACTCCCTTGAAGGTGCTCTCGAATTTGTTGAAATGCGTGCCTGCATCGAGAGTCACGCGCTTGGTTTCGGCCACGCGGGCCGTGCCCCAGCTGGCGTAGGTCAGCTCGAACACCAGACGGATGGGCCCATTGGCCAGCACGCGCGTGCCGGTGAAGTTCTTCGACACCTGCAGCTTGCCCCCCGACCAAATTCCCAACCCGCCGCAGCCGCGCGACTTGCCCACAGCGTAGAAGTCCGCGCCTTCGCCGTGATCCTGGTGGTAATTGTCCGTCATGTACCATTCGTTGACCACCAGCTTGGGAACCCGCTTGACCCAAACGTCCACTCCGCTTGTGGTCAGAGGCTCCTTCTTGCAGGTTTCCAGGTCAGGCCCGTACATGCGGTGGGCGATGAGGTCGTTCTCCCACGCGAAGTCGTCGTGGCGCTCGCGCACGAAACGACCGTAAGCCTTGTAGTCTGCCTCGACCGCCGAGGCGCGTTCCCCGACCCGCAGTTTGAAGGCCTTGCTCTCGCTCGGGGCGAGATCGGTCTGGAACACAATCTGGTCAGGGTTTTCGTCGCCGTCCGAATCGACCAATTGCGAGAGAACCAGCTTGCCCTTGGCGTCCACGACCTGCAGCTTCTTCAGCTCCAACCCGGGCACGACCTTGACCAGGTCGGCAAGCGCGAGCGCAATGGTCTCGGCCGCGCGTTTCACCGCGAGCGGATTGGTCAGCGTGACGACGATGACGTCAGTCTTGTCGGCGATACCCGCGGCGGCCTGGGCCGCGGGCGCGGCGGCTGCCGGGGGTTGACTCGCGGGAGCTGCGGACGCGTACGCAGGCGCGAGCAAGCCGGCGAGTGCGAACATCAGGAACGAACGAGTCTTGTGGGTTGTCATGGGCCGGAATTATCACCGAACTCCTGGCCACAAGGAACAGAAAGTTGGTTCGGGTTTTGACCGTCCCTTCGTGCCGCTGGTGACTCTTGACTCGCTGACGGCGAGTGGGCATCGTCCTCTGCGTGGCCTTCTTGCGGCGCATGGGACAAGGAACGCGGCGGGTACTGCCAGCCCAACACCACGCGCCTGTACGGGCCGATCTGCGTGAGGATGCCGGGCAGCCGTGGCGAAGACATCTTTTTCCTGGGTTGATTCTTCACGCAACTTCCTCAACCCACAGCCGAGAATCCCAACGATGACAAACTCACTGCTCATGCGTCTAAAGGTTTTGATATTCGTTCTGGCGGGGACATTGTGTCTTTCGTGCGGGGTAGTACGAGACTGGAGCGTTTGCGTGCCCACCGATCAGCAGCCGTGCCAAAAGGGGTACGTGTGCACCGCGGATCTCCGTTGTGTGCCGGCTGGCGATGGCGGCAGCGATGGCCTTCTGGCTGTCGATGCAGCCTGGTCCTCGGTACCTGACGCTGCGGTGAGCGGCCCCGGACTTGACGCTTCCCAGCCGGACACGGTACTGGTGGCCACGCCAGCCGATGCACCGCTTATCGTCCCGGATGCGCCGGCCGTGGGCAATCCTGCGGATGCGCCAGCTCTTGATGCGCCTTCCAGTGGAGCGGTGGACGCGCTCGGCACCTGCAGCGCGGATAGGGACTGTCCGGCGCAGAGCCCCCTCTGTTTGGGCAACCGATGCGCGAAGTGTGCGGGTGACAGCGACTGCGCCGGCCGGACAGGAACACCCCTCTGCGCTGCCAGCGGCCTGTGCGTCGCTTGCACGCCGGGCGCGAAACAGTGTTCGTTGTTGCAACCTCAGGTATGTAGCGCCGCAGGCCAATGGCAGGATTCCGGGTCACTGTGTTCGTCCCTATGTAGTGGCGGCAGCTGCGCCGCCTGCCAGCCAGGCACCGTGCAATGCAACGGGCTTCAGCCGCAGATCTGCAATGCCAGCGGTGCCTGGCAGAACATCGGAAGCGCTTGCCCCTACCTCTGCAACAATGCCACCGGAGCCTGCGCCGGTTCTTGCAAGCCGACGTCCGTGCAATGCAACGGGCTGCAGCCCCAGACCTGCAACGCCAGCGGCGCCTGGCTGGACAGCGGAACCGCCTGTCCCCATCTCTGCAACAATGCCACAGGCGCATGTTCGGGTGCTTGCACGCCCGGGGCAAAGCAGTGCAGCGGCCCCCAGCCGCAGACCTGCGACGCGAGCGGAGCCTGGCAGAGCACGGGCAGCGCCTGCTCGGGGTGCGCCATTTGTTCGTCGACGACGGGCGCCTGTGCACCGGGACCCTGTCCGAATCCCGACCAGTGCCACAGCGCGGGCACCTGCGACGCCACAACCGGGCGTTGCTCGAACCCCCCGGTGGATGATGGGAACACGGACTCTACTTGCCCAGCGTCGGCGTCGAGGTGTCTGTCGGGAGGTTGCGTGCAGTGTCTCAGCGACCAACATTGTTCAGGCGCCACGCCGAGCTGCGATCCCAGCACCAACATTTGTGTGTGCCGCAGGCCAAGCGCCGGAAATCTGTTGAAGAACCCCGGATTTGATGGCTCGATGTCTGGGTGGACCGTATATTTTGCGACCTTGGCCGCCGACTCAGAGGGCTGTTCAGGCTCTAACTCGGTCTATGTTGACAATTCGGAGGCAGATCCAGAGCAGTGTGTTCCGCTGACGGGAGGAACGGCGTACTACCTCGGTGGCAAATTCAAAGGGGGCTATGCGGGGAACTTCGTCCGCTTGCGTTTCTTCACTGGAGCCACTTGTACCGGCACCGGTGATAATACGTTGGATTTGAACCTCGTAGGTTCCACAGACTGGGCCCCGCTCTGGATGGATCTTGTGGCTCCAACGGGTACGAAAAGCGTCCTGGTCGGCTTTTATGGAATGCAGCAATACTATGACCAGCTTTACCTGAATACCGCCAATCAGTTCTGAGTCCTAACCCCAGCGCGTGGACGGATTGATGGCGCCGCGCCGAGGTTGACCCCAATGGCGCGGCGCTGTTAACCCGCGATTGCCTGGTGACGAAGCCCCAATCACGTGGATAGCGCCAGGTGGTCTGGTGCCACTATTCGATCCGCCCCTAACGATGCGCGGCCTGGGAGTGGAAGTTCAACAATCCGCCGAGCCACTGGCGCGCGTCAGTACCCATAGCCGGCGGCGACGATGTTGGCGTGCCAGCAGCTTGGGTTGCGGCCGTGGAACGCCGCCTTGTCACCCGCATTCGCTCATCACGGGGTTCCGCAGAAGTTCCTCACGGCTTGCGTTGCGGCTACGCAGTTGACGGCATCACACGCAAACACCCGAGCATTGGAGCCGGGAACGTCAATGACATACTTGCACTGGCCTCGGTCGGTGTTTGCAATGGCGTGGCTGACACTGCAGCACGCCTGCACAGTCGTTCCAGTCGCTGGACATTGATCCATAGAACCTGCGTCCGTACCAATGGTGGCCGGTTGGCATTGGTCGTCAGACCCACAGCCGACGCTCAGCAATGAGCAAACCGACAGCAGAACACTCAATACGACCCGAGAAAGCTTCATAGTATTCCTCACAGAAGTGCTGATGGTTCGTGCAATTATCATGGTGGGGTACCGTCCGATCACCAAGTGAACATCATGCCGCTGTTGACGAAGTAGTCGACTTGTTTATCGCCCAAGAACCACGCGAAGCTGGCACGAAACAGGTCCACGTCGATGTGAAGCCAGGGTCTGACGTGATAGACAGCGCCACCCGAGAAACCCTGCTGGTACTTGATGACGTTGTAGCGCTGATACGCACTGTCAGAGGCATTCGGGTCAAGCGTATGTATCGCAAACGGAATGAGGTCGTCGGCGCTCGGGAAGACACGGGTGATGCCCCAGCCCGCAAAGACGTCCAGCTTGCCCAAGACAACCATCGGTTGCACGGAGTATCCGTCTATCCAGCGCAAGTTGTTCGCCTGACTGACTGCTGCCTGGCTCGGTTCCAGGGCGTAGTTCAGTCCGAGACCTTGCCCATAGTGACCGCCCAGGCCCAGGCGAAACCAACGTACCTCCGCGCGCAAGCCGTATGCGAGGCCCTTCGCGGCCACGCTGGCCGAGTCCGGAGCATTGGGCCGGTAGAGCTTCTCGTAGACACCATTCACGAAGACAGTGACCTTGCCGATTCCTGCGATGGTCGGCGATTCAAAGGTCAGCTCCGCTTCTGGACGCGCCCATTTCGTGCGTGTCCAGGCGCCGTTGAGTTTGACGGGATCAAAGGCCCCAATGTTGAGCTGCAGGCCATGCAACACAGGGGTACCGTACACCACACCGGAACAGAAACCGCTCCCCAGCACACCGAATCCGATTTGGCCCTGCGTCGGACCGCTGGAATCAACTGCGCCCGCATAGCCGACACCGTAGCCGTGGGCGTACAGAACGTCAGTGTCGGTGTTCCCGCGGGCAAACAACCCCCGTGACCGGCCGGCGAGCAGGCTGCCCCAACCCCCTTCCAGCTTGACGTAGCCCTGCCTCACGTCTGCGCTGTTGGGTTGGGTCTTGTCCTCCCCCAAGTTCTCGACGAACGCCCAGATTTGAATGTAGCCCTTGACAGTGGTGTGTTCGGTCAGGGGACCCCTGACGCCGAATCCGAACGTGTTTGCGATCATTCCGCTGCGAAATCGCAGGCGTTCAACTTTTGCCTGGGGGGTTTCCTGGGTAGTGGTCCCAGCCGTCGTCTCGCTCACGGTCGGCGCCGGCTGCGCCGGCGGCCAAGTTTGCGACCCGTCGGCCGACAGGCCACCACCATAGGGAGTTATTTGGCTCCCGACCGCGTCGGAGCGCGAATTCGGACTATCGTCGCCTCGCACATAACTGGCAAAGGCGCCTACCCGACCGTCGCTGTACACCGTCCAATCGCCGTCATGGGCTAGGATCTTCTCCGCTGCTGCATTTTTCGCGAAGAGAGAAAAGCCAAGCACGAGTGAACAAAGAACAACAGATGCCTTTCCGCACGAGAACTGTGATTTCACGGATACTCCCTGTGGCTGGGGGAAGAGAGGAGGGCCGTAGCTATGGGCTGGTTACCTTTGTCACACTAAACAGGACCCACTGCGGGTAGTCGCCATTGGACTGTTTGTAGGGCTGAGCGAAAGTGGCTGGTGCCGGCATGCCGGTCAGATCCATCGTGCGAGGACTGGCGCAGGTCGTTTGTCGGTTGGGACCTCCACAGTTCATCTGTGCCAAACAGTTGGAGTCGTGCAGGGTCAGAGTGATTACTGACGTACCCATCACCGGGAACGAAGCGGTGTACTTGAAGGGGAAAGTTTCATGGGCTTCGCAATAGGTGTCCTGGCCATATGTAATCGCTGGGGGGTAAGGGAATGCGTTCAGGTAGTAAACGTTTTCGGTGTTGTCGAGCGGGTTGAGGTTTGTTGTCCCTACGGCCGGCTTGACGTGGATTTCATAGGTGTTCCACTTGCTTGGAACCGGCTGGCCGCCCATGTACCAACCGTCATTGTTTGTTTCCGGATTGGCGCTCAACGTCGTGGTTCGCATCGTCCCACCTGAGTAACACTTGGTCCCCAGAATGCCCCGCACCTCGAAGTTGAGTGTGTATTGTTTCCCGGCTGTTCCCGTCACGTTGTGCGTGACACTGCGGAATGTCCCTTGTTTGGTGAAGTCAGTTGAGGTGGCGTTTGGGCAAGCGGTGCCGCCGGTCAACGGGAGCAAGTTACAGTCGAGCCCGGTAAGGGGTCCATCTGAACATGTTCCGAGCCACATGTATCCGTTCAGCGTGGGGACGATACTGTTGGGGTCGAGTGCTGTCACGCCGCCCGCGCTGCTAGAGCTGGTGGTCGCGCCACCAGAGCTGGTCGCGCCTGCTGAGCTGGTGGTTGTGCCACCCGCGGTGGTCGCGCCGCCTGAGCTGGTGGTCCCGCCGGACTTGGCGGTTGTGCCGCCCGCAGTGGTCGCGCCGCCTGAGCTGGTGGCCCCGCCGGTCTTGGCGGTTGTGCCGCCCTCAGTGGTCGCGCCGCCCGCGGTGGTTGTGCCGCCCGCGGTGGTCACGCCGCCGGCACTGGTGGTCCCGCCGGTCTTGGTTGTGCCGCCTGCGGTGGTCACGCCGCCCGACGTGGTCCCACCAACCGGGGAGGTCACGCCGCCCGCGCTGGTCGTCCCGCCCGGATTGCCACCGGTCTCGGTTGCGCCGCCGGTGTTTTGGACGGTTGCGCCGCCGGTGTCTTGCACGGTCGCGCCGCCCACGCTGGTCGCGCCGCCCGCGCCGGACGTGCCAGCCACGCTGGTATTGCCGGCAGGAGACGACTGGCCGGCCACAGGGGTCGTTCCGGGCGATCCCCCTCCGGAGGAACAGGATGCCGCGACGAGTGCGAAGCTCGCGACGCAGAGGGTATTCAAAGTCATTCGGTTCATCGGATGCCTCCTCGGAAACATTGTTCGAGCTTCGCCGGGTCGAAATCCATGCGACGCCGTTTCTCTAGCAGTGGTAGCAAGATGCAATTCGGCTCTCAATTTCAGAAGCGCGAAAAACTATACCGCAAATCCCGCGTCGATAGGGCGGCTTTTTGTCCATCTTGGAGTCGCCGCCGAGCGCATGAACCCTTGGGCTCTGCCGCGATGGCGCACCGCGCTTCTCTGCCCGATTGGTCAGCGAGGTCTGGCCGACTCTGGTCGCGGGGACGCCGAATCCTCCGCCGACATGTAACCCTCTCTCGCGACCGCGTGGTGGAGGTGCGGCGCGAAGGCAATGCGAGTAGCATGGGGTTTGAGGGTGCCGCTATGTGGCTTTTCCCGCTGGGAGTGTTCGCGTCCGAGTTCAGTTTCGGGTCAGTCTCGTGTTCTACGGGGATAGCGCTGTGCCGAGTCCGCTGACCATTCTGCTCATCGCGATCGCGGGGGTCTTCTGCCACAACGGGTTGAGCTACGTGCTGTCGCTGACCGGGAGGCGCAAGGATCCCCTCAAGGCCCTCTTCGGCATTCTATGCTTGCTCGGCGGCGGCTACGCCCTGGCCTGCCTGGCGGGGTATCGCGCGGCCGACATGCCTGCGTGCCTATACGCGGTCAAGTGGCAGACCGCCTTCTCGCGATCGATCTTGATGGTGCTGCCCTGGTTCGTCGGTCTCTATTCTGACTTCCGGCCCAAGCGCTTCCTGGTCGCTCTGTCCGCTGCGTACGTCATCCTTGGCGTTGCCGACCTGGTTTCGGATCACGGGATCCTCTACTCGGAGATCATCGCGTTGGTCCATCACGAGACCCCCTGGGGGGAAGAGCTTGCCTCGTTCGCCGGCAAGCTCTCTCCCGTCGCCTACCTGATCTACGCGACCGACCTGGTGACCATAGGGTTCTGTGCTCTGTGTGGCCAGCGGCTCCTGCGACGCGGGGAACGGGGCCGTGCCTGGCCGCTTCTCGGATTGGTGGGCTTTGCGGCGGTGACCTTTGTCAACGACACCCTGCTCGACGCCGGCCGGATTCGCAGCGTGTATCTGGAGGAGTACGTGATCTTTGCGTTCCTCCTGGTCATCGGTTCCTGGTTGGGTGCTCGTCGGATTCGTGCCGAGAGCAATTACCAGACGCTGTTTCACGCCGTGAGCGACGCCATCACGGTGCACGACGCCCGCACCGGCCAGATTCTCGACGCCAACCAAAGCGCGGCGCGCCTGTATCGCACCACCCGTGCAGACCTGCTGGCCGGCGATCCGGGCCGCGCGGCTTCCGGCGTGGCTCCCTATGAGCCCGCGCTGGCCGTCGATCGGATTCGCCGCGCTGTCAGTGAAGGTCCCTCGACCTTCGAGTGGCTGAGCCGGCACGTCGATGACGGCTCCCTGTTCTGGACCGAAGTGGCACTGCGCGCTGAAGTCATTGACGGGCGGCCCGTCGTGCTGGCCGCCGCGCGCGACATCAGCGCGCGCAAGAAGGCCGAGGACGCCTTGCGGGACAGCGAATCTCGCTACCGCGCGATGGTGGAAAGTTTCGACGGGCTGATCTACATCTGCTCGCCCGACCGCAAGCTCGAGTTCATGAACGCCAAGTTGATCGCGCGCACGGGTCGCGATGCCACCGGCGAGTCCTGCTACAAGGTGCTACACGATCTCGACGAGCCGTGTTCCTGGTGCGCCAATGATCGGGTGCAAAGGGGCGAAACCGTACGCTGGCAGATGCAAAGCCCGAAAGACAACCGCTGGTACGACGTCGTCAATACCCCGATCCGACGCGCCGACGGAACCATCTCCCGGCAGGGGATGCTCAGCGACATCACCGAGCAGAAGAAGGCCGAGGAAGATCGCTACCAGCTTGATGCGCAGATGCAGCAGATCCAGAAACTGGAAAGCCTGGGTCTGCTGGCCGGTGGTGTCGCACACGATTTCAACAATCTGCTCACCGCGGTGCTGGGCAACACCGAGCTGGCGCTCAGGGATCTGCCCGCGACCGCCCCGGCGCGAGAACCCCTGGGCGAGATCCGCACCATCACCTGCCGGGCCGCGGATTTGTGCCGGCAGTTGCTGGCCTATTCGGGCGGCGGTGGCTTCGTGAGCGAGCCCATCGCGCCCAAGAATATCGTCGAGGAGATATCTCGCATCCTGGAGGTTTCGGTGCCGGCCAAGGTGCGGCTGATCTTCCGCTTCGCCGACGACCTGCCCCTCGTCGTGGGCGATCCGACCCAGATCCGGCAGGTGGTGATGAACCTCATCACCAATGCCTCCGAGGCCATCGGCGATCACGAGGGCGTGATCACTCTGAGCCTGGGCAAGCGTCCCATCGAGCGCAGCAGCTTGCTCGACTTCGTCGTCCCCACCGACGCGGCCGAGGGAACCTACCTCGAACTGACGGTGAGCGACACCGGCTGCGGCATGGACGAGGCCACGCGCAGCCGCGTGTTCGAACCGTTCTTCTCCACCAAGTTCACCGGGCGCGGGCTAGGCATGGCGGCCGTGCTGGGCATCGTGCGAGGTCACAGAGGGGCCATTCGTGTCGCCAGCCAGGTGGGCAAGGGCACGACCGTGACGGTGCTGCTGCCTGCGGCTGGCCCCGAGGTCAGGCTTCCTGTCGAGCCAGCCCCGACCGCCCCGGGGGCGCGACCCACGAACGCTGCGGTGCTGGTGGTGGACGACAACGCGCGGGTGTTGCAGGCGGTCTCGCAACTGGTGGGGACGTTGGGCTACTCGGTGCTGACCGCAGCTAGCGGCCAGGAGGCGTTGCGCGTGTTTGGCGAGCATCACGCGCAGATTGGGTGCGTCTTGCTCGACCTCACCATGCCCGAGATGGACGGGCTGGAGACCATGCAGGCCCTTCGTGCCGTCGATCCCAAAGCCAGGATTGTTCTGTCAAGCGGGTACAGCGAGCAGACCGTGCGCCGTCGCATCAGCGGGGACGGACCCACACATTTTCTGCAGAAGCCATTCGTCGAGGACGATCTGAAGGCCGCCATTGAGTCGGCTTTGACCGATGGCGCGACCAAGCGTGCATGACGTAGTTCATGTCGTCAGCCGCCCGCGGCCGAGGACGCAGAGGTGAGAGGGGAGCCCACAGAGCCGGAGGAAAAGGGGATTCACCCTATCTTCAATCCTTCGCGAACCGTCTGGGTCAGCCCGTGCTCCAGGCTGATCTCTGCATCTTGAGCACGGCCTGCTCAAATGCACGACTGTCTCTGTGCTCTCCTGTCTCCCCTCTGCACTACCAGGGTGCCGTTGCTTCGCGGGCCGCGAAGATTTTTTCGCAACGCCCGAACATCATTCCGGTTTCTTCGACTCTGTGAACTCCCCTCTCACCTCTGTGTGCTCAGCGGCCGGCGGCTGACAAGACGAATCACCTCACCCGTTTGGTTGCGGCCGTGAGGCTGCCCTGTGTTCTCAGCGGCGTGTGGCCGTAGAGGTGAATCACCTCAATCTCTTGTTTGTGCCGGTGGCACTGCGTATTCTCGACGGCGTGACGGCCGCTGCACGCCCTTCGGTTTTGGTCGTCGGTCTCGACTGCCTGTCCCCGGATCTGGTTTTCGACCGCTACCGCGAGCATTTGCCGACCTTCGCTGCGCTCATGCAGCAGGGAACCTGGGGCCCGCTGCGCAGCGCGGATCCGCCCATCACGATCCCGGCCTGGACCTGCATGATGACCGGGGTGCCGGCCTCGCGCTTGGGGCTGGAGGCTCGCGCCCCAGGGCTTTGGCAAAACGGGCGGCCACCCGCTTCTGAACGTCAGCGCTGGCGTGCCGCTTGGCCTCGTCAAACACGGCGTCCCACATGCGGCCGTCGTACCAGGTGCGCATGGCCTCGGGCAGCTTGGGTTCGATACGCAGAAGGAAATCGGGATCGTTGATGGGCATGAAGTGCTGGTACTGGTGGTTGAGAGAGCCTGGCTTGCTGGATGCGGGCAGGGTGTCGTAGGCACGCTATGTTTTCGCTGGTGGCAAGCTCGTGGAGTACTCGCTCGGATTCCCCTACCCGTGACCTTTGCCAATTCTGGCGGGTTGGTATAGTTTCCGGTCTCGGGCGCCACCTGAAGTTTCACGTCTTGCGCGCCTGCTGTTTGGGCCGATGTTCGCCGAGACCAGTGGCAACTTCGCTCAATTGAACAGATCAAGCTGGTGGAGAAAGGGACGACGATGAAGAAGCGCAATTCAATCAACGCTTGGTATGGATGGGTGCCGGACCGTCCGGATCACCGCGACCAACTGTACGCGGCCATCGCGGCCCCGCCGCGCAAGCTGCCACCCGCAGTGGATTTGCGCGCGACCTGTTCCCCGGTTGAAAACCAGGGCCAGTTGGGCAGTTGCACAGCCAATGCCCTGGTGGGCGGTTTGGAATTTCTGGAGAGGAAGGCGGGCAACAGGGTCACGGATCTGAGCCGCCTGTTTGTCTACTACAACGAGCGGGCCATGGAAGGAACCGTCAATGAAGACGCCGGCGCCATGATCCGCGACGGGGTCAAGACACTGGTCAAGCAGGGCACGTGCACCGAAAAGAAGTGGGGCTACGACATCGCCAAGTTCGCGGTCAAGCCGTCGGCGGCCTGCTACCGGCAGGCGCTCACTCATCAATTGCAGTCCTATCACCGCATCCTCACGCTGTCTGAAATGCGGTCGTGTCTGGCCGAGGGCTATCCCTTTGTTTTCGGCTTCACGGTGTATGAAGCCTTCGAGTCGGCGACTGTGGCCAGAACCGGCACGCTCAACCTGCCGAGACCCAGCGAGAAAACATTGGGCGGACATGCGGTCATGGCGGTGGGCTACGACGATGCCAGCAAGCGTTTTCTGGTGCGTAATTCCTGGGGCGAGGATTGGGGACAGCAGGGCTACTTCACCATGCCCTACGGCTACCTCGACGATCGCAATCTCTCAGACGATTTCTGGACCCTGCGCGTGCTCGAAAATCCCTAGGCTATCCCAGATAGGGGTAGTCGCGCCTGATGAGCCGCGCGTCCTTCATTGCGGCCCAGAAGGCTGGCGGGATGTCTGCACTGGTCAGATCTCGGTTTCGTTGCACTTGCTCGGGGCGGCTGGTGTTGAGCGCGATGGCGGCGACCCCGGGCGGGGACATGGCAAAGCTCACGCAGGCGGCGGCTGGCAAGATGTCGAACTTGCGGCAAAGGGCGTGGAAGTTCTCCCGCCAAGCAAACAGCGGTTGGTCTGCCGGGGCATCCTCGTGCAGCTCGCGATAGTCGAAGAACTTGCCGCCGGTGAGAAAGCCCGCGTGAAAAACCGCGGAATTGACAATGCCGATGCCCCGCTCGCACAGCGAGGCGACTAGCGCCACCACTTCGGGCGGATGGTGGAACACCGTCAGTGAACAGGCCAGCATGACCCAATCCAGATCCACCAGGTCGGCCAATTCGCGCACCACTTTCCAGTCCTTGGCGCCCACGCCGATGGGTCCGACTTGCCCTTGTCGCTTCAGTTCGTGCAGGGCTCGGTAGGCGCCCACCACGTCTTGCAGGGCGCGCTGGCGCTGGGCGGGCCCTGCGGCGGAATTGAGAAACTCGTCGGGATCGTGCACGGAAACCAGGCGCGGCCGATAGGGCGCGCCCAGCAGTTCGCAGCCTTGCTCCCAGCAGCGAAGAATGCCCTGGTAGCTTATGGCCTGTTCGGCGTCGTGTTTGAGCCCAAACCACATCCCGGTTTCGAAGGTCGGCTCAGGACCACGCAGAGGCGTGCGCACCCAGGCCAACTTGTTGCTGATGATGACCTTCTCAGGCGGAACAGCGAGAGTGCGCAGCCCGTTGCCGATCACTTCCAGGGCCAGACCGGCGCCGTACTTGCCGGCGGAGTCGAGCACCACAGGCTGGTCCGTGTTCTTGACCATCTCGCGCAGAATGGCCAGCTTGAGTTCGTCGGAGTGGGCCTGATAGAGATTTCCCAGCGCACTTGTGCCGAACACAATCGGAGGGATCTCCAGTCCGGTTTTTCCCAATTTGCGCATTGTTGCTGTCATGGCACCAGCCTGGTACGGTCGGCCGCGATTCGGCTCAGTCGGCCTATTGTTCACTGTGCCGGACGATATACCAAGTCCGGTCAGTTCGTCGAACTGTCGTCAGCGTGGGGGCGGCCAGCGGTCGCCGATTTACACAAGAAGACCATATTGGGCTATACTGCGCCCACAATGCCCAACACCTCTCCTGCAGTGGAATCCCTGGTTCGCGATTTTATCAGCCGCCTGGCCGTAGCCATTGAAGCGGATGTTGCCCGCCGACTCCAAGGCGTGGTGGCATCTGTTTTCGGCACGTCCGCCGCCTCGGTGGCAGCACCGCGCCGGTCGGTGGGTAGGCCGGCCCATGTCGCCCGCCCGGTGCGTCGCCGGGTCAAGGTGACTCGAGAGCTAGCCCAGGCGCGCAAGCTCCAGGGCCAGTATCTCGGAGCCTTGCGCGGGTTGAAGCCGGCTGACCATGCCCGCGTGAAGGCAGTGGCTCACGAAAAGGGTCTGCCCGCGGCGATCAAGCTGGCCCATTCGATCAAGCGCTGAAGCGCGCCGCGATCTCGCAAAGGCCTTGCGCCGGGAGCGCGGGGTGTGCGCGACCCTGCTCTGGGAGCGCGGCGGGCCGCGGCGAGCAAGACTCGCTTGGGCGTCTTGCGCCCGTGCGCGCAGTTCTGCCGAGCCTGTGGTTGCCGTGCTTGCGGCTGACCTGCTATGACCTCCCCATGTGCCTGGGGATTCCTGGCAAGGTGATTGGCATAGACGGCCTGGAAGCCACAGTCGACTTCTTTGGTGTGACGCGAAAGGTGCGTCTCGACGTGGTGGATGAGCCAGTGGCGCTCGGCGACTACGTGCTCAACCACGTGGGTTTTGCCATCCGTCGCATTCCCGCGGCCGAGGTGCAGGAGACGCTTCAGCTCTTCGCGGAACTGGCGGCGGCCGGGGACGATCAGGATCTCTTGGCGGCCGACCTGCGCGCCGAACTGGCGGCTACTCAGGAAGGCAAGAAGTGAGCGCAGGCGCCAGCGATGGGGCCGAGCTCAAGTTTCGCGATCCCCGGCGTGCGCGTGAATTGACCACGGCGCTCACGCGCCTGGTGCAGTCGCTCGGCCGCGCGCCGGTCACGCTCATGCATGTGTGCGGCACGCACGAGCAGGCCATCGCGCGTTTCGGCCTGCGCGCCGGCCTGCCGCCGGCTTTGCGCGTGATCATGGGCCCGGGCTGTCCGGTGTGCGTGACCGATCTGTGCGAGGTCGACGAGGGCGTGGCGCTGGCGCTGCAAGGCGTGCGTATCGCCACCTACGGCGACATGGTGAAGCTGCCGGGCAGCTCGAAATCGCTGGCCGACGCGCAGGCCGAGGGCGCCCAGGTCGAGGTGGTGTACAGTGCGACCCAGGCGGTGGACCTGGCGCGCGCCAGTGACCAGCCGCTGGTGTTCTTCGCGTCGGGTTTCGAAACCACGGCGGTGACCACGGCCGCGATTGTGTTGGCCCAGCCGCCTGCGAACTTCTCCGTGCTCTCCGCGCACAAGTACGTTCCCCCGGCCATGGAAGCCGTGGCGCGCTTGCCTGAGGCGCGGGTCGAGGGCTTCTTGGCCGCAGGCCATGCGGCCGTGATCACGGGCTACGGTCTATTTGAGGACTTCGCTCGCCGCCATCGCACGCCGGTGGTGGTGGCGGGCTTCGAGCCGCTCGACATCCTGGCCGCCTTGGTCAAGCTGCTGGAAATGATTCGCGACGGTGAGTACGGCGTGGCCAACGCCTACCCGCGCTGCGTGACCCGCGAAGGAAACCGGCGCGCACAAGATTCGCTATGGCGCGTGTTCCAAGCCGTCGATGGTCCCTGGCGCGGCATCGGCGTGATCCCCGACGGCAATTTGCAACTGCGCGAGGAGTGGGCCGCCCTGGATGCCCGGCGCCGTTTTCACATCGATATGTCGGGTCTGAAACAGGCGGCACAATCCGAACTGTCGCGACGTTGTCTCTGCGGCAAGATCATGGTGGGGCTGGTCGAGCCCACCGATTGTCCTCTGTTCGGCCGGGAGTGCCTGCCGGATTCGCCCGTGGGCGCGTGCATGGTGTCCAGCGAAGGCACGTGCAAGATTTGGTATCAGTATGGAGGGCGCCCCGATCTGGGCGGCACAGCATGAGCAAGCTCGGCGACACAGTTGCGCAGAAGCACGGCGCGGGCGGTCCGGCCATGCGTGCGCTCATTGAACGCGTGTTTGTCGCAGGGCTGGGTCCGGCCGGCGCGGGCCTGGCCGCCATGGACGACGGCGCGGCGATTGCGATGGGCGATGGCTTCCTGGTGCTGACCACCGACTCCTATGTCATCAAGCCGCTCTTCTTTCCCGGCGGCGACATTGGCCGGCTGGCAATTAGCGGCACCATCAATGACTTGGCGATGATGGGTGCCACCGAGCCATTGGGTCTCACCTGCGCGGTCATCATCGAGACGGGATTTCCCATTGCGGATCTGGAACGCATTCGCGATTCGATGCGCGCTACCTGCACCGAGGCAGGCGCGGCCATCGTAACCGGCGACACCAAGGTCATGGGCAAGGGCGAGCTGGACGGCCTGGTCATCAACACCGCAGGCGTGGCCTTTGCTCGTCGGGTGGTGCCCGATTCTGGCCTGCGATGCGGAGATCGCATTATCGTCAGCGGAAGTTTGGGCGATCACGGCTTCGCAGTCATGGCGGCGCGGCACAAGTTGCAGCTCGGAGGGGCGCTGGCATCCGACGTGGCGCCACTCAACGGATTGGTGCGGGCGGCACTGGCCGCGGGCGGTGACGGCATCTGCGCCATGAAGGATCCAACCCGCGGCGGTCTTTCGAGTGCCCTGCACGAGATGGCGGCCAAGGCCCAAGTCGGCATCCTGCTCGACGAGGCGTGCCTGCCGGTGCGCCCCGAGGTGCGCGCAGCCAGCGAACTTCTGGGCATCGATCCCTTGCACGTGGCCAACGAAGGCAAGGTGGTGATGGGCGTGCGCGCCGACGCCGCCGAGCGGGTGCTGCAAGCCTTGCAGGCCCACGCCCTGGGCCGCGAGGCTGCCATCATCGGTACCTGCGTGGCCGAGCGGCCCGGCTCCGTGATTCTCGACACTGGCTTCGGCCGGCGCTTGCTGGCCGAGCCCGAAGGCGAATTGCTCCCGCGAATTTGCTGACGGTGCTGACTACATCGCGAAGGCGATGCCGGTCACGCTCACCTTGGCGACGCGGTTGAGCCAGGCCAGCCAGCGGGCGCGAGGATAGTAATAGCGGGCGATGTCCACCACCGCGATGCCCAGCACCATTGAGCTGAGCAAAAGGCGCGGGGCGCCGCCGTCGCGATGGATTCCTTGGATGTCGCCGTCAACCGGCTCCACGCCGGTCCAGTTCGCCAGCACATAGCCGATGGACAACAGGGTATTGAAGGCCAGCATGCCTTTGCGAAAGGGCGCGCTGTCCATGCGCAGTCCCGGGTTCCGGGTCAGGATGACCTCGTCTTCGTAGTGCTGGCACTGAATTCCCGCCGACACAATGGTGTACAGCCCGGGCCGGCCGGCCCAGTAATGCTCGTGGTTGCGTTTTCTGCAGTTTTCGCCCGAGCAGGTGATTGACGGCACGATGGCAAAATAGGGAATGAAGCCAAGGAAGGTCACGGGCTGGAAGGTGGGCACGTTGCCCGTGGCAAGGTTGGCGATGATGTGGCAGGACTCGTGCGCGGCCAGGGCCGTGGCAGCGGCCCCGGCGAAGATCGCAGCCGAGCGCCAAGTGAACCACGGCGGCGTCGGCTCAGGCGGCGCGGCAGCCGTACTCAAACCGGGGCTCGCCGGGACGGGCAGCAGATCTGAAGCCGGCGTCGCGGTTGCATCCGGGCCCTGTGGGTGCAGAGAGGTTTCCTGCGCAACGCTCGGCCCGGTTGCCAGCAGGGAAACCACGAGCGCCGCCCGAGCGCTGCAGGGGCGGCGGGCGAGAAGCCCTGCTGGAAAGCCCTGCTTCATTGCGAGAGGCGACCTGCGCGCTGTTGAGAATGTCAACATCCTGGGCGGCCGAAAGGCTGGGGTAGGGTTCCTTCGTCTTCAGTGTTTCAGTCTTGGGGAAACAGCTAGAGCGCCTACTGGCGCAGCCAGTTCACGACGAAGAGCCCATGCCCGCCCTGAATGCCCGTTCCATCAGCCGAGAGTGCGCCACCCGCGTCGGTGCTCAGCATGTCGTCGGGCCATGGGCCGTCGAGCGGGGCGCCGGAGGCCAGAATGCAACTCGCATCGGTGCAGTGTTCCAGCTTCCAGGCCACGCCGCTGATGTTGTTTTGCGCCATCCACGCGAACCAAAGGTTGGCCTCGGTTTCGCAAACGTAGTCGTGGGGAGGAATGGTGGTAGCCAGACCTCCGTCGGCGTAGGTCGCGCCGAACTCGGTTATGAAGATGGGAAGCCCGGCGGCGATGGCGGTGTTGCCCTTGTCGCGCAGCGGCTGCTGGTGGCTACACGAGTAGAAGTGGAGGGTGTAGAGCAGGTTGGTCCCGGCCAGCGGGTCGGCGGCCGCCTGCTCGACTTCTTGTGAGTAGTTCGGCGTGCCCAGCACGATCAAGTTGTCCGGATCCACGGCGCGGATCGCTGCAACCACGGCCTGGTGGTAGACTTTGATCTGCTTCCAGCTGTATGCGGTGGGCTCGTTGTAGGGCTCCCAGATGACGTTGGGATAGGCACCGTACTTGGACGCCATGGCGCGGAAGAACTCCACCGCTTCGGCTTGTTGAGTTACCGCTCTCTCGGTGTGCCAGTCGACTAGCACGTAAACGCCGAGCTCGATCGCGTGCTGGACGACATGCTCGACCCGGGCCTGCATGTCCACGGGATCGCTCAAGTAGCCATCAGATGCATCGGTGCCCATGGAGGCGCGGATCACCGACAGTTTCCAGTTGTCGCGCATGTAGGCCAGCGCCGGCTTGCTCTCGGCAAAGGGCTCGCTCTCCCAGTTGAGCCACATGCTGCTGACACCTTTGAGCTGGATGGGCGCTCCCGTCTGATCCTGAAGTTGGGTTCCCACGACCTTGAGCTGCCCATGGATGACCACCGGCGAGCTCTCGGGCGCTGTCCCGGCGTCGGGAGGGACTATCCAGGTGTCAAGCTTGGGACTTTCGGCGCAGGCCAGGATGAACAAGGGCGCGGCCAAGAAAACCAGAGCGAACGAGAGACCGTGATTACGCATTTGTGCATCCATTTCAGAGGGAGAGTCTCGAACCGGCGGGTAAGGGTCAGCTTTTGTTGTTGGCGCTGCCACACCGTATGTTGCAGCCTTGGTTTTAGCTGACTCAGTGGCCGGGAGCACGAACGGTCTTCCACGGTGTAGAGTCCCTGGCATGTCGCGTCCCACGGCGGTGCACCACGTTGCCCTCAAGGTGCAGGATCTGGCCCGCGCCGAGCGATTTTTCGTGCAGACGCTCGGCCTTGCGGTGCTGCGGCGCTGGCCAGCATCGGATGGCGAGGGCGAGCGCTCGCTCTGGCTCGACCTGGGAGCGGGGGCGTTTCTGGCGCTGGAGAAGTCATCGAGCGAGGCCGGACCGGTCGACACAGACCGTCCGGGTTTGCATCTGCTCGCCCTGCGCATCGAGCGCGCGGAGCGCCAAGAGTGGATTGATCGGCTGGCCAAGGCTGGCGTGCCGCTCAATGAGCAGACGGCCTTCACCATCTACTGCCGGGATCCCGAAGGCAACCGCATCGGATTGTCGCACTGGCCCGATCCCGCGTAGAGTAGACTGCCCTCATGCGAGCCGTTTTCGTCATGTTGAAGACCGACCCGGGCCACGTGACCGAGGTGGCCAACTGTATCGCCGAGATCGAGAGCTTCTCGGAGGCCTATAGCATCAGCGGGCAGTACGACCTGCTGGTCAAGCTGTACGTAGACGACGTGGACGGCGTGGGTCGGCTCATCGAACGGGAGATCCACCCCATCCCACACATCCGCGAAACCTATACCCTGCTGACCTTCGAGGCCTTCGGGGCATCGGCCGGGTAGCACAAGCCCATTCCCATGTCACACGTCGTGCCTCGACGTGACGGCCTGGCGGGCGAGCTGGTCGCAGCGCTCGTTGTTGTCCACGCCGGCGTGGCCTGCCACCTTGACCAGCTTCACATGCGGAAAGGTCGCCAGTTGCTCGCGCAGGCTGGCCACCAGCTCTTGATTGGCCTTGGCTTTCCAGCCCTTGCCCAGCAGGCCCAGGGCGTAGTTGGAATCGCTGTAGACGCGAATGGGCCGGGTATGATCGGGCGCCAGCTCGGCGGCCAAGTCGAGCCCGCGCGCAATGGCGGTCAGCTCGGCGATGTTGTTGGTGCCCATGCCTAGGTACTCGCCGCGCTCTGCGCGCTCGCGGTCGGCGACCACCACGATGCCGATTCCCATGGGGCCGGGGTTGCCGGAGCAAGCCCCGTCGGTCCACACGTGAATCGTGCCGGGGGCGTGGTCGTCGGTCATGGACGCCGAAGGCGCGCGAGGGTGTGCAGCAGAGGCAGCACGAGGCGCGCGCGCAGGGCGGGGCTGGGCAGGGGATGCGGGCGGGCTCCCCGGCTCGGCCAGCGGCACCAGGTTGCCCGGCGAAGGCCGATAGCTCTTGGGATCTTCCTGGCGGTACTTCATCTCAGCCCGGCCGTCGCTGTCCAGCACCGGCCGTTGGTCGTCGCCCACGCGGACCCAGACGGGCTGGCCCTTGAAGCTCATGCGTGACCAAGACATCATGACCGCCCACTATGGCTGGAATTGCTCGCGAGTTTCCACAGCTTCTTGCTCGCCCACGGTGGTTTGAGACAACGCTTCAGCAGAAAAACAGGTAACCTCCCCGCCGTGACCGAAACCAACAAGACCACCCAGCCCGACCGCGCCGTCGAGGTGGGCCACGGCGTGCTGTTCATCGGATTCGCCAAAGCCTCATTCATGGTGTTCGGGGCTTTGCAGAAGTTTCTGCTCGCCCGCGTGGTGGACCTGGCGGAATACGGCGCCTTCTCGGTGGTGAACAACGCCATCTCCATCGTGAACAACACCATCGTGCAGGGGACCATCCAGTCGGTCTCCAAGTTCACCGCCGAGGACGACGCACGGGCCGGCGCGGTCCAGCGCGCGGGCCTGAAGTTGCAGAGCATCCTGGGCGTGGCCGTGGCCGTGGCCTTTTTCCTGGCGGCGCCTGTGGTGGCCGGGTTCGTGAATGCCCCGGAGCACACCTCGCTGTTCCGGCTGGCCGCGGCCATCCCTCTCGTCTACGCCTTCTATACAGTGTTCGTGGGCACGGCCAACGGCCAGCGCCGCTTTCACGTGCAGGCGAGTTTCGACGTCGGCTTTTCCATCACCAAGACCGTGCTGCTGCTGGCGGGCGCGGCGGTCGGGCACATGGTCGGGCATTCGGTGGCCGGGGCGTTCGCCGGGTTCATCGCCGCGGCGGTCGTCATCATGCTGGTGGCCGCGCGCAAGATGTGGCTGGCTCCAGGGCAAGGCCGCTTCTCGCCGGCGCGCCTGCTGGTGTTCATGGGAGGCGCGGTGACTTACACTGGGCTCATCAATCTGGCGCTGAGCTACGACTCGCTTCTGCTGCGGCGTTTTGCTGGGGCTGCGCTCGCGGGGCAGGGGAGCAAGGCCGACGCGCTGGTGGGCGTGTACGAGGCGGTTCGCAGCCTGGCGCTGCTTCCCTACCAGGCGCTGCTGGTGGTGACCTTCGTCATCTTTCCCTTGGTCTCGCGCTCCACCTTTGCCGAGGACCGCGAGGCGACGCGGGCCTATGTGCGGCAGACTCTGCGCTACGCGCTCATCTTCGGCGCGGCCATGGCCGTGGTGCTGGGCGCGCGCCCCGCGACCCTGTTGAGGATCTTCTATCCGGCTGGCTACGGCACCGGCGCGGCGGCGCTTCCCATTCTGGCGGCTGGTGTGGTTGCGCTGGCGTTGCTGTCGATTGCGGGCTCGATCGTGACAGCGTCGGGGCGGCCCTATGTCGCGGTGGCTTTGGTGGCCATCACCCTGGTCGCGGGCACTGGGTTGGCATTCACCCTGGTTCCGCGCGCGGCTGCCGGCCCGGCCATGTTGTCAGCCGCAGCCATGTCCACCGCGGCCGGCATGCTGGTCGGCTTCCTGGCGGCTCTCGGCTATCTGTGGCGTCGCTTTGGCGCCGGGCTGCCCTTGCTTTCAGTGTTGCGCGTGCTGCTCGCGACGGCGCTGGCTGTGGGCGCGGCTCGCCTGGTGCCGGGCGCTGGCATCGTGGCCGGCGCGACAGCCATGGCTCTGGCCGGCCTGGTGTTCGGCGTGGCATTGCTGGTCGCGCACGAATTCGGCGCCACTGACCGCGAGAAGTTCTTCAAGATCTTGCATCGCAAATCTGCGCGGTAGGGCGACCTGCGGTCGCCCGCATTGTCAATCCTCGTGCTTGTCGCCCATGTCGTGCAGGCGCGCGTAGAGGCGCGGGCCCAGGCTGGATACCATCAGCTTCTCTACCTCTCGCTCGACCAGCTCTTGCTGATTGGTATCCTTGTAGATGAAGCGGATGCCCATGCCGGGCGTGTTCGTGTCACCATCGTCGTCGTGGCGGGTTTCGCCCTCGTGTAGAATCCAGCGCACTTCGCCCAGCAGGACCATGGGCTCGCCCATGCTGGGCACCAGCAGCTTGAAGAGAAACTGGGTTCCCACGTCGAGCGGCTTCTTGGTCTGGATGAAGGTGCCACCCTTGGAGATGTTCTTGGTGTAGTCGTAGAAGAATCGGTTGAGGCGCTGGTACTCGACCCTGAGCTCGATGGGAGCCCGTTCCTCCTGGCGGCGTTCATGCGGCTGCGGCATCCTCTGTCTCAACCGTGATCGTTGCACGCCCTGCCGTCTGGATCAATCTCCGTTTCGGCCTGCGCCCCTTGGTTTGGGGTGGCGTGCTGGCGCTGGCTGCCCTGGCGCTCGACTTTGTCCCGCTCTTCGACCTGCTGGGGTTCGACTTTTCCTTCGCGCTCGGTCTGGTCGCTACCTTTGCCGCGGCCGATGTGGGCCACGGCGCGGTGGCCGCGGCCCGGCGCGCGCAGCGCCCGGTGTCGCTGCTGTCCTTGGTGCTTTCTGCGATTGCGGCTGGCCTGGCCTTGCTGGCGGCGCCGTTGCTGCTCTCGCTGGCCAATGCCTTGCGCGTGCGTAACTGCAACCTGCCCGTGGGTCTGGCCTTTTACGCCCTTTTGCCCGTGGCCAGCGTGCTGGTCGCAGCTCCCGCGGGTGTGCTGGCGGGCTTGCTGGTGCGCGGGCCACGCCTGGGGCGCGTGGTTGCACTCACGGTGCCGGCCGTATCAATCGGGTGGGCGCTGCTGCGCCTCTATGTAGACCCACCGGTGGCTGCCCTGGACCCGTTTGGCGGCTACTTCCCTGGGCCGATCTACGACGAAGGCCTGCGACCATCGGCGCGCCTGGTGTGGTTCCGCCTGGCCAATCTGACCTGGATCGCGACGGCCGTTGCGCTCACCGGTTGCCTCAGTCACGGTGGACAGCCCGCTGAGGCAGGCCCGCCGGCGCTGGCCTGGCGCCGCTTTTCGTCGCGGCTGACCCTTGCCAGGTGGCTTGCAGCGACCGTGGTCCTGCTGGTGGGCTCCGCGCTGTGGTTCGGGTTTCGCGCCGAGCTTGGCTTTCGCGAGACAAAGCACGATCTGGTGCGCGTGCTATCGCGGCGGACGCAGAGCGAGCATTTTGTGATGTGGAGCGAGCCGGCAGGGGACGCGCCCGCCGAAATTGCGCTCGTGCACAGCGATCTGGAATTCCGCTACCATCAGCTGCGCGCCATCCTGGGCAGCGAGCCGCGCACGCCCATCACCGTGTATCGGTTTTCTTCCGCGCAGGCCAAGAAGGATTTGGTGGGCGCCGGCGGCACTCTGTACGCGAAGCCCTGGATGCGCGAGATCTACGTGCAAGCGGAACATTTCCCAGCGTCCCGGCTGCGCCATGAGCTAGCCCACGTTTTCGCCGGTGCGTTTGGCGATTCACTCTTCGGGGTGTCATTGGCGTGGCGCTGGTGGGGGCCGCTGCCGGTTCCGCACTTGGGCACCGGACTCATCGAAGGCGTGGCCGAGGCGGCGGACTTTGGCGATCCCGACGGGCGGGCGACCTTGCACCAGCAGGCGCGGGCCATGATCGCTCTCGGCCAGGCGCCTTCCTTGGCGCGGGTCATGGGCGCCGGGTTCAGTGCCGAGTCTGGCGCGCGCGCCTATGTCCTGGCGGGATCGTTCTGTCGATTTTTGCTCGATCGCTTTGGCGCGGACAAGCTGCGCGCGGCCTACCGCTCGGCCGGAGACTTCGAGGCGGTGTACGGTTCGCCGCTGGCGGAACTGGAGAAGTCCTGGCGGGCTTTCCTGGAAACCCAGCCCCTGGACGCGCGCGACGAGGCGCGGGCCAAGGAGCGTTTTCGCAAGCCTGCCATCTTTCGCAAAGTCTGTGCGCGCGAGCTGGCCGAGCGCGTGGCCGAGGCGCGCGAGCGGATGGGCTCAATGCCGGACGCGGCGGTGAGTCTGCTGGAGAGCGTGTGCCGGGACGATCCTGACGAGCCGGCCTATCGGCTGGATCGGGCCGGGGCGCTGGCCGCGGCTGGCGCCTCGGACCAGGCACTCGCGCTGGCTAGGCCCATGCTCGACGATGAGACCCTGACCTGGCCGGTGCGCGCCCAGGCCGCCAACTTGATCGGCGTGGTGGAATTTCATCGCGGCCACTTCGCCGAGACCGCCGCAGCGGTGGAGCGCAGTCTGGCGCTTGCCACCGACGAGAACGAGATGCGCATGGCTTGGGCCAAGCGGCGCGCCCTGGCCGACGCTGGCGCCCGCGGGACGCTGGGCCGTGCGCTGTTTGGCGACGGCCCTGGCCGCGTCCCTGACCCGGGCTTGGTGGTTTTCCTGGCGGACGAGTTTGCCCGGCTTCATCCCGACGAGGCGCTGGGGCCCTATCTTGTCGGACGCCAGCTTGCCGGCCGGGATCCTCACCTGGCCCTGGCTCCTCTGGCTCAGGCCTGCCCGCTCGATGGGCCAGCCCTGGCGGTTCCCCTTGAACCGGCCTTCCTCAAAGAATGCCGCAGGCTCTATGGCGAGTCAGCCTTTCTGGCCGGCGATCTATCGCTCACTCGTCGAATCTACGAAGCCCTCCGCGATCAGGCGACGCTGCAAGCCGATCGCCTGCGCGCCAGCGACTTCTTGGAGCGCATCGCCTGGCAATCAAGCCGGTAGTGCGGGGATTGTCGACACTCGTAATCGCCTCTGTACTACTAGGTTGCAGTTTCTTCGCGAGCCGCGAAGATTCGTTGGGAACGCCCGAACATCATTCCCCTCTTCTCCGACTCTGCGGCTTCCCCTCTCACCTCTGTGTTCTCAGCGGCGGGGCGCTCGCGAGATGCATCACCTCACACCCTTTGGTTGCGGCCGTGAGGCTGCCCTGCGGCCTCCCCTCTCCCCTCTGCGTTCTCAGCGGTGCGTGGCCTTGCGCAATCGACTACACTCGCAATTCATGGCTTCGCGAGTGTCCCACAGTGTCAAGCTCAAGCCGGCGGATCCCTTTGACCTGATCCGCTGGCTGGCGCGCAGCCAAAGCGATCCGCGCAAGGCCGTGGCCGAATTGGTCCAGAACTCCATCGACGCCCACGCGCGCATGGTGCGCATCGAGCGCCGGCGCGTGCGCCACACGCCCGCGCTCATCATCCGCGACGACGGCGAGGGCGTGCTGCCGGAGCTGGGGCGCGAGGAGGCACTGAGTGCGCTGGTGACCGAGATCGGGCACTCGCGCAAACGCGGGCTGTCGCCGCGCGAGCGCCACGATCAGGTGGTGGCAGGAAAGTACGGCATCGGCCTGCTGGGCTTCTGGTCGGTGGGCCGGCGCATGGACATCCGCACGCGCGTGCGCGGCTCCGAGGTTTGGCTCTTGCACCTGGTGGAGGATCAGGAAAGGGCCGAGATCCAGCGTGACCGCATGCCGCTCGAGAGCGACGAGACCTTCACCGAGATCATCGTTTCGGAATTGCACGATTCGGCCTTGCGCATGCTGGGCGCACGCCGGCTGACAGAATACCTGGCCGCCGAGTTGCGCGGCGCGATCCTGGCCAGCGGCGTGTCCATCGACATCTTCGACGGCATGGCGCGCGGGCCGGTGCCGAGGCGCTTTTCCGTGGTCCCCCGGCGTTTCACCGGCGAGCCCCTGGCCCTGCCGCCGGAGATCCCCGTCGACGGGTATTTCCCGATACGGCTCGAGCTCTACCTGGCCCGCGGCCTCGAACGTCCCGCGCTCGAAGTGAGTTGTGCCGGGACTCTGGTGGCTGACGATGTCGGCGAGCTGCGCAACTTGGGCCTGGACCGCCCGCCCTGGACGGGACGCGACCTGGCCGGCTTGATCGATTTCCCCGGTTTCACCGTGCCGCCGGGCACGCGCAGGGGCGTGGCGCCGGACGCCGCGGCTGAAGCCTTTGTGCGCGCGCTGGACAACGTCGTGCCCCTGGTCGAGGCCGAGCTCAAGCGCCTGGAGCGCGAGCGGGGAGCCGCGGCCAGCCGGCAGGTGATGCAGGACTTGCGGCGCGCACTCAAGGGACTGCGCAACCGACTGCCACAGTACGAGCTGCCGGCGGTGGCAAGCGAAGAGGCCGAGATGCGGGATGCTGCTCAGGAGGGGATTGCACCCAGTGGTGCCGAGGTGGCCGCGGGCGATGGTGCGGGCGAAGAGCAGGACGAATGCTCGCCTGGCCGGGATCGCACCTTGGATCTTTTTCCGCCTGGACCGCTTTTCGCCATCAAGATCTCACCGCCCGAGATCACGCTGGCGCCCGGCCGCGAGCGTCGCGTGCTGGCTGTGGGCGTGGACGAGTCAGGCCGGCGTGTGCTGGGCGAGGTGGACATCGCCTGGAGCACGGCCTCGCCGGTTCTGTCCATCGTGGGCCAGGGGAGGCGGCCGGCCCTGCTGGCCTCGGCCGAGGCGCGTCCCGGCAGTCGTTTCTCGCTGGTCGCCGAGGGCCGGCAGGGCGAGCACCGGGCACGGGGCGAGGCCGCCGTCGTAATCATCGAGGCCGAGGAACCCAGCGCCGGTCTCGGTTTCGGTATTCCCGAGCCCGAGCTGGTGGACGACGCGGGCGCGACCTGGCGCAGCCGATTCGACGGCCGACGCTGGCAGGTCAACGCCAGTCACGACGACTATGTGGCCTTGCACGGGGATGCCAAGGCGCGCCTGCGCTACCTATTGGCCTTGCTGGCCAAGGAGATCGCCCTACGCACGCACGGCGTGCCGGGCAGCGAGGCGGCCTTGGAGAGCCTGGTCGAGATCCTGGCTCACGCCGAACGCAACCTGCGGGGCGGATGAATCAACGCCGCCGGGTCGAAGTCTCAGTAGCAGTAGCCGACTTCAGAGTTACCGGCGTAGTACGGCCCATCGTAGAAAGAGTTGCACGTCGTTTTTGTCGTGCAATCGTTATCCGAGAAACAGTACTTCGTGCAGGCATAGCTATAACCTGAAGTGTCGCAGTAGTACCCGGGCACACAATCGTCATCCGTGACACAGCCAGAATTCGCGACGCCGGTTCCTGTCTGCTTCTGGCAGTCGCTGGCTCCTGGGAAGTAGTAGGTGTCCGGAGCACAGCCGAAACCCGCGGGACAGGCCAAGAGTGGACTGCGTGGATTCTGAGGGGAAACCGGATCACATACGCGAGCGCACACGGATACTCCCAGGATATCGTCCCCACTAGAATTCCAAGTGGTTTGCAGGCAACCCTGGGCTGTATCGACCTCGGGACAGTCCGAATCTAACTCACAGTACCTGGAGCACATCTCGCCAAAACACCCGAAGCCGGTGGCGCAGACCTTTGCGCTGGTGCAGTCGGCGCCGTCGGTCAACCCACCGGCGGTGGTGCATTTCAGACCTGTAAGCTCGGTGTCGGGATAGCAGACCTGTCCGGCCTGACATCCGCAGGCCGGGAAAACATTGCAGGTGCCACCGGCCTCAGGCAAATCATACGTTGAGCAAGCGGACGTCGAGCCCGAACTTCCGGCGCCGCCGAAGGAGCCGCCTGTCCCGCCTAGTCCGCTTATTCCGCCTAGTCCGCTTATTCCGCCCAGTCCGCTTATTCCGCCCAGTCCGCTTATCCCGCCTGGTCCGCCTGTTGCGCCTGCTGCGCCTGTTGTGCCTGCTGCGCCTGTTGTGCCTGCTGCGCCTGTTATGCCGCCGCCGCCGGAGCCTCCCACGTCTGAAATGGAAACGCAGAGGGAAGCCCCGTTGCAAACAAAGCCGCTCGGGCATTCGCCTTTGTCAGAGCACTGGGTCTTGCCGCTCTGGAAGCTCGCATCGCAACCGACAAAGAACACCAGAAATATGAGGCTGCCTCGCTTCATGTCGTCATTCCTAGGTTAGAAGGTCGCGCTGAATGCGGCGCCTGTGAAACCGGGCCCGACAGCGGGCGCAAGAACCACGGGCCTGCGCTCGTCGTTGCCCGTGGCCCAGATGATCGCCGCGGTCGCGAGGGCGGCGCCGCCCAGGCTGTAGCCGACTACCTGCAAGATCGCGTAGGTCTTGGCGTCGTCATACTTGCCTGGTTGATACTTCTTCTCGACGTCGGAGAAATTCGAGGTGGCGAGATAGGTGAAGATCCCGCCCGTGACCAGCGCCGCCACGCCTACCCCGCCCAGCACCCAGATTGCCGTCTTGCGACCGTCTTGCGAGCCAGATTCCGCGGGCGGGGGCACTTGCGCCCTCGCATAGGCCGAGCCCATGTCAGGCGTCGTCGCGGTAGTCGGTCCGGTGGCCGGAGCTTGCGTCGGCGCGTCGTAGGCGGGCGGTACCGCCAGCGTCGCGGCCGGGGCCGCTGGCGGCAAAGGCGCGGCGGCGGGAGCCGTCGCTGGCAAGGCGGCCGGGGCCGGGCTCGCTACCTGTGTCGGGGTTGAACCCCGCTGGCGCAGCAGGGTCATCTCTGAAATCCAGCCCTCCACCTCGGCCCGGTCATCAGGCGCGATGTCCTTTTTCTTGTGCAGGTACTCGCGCAGGTTGGACATGGCCGGGTCGGGACGGCGCAGATAGTAGTAGCAGGCGCCCAGGTTGCGCACGAAGACAGGCATGCTCGGGTTGTCGATGCTCAATTGCAGGAAGATTTTCGCGGCCTCTTCGTAGTTTCCCGTCTTGTAGAGCTGGGTAGCCTGCTTCGCGTTGGCCGTACTCTGCTTGTCCAGACCCGCAGCGGCGGCCTCCGGCGCGCGAAGCACAACACCCATGGCCAGCACGGCGAGAATTCCCAGAGAGGCCGTATTCAGTTTCGATACCATGCGTCTTCCCCTCATCGCCGCCGATGTTACGCCGCCCGTGGAAATCCGCACGAGTTTTCGTGACCAGGACAGCGGTGGAAGGGGCGCGTGCTACGATTCCTGTGCCGGTTTGTTACTGCGCAATGGTAGGAACGCACGACGATGCCTGGTTTGAGATTCATCCGAAACTCGGAAGAAATGCCGGTGGCCGCCGGCCCGCGCTCGCGCGTGGCGGCCTACGACCTCGGGTCGAACTCGTTCCACCTGCTGGTGGCCGAGGCGGATGGTCAGGGCGGCTTGCGATTGCTCGAACAGGCGCAGGAGATGGTGCGGCTGGGCGCGGAATCATTGCGTGACGGCATCATTCCCGAAGACGGCTTCGCGCGCGGCCTGGAGGCTTTGCGCAAGCTGCGCGGCCTGGCTGATCGGCATCAGCCCGAGACCACGGTGGCCGTCGCCACCAGCGCCATCCGTGAGGCGCGCAACGGGGCCGAGTTCGTGAGCGCTGTCGAGCGCGAGGTGGGACTCAAAGTCGAGGTGCTCGACCCGTTCAAGGAGGCCACGCTCATCTACTGGGGCGCGCGCCAGGCGCTGGATCTGGACAAGCACAAGGTCGCGCTTTTCGACGTGGGCGGTGGCTCGATCAAGGGGTTGGTGGGCGACGCCAAGGAGTGCCTGTTCGCCACCTCCCTGCCGATGGGCGTGTTGCGTCTGCGTGACGAGTGCGCCTTCACCGGCAAGATGTCCCGCGCGGACCTGCTCACCGCCGAGACGCGCGTGCGCGTGTTGGCGCAGCCGGCGATCCGGCAGATGCAGAAAGTGGGCTTCGACTTCGTTACCTTCACCTCGGGCACGGCGCTGGCGCTGGCTCGGCTGGCCAAGGGCAGCGCGGGCAAGGTCGCGCCGGTCGCGGGCAAGGCCGGCGAAGGGTTGGGTCGTCACCTCGCGCTGTCGCTCGACGATCTGAAAGCGCTGGAGCAGCGCCTGGCCGACGCCAGCGAAGAAGAGCGTGCCGCTCTTCCCGGGCTGAGCGCCTTGCGCGCGGACACTCTCTTGCCCGGCACAGTCGTGCTGCGCACCCTGCTGGAGCTGACCGGCTATCCCGGCGCCCTGGTGTGCGAGAGCGCGCTCAAGGAAGGCCTGGTGGTGAACTACTTCGCCCACCGGGATGCGGGCCTGGCTGCAGACCTGCCAGAAGAGATCTGATCACGGCTTTGGCATCTTGAATCGGCTCGCCGGGATCTTTTCGTCGAATACCAGGCTGGTGATGCGGCCCTCGACGGTGGTGGGGCCGGCGGTCATTTTCTCCAGGTACCAGGTCTTGATGCCCTTGACCGTGCGCCAGTCGCCGAACACCAGCTTGTACGGAATGTCCCCGCCCGGCGAGGGCTGCACCCCGGTCTGCACCGCGCGCAGATGTGTCTTGGCGTCGAAGCACAGCACAGACGGCTTGCCGAGCTTCTTCTGCAGTTCCACGCATTCAAGGCTGGCGCCAGCTTCTGCCGTGGTTTCCTTGGGCGGCGGCACGGATTTGACACTGAGATAGAGACTCGCCAGATCGGGCTCGGCGTTCCAGGCGCCGTTGATGCGCGCTTCTTCTGCCTCGGCGCCATCCAGCTTGCGCAATCCGAAAACCGGATCCTGCGACCAGGTTGTGCGGCCATCCCAGCCTTGGCGAAAAGTCCCGACGTTGTGCAGAGTCGATACACTCAGGTTCTTTCCGTCGGCCGTGGCCCAGTGCTCTTCGCTGCCGTTGGCGCCTTGGCCGGCCACGGTCAGGCTGCGCTTGACGTGCACGCTGCGCAGCTGTTTCCATGCCTCGCGGCCGCCCACGGCGTCGGCGTAGTCGGCCAATATCGCTTGCGCCGGGCGCAGCGGTGTCGCGTCTTGGGCCGGGGCTGCGGCCAACAGGGAGATGAGAACAGCGATTGTCACGGGCGCGATGCTTTGGCCAGGTCGAGGCCGGCGTCAAGTACCACGTCGCGGTCGGCGAGAAAACCCGCGCGCGTCTCGAACACCCGACGGTCAGGCTGCACTCCGCGACCCTCGATGGTCATGCCCTTGGGTGTTTTGAAGTCAGCCACCGGGATCTGCACCACCGCGCCGCCGGGCAGCTCCTCGATAATTGATCCCAGGGCCGCGCCCGCGGTGGTGTCCCCGACGACCAGGGCGCGTTTTGCTTCTTGCAGCCCAGCCGTGAGAATCTCCGAGGTCGAGGCGGTGCCTTCGTCGGTCAGGATGACCACCCGGCCGGTGAAGGGCTTGATGCCCAGCGAGGCGGTGGTAGCCAGCACGTTGGAGAAGTCGCGATACACGATGGTGCCCAGGGTCAGTGGCGTGGCAGACAGGCGCGCGGCCAGGGGAATGACCATGGCGCCGATGCCGCCCGGGTTGCCGCGCAGGTCAATGATGATGGCTTTGTCGCCGCGGGCGCGGAACCCGTCGATGGCCTTCTGCACTTCAGCCAGCACGGGCTGCAGCAGAAACACGTTGAAGGCCACGATGCCCACCTCGCCGACCTGTCGGCTGGTAACCTCAGGAACCACGGGCGACATGTTGAGCACCTGGATGGCCCGTGCCACCGGGGGATCGCGTTCCAGCATGACCTCGATCGGGCGATCGTTCTCGTCGAGACAGCGCAGACTCACCCGACTGCCCACCAGGCCAGCCAGACGGCGCGCTGCCAGTTGGCGCAGACGGAAGCGTTCTTCCACGGGTCGCAGCGCGCGGCCCGAGGGCGGCAAGGAGGCGAGAGCGCGGCCCCCGATGTGGGTCACCAGAAAGCCGGGCCGCAAGCCTGCGCCTGCCGCCGAGGAGCCGGGGCGCACCCGGGTGATGGTCGGCTTGCCTTCGATGATGCGGATGAGCAGCCCGGGATCGCCATAGTCGTCGCCAGCCTCGCGGATGGCGTCGGCAGCAGCGGTCTTGGTGTGTGGCGCCGGGATCTCGTCGGGCGGCGGCGCTGCTTCTTCGCCCGGGCCATGCACCTGCAAGTGCGACTGCCCGAGCAGCCCGAGCATCTCGTTGAGCAGACGATAGAAGGTCGGCTCGTCAGGCGCGGCCAGGGCGAGCGGCTCGTACTTTCTGCGCAGGCCATCCCAGTCCAGGCCGCCCAGGGTCTTGTCGAAGTGTTTGTCGCGCACGGCGGTCCATGCGCCGGTGAAGATCGCCTGCCGGATCTGATTGGCAGCCGAGCCCGCGTGCCACGGCGCCTTCGAGCCGCCATCAGTGCCCAGCGGGACAAAAGCCGGCGGTTGCATGACAGCCGGGGCTTCTGGTCCAGGCGAGGCCGTCGGCGCCTGCGGCACAGGCTCGCGGCCCGCGCAGGCGAAAAGCACTGCAGCGAAAAGGGGGATAATGCGGCGATCGATGGTCAACACGGCCCCAGTTTAGCCCTGGTCGCGGACATAGTCCCTTTCCTTCCGCCCATGGGTGCTAACCGCAGTTTACCGAAGGTTTGCCCCGGATTTCACCACAGGCCAGGGCCGGGCTCGTGCCTGGAGGGCGTCGCGCCGGTTGAGCAGAAATCCTGTTCCCAGCGATCGGGAGCGTGCAGAATGTGGTTCCCAGAAAGGATGTTTGCTTGCCATGCGTCCCTTGACCCAATGGCTCGTCGTCGCGCTTCTCGGTAGCGCGGCGGGATGCGGGCGGAGTGGCGTACGGATCGCCAGAGATGCTGCGGGTGCGAGCGACGCCTGGGCCATCGACGCGGTGACCGGTGCCGACCTAGACACCGGCACTGCCGACACGAGTCCCGAGGCAATGTACTCTGAGGTCGTTCTGGCAATGATCACGCATGACGAGGTGACCACCAGTTACGTCTCTCGGGCGGTTTTAACGACAGGGCCGCGCCCTCCCATCGGCGGCTGCCCAAATTGTTGCTGCGGAGTCGAGGAACGCGGGCTGCCTCTCCCCGGGAAGCCCCCGGATGCCGGCAGGATAACCATCGCTGCCGCCACGGGGGCGACCAATCTTGCGACGCTGGACGATTCTGGCGATTTATATGGGATGTCCGATTTGGGCTGGTCCTGGTTTGTGCCACTCAGCGACTATGCGCCGGTGGACAGCCAGCCGTGGAGCCCCGGCGACGCCCTCCGGGTTCTCGCGACCGGAAACGAGGTCGAGTCGTTCTCGGGAGCGTTGCAGATGGGGCCGTCGCTCGATGGGGTCACGCCGCCGATTGGACCGTCGCCGGTCATTGTCGACCACAGTCAGGCGTTCGAGGTTTCGTGGACTCCGGAAGGCAAGGGCGACGCGACCGTGCTGCTCAGCCTCCCGTATGACGGTGGCATTTGCTATTGCGATGCGCCCGACTCGGCGGGCAGGTTGGTCGTGGGTGCGAACCTCCTCAGCCCCATCTCAGCCGGGCAAAATGTAGAGATCAAGTTGGCGCGACTGACCATCTCGACCGTGACCAGCGACAACGCGACGATCGATTTGGTTGGCGCCGTCATTCAGGCAGGACCGTTGGCGGTCGAGTGATCAGAATCACCGGCAGTCACGGTCAGGTGACCGATGCGCATTTGTTGGCCCTGGCGATTCGCCGCGGGGGACGACTGGCGACCTTCGACCGCGGACTGGTCGACCTTGCGCCCGAGCGCGAGGCCGAGCACGTGGTCAGCCTCGGTCACTGAAGAAGTCCATTGACAGGCTCGGGCAGTGTCGCTTCAATGGTGCGCGGTACCGGTGGCGTTAGCCGGGGAAGCACTTGGCCGCCGGTTTTCAGGTCGACATAGAGAGGAGACTCAGCGATGACGAAGACGAGATGGAGCACGGTGAGCAAAGGCGCGATGGCGATGATGACGTCTCTTGCTGTAGCGTGTCACGGGGGGGGGGGGTAACTGAAACTGGAGGCAATGCTACAGTAGAGGTTACGACCCAGGCACTGACCTCGGTCGACATCGACCGGGTGCTGGGATTCGAGGCAGCGACGGTTACCGACTGGGCGATCATTCAAAGTGGCCCAGGCACGCTCAGCGTTTCGACCACGGCGTCCGAGGGCTCCCGTTCGCTGGCTGTCGCGTCGCACGGATATGTGCCGGTTCAGAGCGTGGCCTTGACGTCCCTGGGATCACGCGTGGGAAGCGCGATCCACTACGACATCATGTTGCCCACCGAGCTGAAGCAAATCAGCCCAAAGAACTACGGCGCCACGCAGTTGTATCTCAATAGTACTTCCTTGGGTCTGAACAACACATACCTCGGTCAGGTGGACTTGACTCCACTCCCGGTCGGGCAGTGGAACACGGTTACCTTCACGCCAACGTCCGCCGTGCTGGCCAAGCTGCGCGGGACGTACAGCGATCTGCGTGTAACCATCGTGGTGAACGCGCCTTACAACGCAACCAAGCCGTACCTGCTGGACAATCTTCGCTTCTCCGACAGCACGCTGGCCTTGGTGACGGTGGTGGATGGCGGCGGACACCCACTCTCCGGGCTCACTGTGGTTGCGTACAACAGCGCGACCCCGACTACCAACACTGGCGTCACGGACAGCACCGGCCTGGCCAAGGTTTGGGTTCCAACCGGAAGCTACCGCTTTGCCGTCACCGAGGCAGGCGTCACGACCTACAGCAGCCCGACCAACCAATGCCAGGTGCCTGGCGTCTGCACGGCGGTAACCATCACGGCCAAGTGCCACGGCATCGTTTGCACGGCCAAGGACACTTGCCACAGCGTTGGGATCTGCGATCCCGGCATGGGCACATGCTCCAATCCGGCAAAGCCCGCGGGAACGGTCTGTCGTCCGGTCGCCGGCCTCTGTGATGTGGCCGAGGTTTGCGACGGGAGCGACGCGGGCTGCCCAGTGGACGCATTCCTGCAGGCCTCGCTGGCGTGTCGTCCGGCAGCTGGCCTCTGTGACGCCGCCGAATACTGCACAGGAACTAGCGCTGCGTGCCCGCCTGACGTCTTCCAGACGGCGTCCACGATTTGCCGCGTCTCGACTGGCGCGTGCGACCCTGCTGAGACCTGCACAGGAACTAGCACCTCTTGTCCTACCGACGTGGTCATCGGTCCGCCCACAGTGCCAAGCGGCCTTTCAGCCACAAGTGGAAGTGGGCAGGTCAGCCTGGCGTGGTCTGCTTCCCCAGGGGCGACGAACTACAACGTGAAACGCAGCACTACCAGCGGAGGGTCGTATACGACCGTCGCGTCGCCCACATTGACAAGCTTCATCGACACTGGTCTCACCAGCGGCACCACGTACTACTACGTCGTCACAGCCGTTGGCGCCTGCGGTGAATCGGCCAATTCAAACGAGGGGTCAGGAATCCCGCAAGCGACTACCGGCGTGACTCCGACGCTCAACTGCGTCACGCAGATCAATTCCTCGACATATGGTGCGGTCTACGGATACATCAACACGACAGGGGCAAACGTCACACTTGGGGCCGGTCCACACAACTTCTTCTCGCCCGGTCCAGCGGATCTGGGACAGCCTATCCTCTTCGTTCCAGGACAGGTTCCAATCGCAACATTCCAGTTGTTCCAAATAAACAGCAACCTCACCTATACGATCGGGCAGCAGTCGGTGGTGGCGTCGGCCAACTCACCTACCTGCTCAGCCGGGCTGACCACGGCCCTCTTGCAACTGTTCGCAGATACGAGTGCAAGCGCTGCACTTCGACAACAAACCGCCGCCCTGATCGCGAATCCAAAGTATGCGGCCTGGATTGCCACAACCAAGTCTGCGATGGGGCCGCAGCTAAGCCCATTTCAGTCATCTCTGCTCGATGCCGCAGCTCTTGTCGCCGCCAACGCCGACCTGCTCGGAGATCCCGCTACTCTCTCCCCTGCACAGCTCGCTCGCGTGCCTGGTTTTCGCACCAGCCTTCTCTCTAATGCGGCAATCATTCTGCTCCGGCTGACCGGCGACGCGCTAAGGGCAGATTCGGCGACAATTCCGTGCAACGTGACCAATTCAATCAACGCAAATCAGGCGGCAGCGGCAGCGACAGCCCCCCAATCAGGATCGCTCTATGCTCAAACGATGGTCCTGGCTCAGTCTCCCGAGCTGGCGAGTGTGGAAAGCACCATCGCCGCCGTTGCGACCGGTGCACACAGCGCCGCCCTTCTCGCCGTTCCAGGATTCCTACTGGCCAGCTTCCAATCACTTTCGGCGCTTGAACGATTGCAGTTGTCGGGCGCCCCAATTCCCACAGGGTTCTGGTCAGTGGTCGGTGGAATCGTTGGGGGTGCAATTGTTGGGGCCTGTGTTGGATTTGCTACCGGTGGCCCCTACGGGGCAATCGTTGGCGGCGCCGCTGGGGCCGTTGCTGGTGGTATCACTTGTGCGGTTTCAACAAAAATCTGCGACAAGGCTTTTGGCGACGATTGTCAACAGTGTACAACGGATTTTTCGTGTGGAAATGAGGTCTGCGTCGACGGATGCTGCAGTGGGACCTCCATCCCGGCCGGCTCTGTACAATTCCTGCTGGGGCCAGTAGGATGCAGTGGCGGAGCGACATCTTGTGAAAAAGATGGCGACTGCGGCAGTGGCTCGCTCTGCGTTGAGGGTTGCTGCCTAAACCCACAAACCTACGCCGGCCGCTGCACAGGAGACACCTGCAGCGTGGACTCTGACTGCTTGCCAGGAAATAGCTGCCTCTACGGATGTTGTTTGGGAAATTGTGGTTTTGACGGGACGTCATGTGCGACCGTCGCATCACCTGCTTCCTGCTCAGGCACCGGAGGAACCTACGGCACCTGCCCGTCTGGCAGCAGCTGTACCGACGGATGCTGTTGGGTCATAAGCTATTGACCCACTAGCGCATTTGCCAGTCCAGCAGAACCCAGATATCCGAGGGAATTGGATGGCAATGGATGGACGCTGGCACACGAAGCTTGGGACGCTGTTACCGGTCGCCCTTTGGGCAGGTGCCTGCGGTCCACCCAACCACAGCGTTCAACGGTCGGCGAAGGCAGCGATCGCGGATGTGGCGGACACTGCCTTGCCGGCCGTAGTCGGGATCCACACCAGCAAAGGCGCGATTCAAGGATCGGCCGCGGGGTTTCTTTTCCGTGGGAAGGGTGGCGCGACCTTGATAGCCACGAATCATCATGTGATATGGGGTGCGAGCGCTATCGCGGCCGAAACAAGCGACGGTGAGTCTGAGCCAGTGGATATCGTAGGCGTCGATCCCGAGGTCGACCTGGCGGTGCTGCGCTTCCATTCGGGGAGGAGTCTTTCACATGTCCTGTCGTTCCAGGAGGAAGAGACGTTGCGCGTTGGTGATTGGTTGATATCGATGGGGAGTCCTGGAGGCGTGCTCAACGCCGTTACTGTTGGAGTTCTCTCCGCGCGCGGCAGAGTTCCGCACGGCACTTTCGTTGCTGAATCATTCGTTGACTACCTCTTCACCGATGCTCTTGTCGGTCCGGGAAATAGCGGCGGCCCAGTCCTCGACCTGAAGGGCTACGTGGTCGGCGTCAATGCGGCTGTCTTGGGAGGAGAAGGTGGACTGGGTGTTGTCATACCAAGCCGCCTGGTCGAGCGAGTGGTCCGAGCGCTGGAACGCAATGGTGCGTGCGCCCATTCTTCTGCGGGGGTTCTTGTCGCCGACGAACCGGCGCTTGCCGGCAATGCCGCCATCAGGGTCACCTGGTCTGATTCAGGCGAAGGAACAAGTGGGCTTCATAAGGGTGATCGAATCCTGAAGATCAATGGGGATCGTGTGTGGAGAGCACGAGAATTTGAATGGCGAGAGTTCATGGCAGAGCCGGGAACAAAGTGGGTTCTGGAGATGATGCGTGAAGGACAGAGGATCTCGGTTACCTTGATCTTGCGAAGGATTTCGCAGGAAATCTTCGCCCAGGAACACGGTGCGGGGGCACAAACCAGACGGGAGTAGCTGTTATTGCGTCAACCGACGGTTTGTCAATTGGCTTAGGAATACGCGGGATTTGCGCGCCATTCCTCGATAAGTGAAGTTTCAAAAATCTGAAGGAGGCTACCGATGCTCATTCTACGGCACGCTCAAACTTCCCCAGGGACCGGTGGCATTGGTCTGCAATACGTCCTGCTGGGAGTGGTCATCTGCCTGCTATCTTCACGAAACGCCTCGGCGCAAAACAGCTCTGGCGAGGTGCCATCGCGAATAGATGGGACATCAGTTCGTGATGAAAACACTCAGTTGAGCGTGGATAGGCGATTCCTGCGCGTGGAGTCTTCCTTTTGGGGAGCGTTCGGGCTGCGATTTTCAAAGAACGGAAGGGCGGTTGGGCCGAACATCCTTTCGGTGGTTCCGGATGACGCGGTGAGCGGGTCAAAGGACGCAAGGAGACACGCACATCACGCGAGGATCTTTCAGGGCGCGGTGATGGGCTCTGCCTTAGCCGCAATCGGGCTCTTGGCCGGGGCCGTAGCAGTCCGCGCTAATTCCAAGGAATGGACAAACACGTCGAAATACCTGGTTGCTGGTGGAGTGGCGGCGATTCTCTCCAGCTATATCTGCGCTTTGAGTCGAGATAACGAGATAATTGAAGCGGAGAACTCCTATAACTACGATCTGGTAACGGGACAACTGGCCAATTAGGTCTGAAGGGCGTGTTCATAGTGAGCGAGGCCGAGGTGCGCCGGGCTGTGGCCGAAGCGTTGGCGGTCTGGGACCATCGCAACAATCCGTGCAGCGGCGTCGAGCTGCGATTGGCCGAGGGCACAACAGACAATGAAGTGGTCGAGGATGGGGTGTCAAGCCTCTCGTTTCGCGAGGAGCGCTGGAGCCGCAACGGCAGGGCCGAGGTCTTGGCTCGCTACCCCGCCAACATGCTGGCCCTGACGTCGCTCTATGCCAAGCCGCGTCCGGGCCAGCCAATGGTCGCCGAGATCGGCGAGGCCGACATCGAGCTGAACGCGGTGGACTTCCGTTTCAGCACTGACGGCAGGGTCAGTCAGAGCGTCTCGCGCACGCGCGACTTGCAGACCGTTCTGATACACGAGATTGGCCACATCCTGGGCCTGGGTCACAACTGTGCCATGACCGAGCGCGAGCGACGCTTTGTGGATAATCAGGGGCACCGGCTTCCGCTGTGCAGCGCGGCCGGCTCGGCATTGCGAAGCGCGGCCATGTTCCCTGTTGAATCACTGGCCACTGCGCCCATTCTGCGCGACCTGTCGCCCGATGACCGCAAAGTCCTCTGTGCCCTGTATCCCGTGCGCGCGTCTGCCAGGAAACGGTGACGCTACGAAGGAATACCCTTTACCCGTTGTGGAAATTTGTGCCATGATTTTGCCCATGGAAAGAAATCTATCGTTCTTGGTTCAAGCCATTGTTTTCAGCGCAATTGCTTTGGGATGTGGCGGCAACAGCAGTGGCAACGCTGGAACTTGCAATGCCGCCGCGCCTTGCGGCGGAACGTTGGACGGCACTTGGCAGATGGATAGCACTTGCGTTGAAGGGGATCTGGCTGCCTACCTGGCGATCATACCCGGGGGACCGTTTCCAGCGTGTACCCAGGTTCAGACCGCCACCGCGGCCATGGCGGGGACAGCCGCTTTCGCCAGTGGAATTGAAACCGACAATCTAACCATCACGTTCGACACAAGTGTCCTCTATTCGCCGACGTGTGTTGGAACCATTGGCGGACCGACGACTGCTCTCGATGCGACGGCCTGCACCGGCTTTCAGCAGACGCTGCTGAATCGCCAGTATGTTTCGACCGCTGCGTGCTCCTTTGCAAGCGGAGATTGCGCGTGCTCTGTATCGCTCGAAGTGAACGCACCCACAGCACCGCAGGCCTATACGATTTCTGGCAGCAGAATCGTATACGCCAGTGGTAGCACTCCGCTCGACTACTGTGTCTCCGGAACGACGCTAACGACTCGGGATGCAGAGCCGTCTGCGACGTTCTGCAATACGGCGCACAAGCTGTAATTGCGGCCGGGCGGGTTTCTATCCGTGGCTACGGCACGCAGGCTGCGGACTCGTCGCACGCGAACGTCAGCGCGCCACCGTCCGGCGTGCCCACACCCTGGGAGCTAGGCAGGTCGCAGGTGGCAGCGAGAGTCGCTTTTGAGCCGTCGCTGCACGCGACCACGAGGCCGGTGCTGTCGGACACTGAGCCCGTGACGGCAACTCCACCTGAACCATCCTTGATTGTGAACGCCGCTCCACCTGGGACTCCACCGACAATCTGGGTATGTTCCTCTATCGAATAGGAGACCTGACCGCCATTGACGCAGGTCTCTACTATCGACAACGCGGCCGCATTGGCAGTACGCTTGACTGTGACCCCGTTCGCATAACAGAAGGTCGCCGAACCTGTGACCGTGTCGACCTGAGCTGTGCATTCCCCTGACGGCACGCAGGTGGCGAGCAAGCTGGTCACGCAAGCTGGCCAAACGCAGCCAGTCGCGGGGCTGTTGGTGGTGCCGTTGCTGCCGCCGCTGCCACATCCAGCGACCAAGGCAACAGCCACGATGGCTGTCAGGGCCTTCAGATGCGCCGCTTTCAAGGCGACAACGTCGATCGGTTTCCGAGACCCTCTCCCCATCGGGGCATGGGTGCTAACCACAGCTCTCTCGGAACTTGACGGCCAACGGTGCGAGCCGGAGTCCAACCACAGAGGGCACAGGGGCCACAGAGGCCGGAAGGAAGGGGTTTCGGATCCGGATCCGAGCCCTTCCTTTCTTCCCATCCGTCTCTGTGAACTCTGTGCTCTCTGTGGTGAAATCCGGGGCAAACTGGCTTCGCTGCGTGAGTCGTTCCTTCTCAGTGCAGCTTGCGATACACCCCAATCACCACGCCCAGCAGATTCACGCTGCGGAAATCCCGCTTGCGCACCACAATGGGCTCCATGGCGGCGTTGGCCGGCTGGAAACGGATTGAGTCGCCTTCTGGGTAGTAGCGTTTGACCGTGGCTTCGTCGCCAATCATGACCACCACCGTCTCGCCCACATTGGCCTGGAGCTGTTTGCGCACAAACACGTAGTCGCCATCCAGAATTCCGTCCTCAATCATCGATTCGCCTTTGATCCGCAGGGCGAAGACTTCGCGGCTCTGTCCGATGAAAAAGCGATCCACCTTGACCGTGTCCTCGTAGTTCCGCACAGCCAGCAGAGGCTGCCCGGCCGCAACCTTGCCAAGAATCGGCACGTCCACGGTCTGGCCGGTGGACAGCAAGGGGCGCAGGGCGCGCGATTTGAGATCCTCGCGCTGCAAGTAGCCCTTTTTCTCAAGGGCGCGCAGGTGATCGTTCACCCCGTTGGTGGAACGGATGCCGAAGTGGCTGCCGATCTCGCGCAAGGTCGGCGGATAGCCGCACTTGGTGATCGATCCAGAGATGAAATCCAGCACCTCGCGCTGGCGGTCGGTCAGGTCGCTGGCAGGATCGTCGTCGCGAACGATAGTCAGGTGGCCCATGGGCGCTCCTCTCGCGGGGTTACTGAACAAACGTATGGTACGGAACATATGTCCCGTGTCAAGTTCATGTCGCGCGCCATGCTGCGGCATTGCGGTCGAACGTCGCCGTCGACGGTCGCGGGTTCTCACGCAACTTTGGCTGAGTCACGCCGACAAGCATGGCATGAGCGAGATCCCGACCAGTCCGACCCTGAAGGCCATTGTCGGCGACGATCCAGCGCTGCGCCTGTTGCTGGCGCGTGCCGCGCGGGTGGCACCCAGCCGCATCCCCGTGCTGGTGACGGGCGAAAGCGGAACTGGCAAGGAGTTGCTTGCGCGCGTCCTGCACGAATTGGGTCCGCGGCCCAAGGGGCCGTTCGTCGCGGTCAACTGTGGCACCCTGGCGCGCGAACTGGCCGAGAGTCAGCTCTTCGGACACGAACGCGGGGCTTTCACGGGCGCGGGATCGCGTCGCGCGGGCTGGTTCGAAGAGGCGGCCGGGGGCACCCTGGTGCTCGACGAGATCGGCGAGCTGCCCATGGACCTGCAGCCCAAGCTGTTGCGCGCTTTGGAAACCGGGCGCATCCGGCGGGTGGGCGGCAGCGGCGAGACCGCGGTGGAGGTGCGCGTGGCGGCCACCACCTTGCGCGACTTGCGACGGGACACCCAGCGCGGCTCGTTCCGTCTCGATCTCTTCCATCGCCTGGCCGGTTTCGAGCTGCGGCTGCCGGCCTTGCGCGACCGACCCGGGGATGTGCTGGTTCTGGCGCAGCACTTTCTCGATGAGTTCAAGCCCGACCTCGGTGCGCGGGTCATCACGGCAGACGCCGCTGCCAAGTTGCAGGCGCATGACTGGCCCGGCAACGTGCGCGAATTGCGCCACGTGATTCGCCGAGCCGCACTCTTCACCAGCGCCGTGATCGACGGCGCCAGTGTGGAGATCGAAGCGACGGACGACGGCACGCCCAGGATGTCACGCGCGGCTGACGGTTGCGGGCCGATGGTTGCAGCGGGCGACCTCGTCCCTCCGGCGGCGCTTGGGATCGAGAGTGACTTGCTGCCTCTGCGTAACAAGTCCTTCGAGCAGATCCAGACTGACGTGTTCGTGTGGGCCTTGCGCCGCAACGGCAACAGCCGGCGCCGTGCCGCTGCGGCGCTGGGCATTTCGCGTTCGACCTTCTGCGATCGTGTGAGAAGGATGGGACTGGGCGGCGGTCCCTTGCTCGCTAGCCAGTGAAAGCGTTCGCCTAGCGCTCAACGGGCTTCGGGACAGCGGGCTCGCTCGGTGCCGGCGGCGCTGGCCCGGGCGCGGGGGGCGTGGCTGCTGGCGCTGGCGTTGCCGGTGGGGCTGGCGTCGGTTCCGGGGCCGGCGGCGGGGGAGGCTGCTCCTCTTCGTGGGGCGGCTCGTCGATCTTCGGATCGTATCCAGGGAATTTGGCCACTGGCGGAGGGGGCGGAGGGGCCGGAGGCACAGCGGGCGCCAAGGGCTCTGCGGCGGCAGGCTGAGGCGCCGGGGGCGGGGCCGGCTCTGAGGCAGGCGCTGGGGCCGGCGCTGGCGGCGGTGGCGGGAGCGCGGCGACGGCCCTGGCCGGAAGCGGCTTGGGGCCTGAGGCCGGCGCACCGAAAGGCGAGGTCTTGGTCCAGACCGGCGCTCCCAGGTGGGTCAGCGGTCCGCTGATGCGGAAGCCGTAAAGCCCGTCGGGACGCTTGCCCCCGGCGGCGGCAATTTCCATGATGGTGCGCAGCTTTTCGGAACTCTTGAGGAGAGCGTCGCTCAGTTTGAAGCGGACGTAGAGATCCAGCGACGAAGAGGCCAAAGAATCGTTCAGCTTGATCTCGCCCTCTACAAAGAGCTCGCCATCAGGCGACTTGGATTGCACGCCCTGCAGGCGTCCCACGCCTTTGTCGATGGCCACGCGGCCCACGAAATCGCCCAGACGGATCTTGGGAAGTCCCAATCCCTCAGCCAGAAGCGGGTTGCCCGGGATGATCAGCTTGGCCTTGCCGTCGCCCAGCGCACACGCGCGGCAGGTCCAGGTCAGTGAACCCACTGTGGCAGCGGCGCGCAGGCCGGGCATCTTCTCGTCGAGTTTCATCTCCAGTGTGCCAAACAGGGGCAGGTTAATGGCGGCCTTGACCCACGGGAGCTCGGATAGATCGATGGCCGTGGCCGATACGTGAAGCGCGCTCTCGGTCTTGCTGCGGCTGGATTCCACGTCCACATCGCCCCCGAATACGTTGGCCGAAACCTGGTAGGTCTTGCGGCCGGCCAGCGCTCCCAAGAGCGACCAGCCCACCCTGGCCACCGGGATGGTGATGCGCGTGGGCTTGCCCCCGCCCGAGGGACGCGTGGCGACGGTGACATCCTTGAGTCGGATGCCCAGGCCCAGCGCGGGCCCCTGCGACTTGACCTCGACGTCATAGCCTTGCTGCTCGGCCAAGGCCACCAGGAAGTCCTTCAGTCGACCGTAGGGCAGGGTCAGGACCAGGACCAAGAAGAACACGAACAGACCAAAGGCCGCAGTGGCTGCGAGCCTCCAGTACTTGCGCATGCGTTCGCCAATCATCTAGTGCCTCCGGTCAGAAGAGCGGTCATGTTTCGGTGGACGAGGCGCCCGGACGGCAAGGCGCGACGAGGGCGCATACTCGACGTATGTAACCGAGGAGCAACGCAGCCGGCCGGGATGGATCGGCCGCCCAAACGTGGCCGAAATTCTGACCGGAGGCACTAGCCCTTGCCCTTCGCCGCGGGCGCGGCCTTCTTCTTCTTGTCGTCCTTCAAGCGCTCGTAGGCGGTGGCGGTCAACTCCACGTCCAGCTTGTCGCCTTCGCCGAAGCTGTGCCGGATCTGCAAACGCGTGATCGCGATGAGCCGAGGGTTGGTTTCTATCTTGCTCAGGAAATTCGCAAGTTCCTTCAGGCCCACCTTGCGCAGCTTCACGTCCAGGCTGTGCTCCAGGTAGCGCTTGCCCGCCGGGGCGGGCGGGCGATCCACGGTTTCCGGAATCTCGATGCCGGCTTCCTTGCCCGCGGCTTCCAGATCGGCGGCCAATTGCGGCGGTTCGACGCCGATGCGCGCTTCCTGCGAGACCATGCGTGACTTGGCGTCCAGGTAGATGTCGCGACGAGTGGCGATGGCGGCGAGCGCTTCGCGTGCGTCCTGGTTGCTGGTGCTGATCTCCTGCAGCGCATCGACGATGAGGTACCCGGTCAAGAGCAGAGCAAGCATGGCGACGGCGGCGGCCAAGATTGAGATGAGCTTGCGCTCGCGCACGGCCATCCGGTTCCATTCGGCGGTGGCATAGACCACGGGTCGTCGCAGCCCACTTGCGATTTTTCCTAGCAGACGCTTGAAGAATCCCATGACTTCCTTATGGGCACTTCGAGTTGATGGTCAGGCTGAACTGCTTGGCCCCACCACTGACCTCGGTGAGGGGGCCCTTGTTGATCTCTTCGAAGCAATCGATCTCTTTGAGCTTGGCCACCACGTCGTCAAGCGACGCGGCGGAATCCACCGTGCCCTTGATGCTGGTCTTCTTGGACTTGATTTCCAGGTCCTGCACATCGATGGCCACCTGGTCTGAAGCGGGCATTTTGCGCGAGATCTGGCCGAGCAAGTCGTAGGCGGTGACCCGGGGCAGGGGCGCCATTTCGTCGCGGAAGGAACGGTTGAGCGCCGCCGTCACCTCGGTTGCGTCGGAGCGTGCTTCTCCAAAAAGTTCCTTGGTGGCCACGCGCAGTCTCTCTTTGAGTTGCTGCTGCTCGCTGGACAGGCGCCGGAGCGCGATGGTTCCGTCCACGGCGGCACAGGCCAGCACAGCCCCGACCAGAAGCGCCAGGTGAGGTGCCTTCTGGCGCATGATCGAGAAGTTGGCGCGGTACTGGAAGGGACCGCGCCGCAGGTCCAATTCCCTGTGACCGCGCGCCCCGGCCCAGGCCAGGGCCGAAGACAAGGCCAGGCGTGCGCGTTGGGCCGAGCCCTCTTCGTCGACCACGGATATGGCTTCGACCTCGTCGGTCCCCTCGGCGAGCGCGGGCTCAGGTGGGGCTGGCCACAGACTGGTGGGGATGCCCAGTTCCTCCTGCAGAAACTCGGCCAGCCCCTGCAAGCGCGAACCGCCGCCGGCCAGGAGGATCGTCTCCACCGGCTCTTTGTTCTGGGCGCGAAAACTGGCCAGGGTCTGGCGCAGGTCGCGCAGGAATGGCGCCATCGCCTCCTGCAACACGGCGCCGAGCTGCTGTTGCACAGACGTGGCGGGCGGTCGCGCGCGGCTGGGCACGCATCCATGCGTCTGCTTGGCTAGCTCAGCCTGCGCCCAGGTCCACTTGTCCCCCGAGGCGCGCACCAGGGCCAGGGTCAGCTCCTCGCCGGCGTGGCTGCTGGTCCGGCCGAACACCGCCTCATCGCCGCGCAGGAAACAAAGTTGGCTGTGTTGATGGCCGACGTCGATGAACAGGCAGAAGCCGGTCGGCGCAGTCTCGGCTGAAGTGCGTTCCTCGGCCAGCAGGGCGTGATACACGATCGGGGTGGGGTAGAGCGTGCGCGGCTCCACCCCGCATTGCTTGAGCGAAGCGAGAAAAGCGGCCACGGTCTCGGTGCGTGCCGCGACCGCCAGGGCGCGTGAGCCAGCCGCTTCGCTGTCGCCGGTCTTGGTCGCTGACAGGATGACGTGGTCCATGACGACCTCGGACAGGTCGTGCATGATCTGCCCTTCCAGCTCGTAGCCCACCACCTGTTCAACCTTGCGCGCGTCGGAAAAAGGCAGGTCGAGCACGCGCAGAGAGAGCATCTCACCAGGCAACGCCATGTGAATGGTCGACTGCGAAGGCAGACGCGCCACGCCCGCGCGCAGGGCCTCGGCTTGTCGCTCGACCAGCGGGGCCTCGCCCGGCGGCACGGGCTCCTCAAAGGACGTGTGCAGCCGCACGCGGCGGAACCCCACGTCGAACACTGAGAACTTGACCGACCAGGATCCCAGGTCAATTCCGGTGATGGTGTGAGCCATGAGTCTGTTGCCTCGTTCCTACTCTTCTCGCCAGTATTGGACGACGCCCGAAGCTTGCTCGCCCAAGGGGTTGTTGGTGATGGGGTTGGCCAGATAGCCTTGGCTGTCCAGGATGACGATGATGCGTTTCTTGACCTTGCCCGACTCGCCGGTGGCCACCACCCGGTACACGCGCGGTGCTCCCACGTACGCCACATCTTGCAGTTGCTTCGTTGTGATGGTGATTCCGGTCAAGTTCTGCATGAGCTGGTAGCGTGGATCGTCGCGGGCGATGGAAGCCGCGGGATTGTTCAGCACCCCGATCAGCGCGTCGAGTGAACCGAACCCGACCGCCTGACTGCGCTCGCACAGGATGCTGGCCAGCGGATAAAGACGATTGTCATCGAGAATGCTGAGGTCCGTGGGTGGCTTGCTGGGGTCGGGGAAGAGCGCCGCGCGCACCAGACCCACGATGAGCGGGGTGCAGTCACCCTTGACCGAGGCCAGGTTGACTCTGCAATTCTGTAGCGGGTCACTGGCATAGACGGTGAAATTCGAGGCAAAGGCCTCAGCGTAGTCTGGGTCCATACCGCGAACCAGGTTGGTCTCGTCGACCGTGTCGTAGTAGTTGTTGTGAGCCTGGTAGGGATCGTCGCGCTGGTCGTAGCGGTAGTCTTCGGGCCCCGAGGAGTTGGCATCGACTGCAAAGGCCTGCTCGTCGGCATCGGCCCAGTCGATAATCGCCCGCGCGAGATCGACGCGGTCGACGAACTGGCCCTCGGCGTTGCGCTGTTCGAACAGCCAATTGTAGCGGGGCGAGGCCATCAAAGCCTGCAAGAGCCGGAACACCTTGATTTGGCGTGAACGGTCAGGAGTCATGCCGCCGCCACAGTTGATGTCGATCTTGCCGTCCTCGTTGGTGATCTCGGCGTCCATGTGCCCCGTGGGAATGCCCAGACCTGTGGCCTCGCTGGCATCGATTCCGATCAGCCCGGACAAAAGAGCAGTCTCCATCTTGGAGCCGGAAAAGAAGCCCAAGACAGGCCCTATGTAGTCGGTCACGCGCAGGCTGATGCCTAGATCCTGACCGCCCATCTTGTCGGCAAGCATCTGCTGCGCCGCCTGCATGATTTTCTCGACGAATTGGAGTTGAATCTTGATCAGCAGGCGCGACAACGACACTGCGGAGCGGGCCAGATAGTGCGCACGGACCTCGTCGCGGGCGTTGGCCGCCTGGGCCGCATCCACCGTGGTCCCGTAGGTAAACTGGGACACCAGTGCGATCAGCAGGGAGAGCGACGAAATGGTGATGAGAAAGGCCACGCCACTTTGCCGGTCCCGCTCGCGGCGCGCACGGAAGCGCGCGAGCAATATCGCGCGCCACCCTGCCGAGCGTGCTGGGGAAGTGACTGGCCTGTGTGCGTTCATGGCCTGCTCTCAGCCCCCGAACCCCTTCGGGTGGTAGCCGACTCGCTCGGTGACCTGCAGCCGAGCGGTGCTGGTGAAGGTCGCGGCCTGGCCGCGCTCATCGATGACAGTCAGGGCAATGCGCACCTGCGTGGGCAGGTATTGCAGGCCGTCTGCCCCCATGGTGTTCCATTCCTCTTTCCACTCCTTCTTCTTGTAGTCGTAGTAGCTGAACTTCACGCTGGCCACCGCCGGACACAGTACGTAGGTTTCACCGGGGATCTTCAAGGGATCCTTGGTTTCCAGGCGGCGGGTTTCCCGGCGCATCAGGTTGGTGACCATGCGATCATCGGGATCGGGTTCAGAGAAGTAGCTGACCACCGCGGTGTCGGCCTCGGGCCGGTCCGCGCGCAGTCGCTGGTGGCCAAACCAGGAGAAGCGCAGCTCGTCTAGGTCGGCATGGGTCGTGCCCACGAACATGGTGCGCTTTTCTTCCACACCGATCTTCTCGGATTCCGACAGGAAAGCCATCTCCACTTCTCGGGTCATGCGCATGAGTGCCACGCGGATGGTGTGGGTCCGCTCCTGCGCGTCCTCCATGCGTTTCTTCACCCGCGCCGTCTGGCTGAAAGAGCCCCACAGCAGCGCAGTCACGAAGGTCATCAAGGTCAGCGCCAGCATCACCTCAATCAGGGTGAAGCCGCTGGTCGCGGTCACGGGTGGTCTTGTGAGCCGACGGCGCTTCATTTTACGATGGGTTTCAAGTTGAAAGGGGACGAACCTGCGCCCGTGGTTCCCGTCGAGCCTGGCGTGGACGTCGCAGCCTTGCCGCCCGCCGCGGCGGCAGCCGAGCCTCCCATCAAGGCCATGTCGAGCTTGGAGGGGTCAGTCATGAAGTTGACGACCTCGAAGGACTGCTCGGGCCGCCCGGGCTCGTTCCACTTGACCTTGACCACCACGCGACGGACCGATTCCTCCAGTCCGATGCGGATGGGGTCCATCAGCGTGGTCATGAAACTGCCCATGAAACCAGCCAGCAGGTCCATGGGATTGGTGGACTGGGTCTTCTGCTGCGCCGCCTGTTGCACGTCCTGAACCGCACTGGTGGGCAGCTTGACCTTCTCGACGGCGGCGTACCATTTCACGCGAGGAAATCCCTCCTCGGTGAAATCGCCTTCGTCCTCGCCTTCCATCTCGCTGAACCCCACTTCCAGGATGTTCTGCTCCAGCGCCGAGATTTTGGTCCGCGCCAGGAAGGTGGCGGCGGTGAGCATGCGAGAGTGGAGGGTGGAGCGCACGTCGCCGGTCACCGTGCGTGTGAGGACGACCAAGGCGATGGCCAGGATGGCGACGGAGATCATCACCTCGATCAGCGAGAAGCCAGATTGTACATGGGGGCCCCTGGAGGGCGCCCTCCTCAAGATGATGGCGTCAATGCGATTCCCAAACCCTCTCCCCGTCGGGGAGAGCGCTGGGTGAGGCATAGACATTAAGCGGCGGAATTGCGCCGGAAGAGCTGAGGTAGACCACCCTCTCCCTCCGGGAGAGGGCTGGGGTGAGGGTATTGCATTTGCACGTCGAATCGTGCCGCGGGCGCAATCACCACAACCCGGTGACTTCAGCGTCCGGCTCACAGGAAGTTTCGCCCTCACCCCCAGGCCCCTCTCCCGAAAGGGAGAGGGGTGACCCATCGAAGGCTTGTGTCCTCGAATCACGAATGGCCATAAGGGTTCGCTTCGCCCTTCGGCTCCCCACTCCCGTCTCATGGGACGATCTCCTTGCCGTCGTCGTCGTACTGCTTCTCCAAGGGCGGCTGGACATAGAAGTTCTTGATCTGCACTCGGCCGGTCAGGGGATGCACCACCAAGGAGTAGACCGCGTCTCGCTTCATGTCGGTCAGGTGCACGATGGCGGCCTCGGTCATGCCCAGAGGGAAGAAGTAGATGTAGCCCTTCCCGACATCGAGCGGGTCGGCCAAGCGCGGGGTGTAGAGGTCGGCGATGCGTGCGCCCTTGAGGTCCACCGGCTTCACCGCCATTTCCTTGAATGCAGCAAAACTCGCGCGCTTGGGCCGGAACGGTTCCGGCTTGTAGCGCGCCTGCATCTCCTCCAGGCCCGCCTTCTCATCCGCGCGCTTGGCGGACTCTTCGGCCTCCTTGGCCAGCTTGTCGGCTTCCCTCTTGCGCGACTCCTCGGTCTCGCGGCCGCCTGCCATGACGAAGCGGTCGTCCGTTACCTCGGCCCAGTAGCGGCCCTTGTCGATGTCCAACACCAAGCGATGAACCTTGCCCGTGGTCGAGGCGCGGTCGAAAAGATAGCGGACGGCGCCCGCCATTTTGCTGGCCGAGGCGCGCAGATCGCTCTTGGCCATAGAGCGGATACCCGCCACAGCCGAGCCGACCATCAAGGCAATGAGCACCACCACCACCATCACCTCGATCAAGGTCATGCCGGCGGCGGCATGAGCCACCGGCACGGAGACCGCATATGTGGGTCGTCTCGTCACTACTCCTGGGCCTTGATGTCGTCGGCCGTGCCCTCGGTGCCATCAGGCCCAATCGAGATCACGTCGATGCCATCGGTGTTGATCTGCCCCGGACAACGCATGATGAAGTCCTTGTTCCAGGGATCCTTCTGGCGTCGGGGCATGTACTTCTGTGCCACCAGATCATCCATGCTCTTGGGACACTCATTGTTGTTGTCCATCATGTACTGCTGCGCCTTCTGCATGATCTCGTTGACCTGGATGCGCGCAGTCTTGACCTGGCCCTTCTTGAAGTAGTTGAAGGCGCCCACGCCCACGGCCCCCATGATGAGGGCGATGAGCGCGAACACGATCATGATCTCCATCAGGGTCATGCCCGAGTCACCGGACCGTTTTCGCACCGGGCGCCCGGCCCGCGATGCCTCAGTTTGATTCTCCAGCTCGTCTGTCATAGCTCTCTCCTTGTTGGTAGAAACCGGCATTACTGAACCATATTGCCCATATCCATGATGGGAACCAGAATCGAGAAGATGATGAAACCTACGCCCACCGCCATCATGAGGATCATGATGGGGGCCAGCAGAGAAGTCATCCGACTCACCTCCATCTCCACGTCGCGCTCGTAGGCGCCGGCCACGTTTTCCAGCATGGCCTCCAGTTGCCCGGAGCGCTCGCCCACCGCCACCATGTGGCACATCATCGAGGGGAACTGGCCCGACTTCTTCAGCGTCGCCGCAATGGATTCGCCCTCACGGATGGCGATGCGCGCGTCTTCGATGACCTTCTCCAGCACCGTGTTATTGAGCACGCGCTTGACAATGTCGAGTGCCGTCAGCACGGGCACGCCCGAGGACAGCATGGTGGCCAGGGTGCGGGCAAAGCGGGCCACGGCTAGCAGCCGGATGAGGCGCCCGACAATGATGATTTTCAACTTCACCCGGTCCATGAGGGCGCGGCCCTTGGGCCTGCGCGCCCAGCGCCGCAGCACGATCACAAGCCCGATCAATATCGGCAGCACCAGCCACCAGTAACCGCCCGCGATGGCCGCCACGGCGATGAGGAACTGCGTGTTCCAGGGCAGCGCCTTGCCCGCATCGGCGAAAATGCCGGCAATGGGCGGCACCACCACCACCATGAGCACGGTCATGACACCGGTGCCGACGATGGCCATCAGGATGGGATAGGCCATCGCGCTCGTCACCTTGGAGCGCAACTCGTTCTGTGAATCGAGGAAGTTGGCCATGCGGGCCAGCACGGCGTCCAAGTTGCCGGCGCTCTCGCCCGAGCGGACCATGTTGATGTAGAGTTCGGGGAACACGACCCGGTGTTCGGCCATGGCATCGGCCAGCGCGCTGCCCTCGTTCACCTTCTGGCGGATGCCGGCCAGGATCATCTGCAGCTTGCGGTGATCCGACTGTTCGGCCAGGGCTCCCAGTGCCTCGGCCAGGGGAATCCCCGCGTGAATCAAGGTTGCGAGCTGGCGCGTGAAGATTGCTACGTCTTGCGGGCGCACGCGTTCGAACAGGCGCTTGATGTCGACCTCGCGCCGCAAGCCCTTGCTTCCGCTGGCGGACGAGGCCACCGCACTCTTGCTCTGCTTACCCGCCACCACCTCGTGCAGCTCGGTGATGAAGACGCTCTCTTTGCGCAGGGTTTGGCGCAGCGCTTTGGGGCCGTCGGCCTCGCGGTTGCCGGTGGCCGGCTTGCCGCCGGCGTCGATGCCTTTCCATGCATAAAGTGGCACGTGGGCGTCTCCCGGACTAGTTCTCGTCTCCGGTGGTGATCATGAGCACCTCGGCTGCCCCGGTCATGCCGGCCAGCACTTTCTGAGCGCCGTCCTCACGCAGCGTGCGCATGCCGCCACCCTCGATGGCCGCGCGTTTGATGGTGCCGGCGTCGGCATTCTTGATGGCGAGCTGGCGGGTTTGCTCATCCACCATGAGTAGCTCGTAGATCGCGGTGCGGCCCTTGTAGCCGGCGTTGAGGCAATTGCCGCAGCCCCCTTCGCGCGCCCGGTACAGCATGCCGGGCGGGGGCGGCGTGCCCTCGCCCTTGAAGCGCACACGGCGCGCCTGGCCGGCAAAGAAAAGCGCCGGGTCGAGACTGAGGCTGACCAAATCCTCCTCGGTGGGCCGGTAGGTTTCGCAGCAATCGTGGCACAGGCGTCGTACCAAGCGCTGGGCCAGCAGGGCCATCAGCGACGAGGCGACCAGGAACGGTTGCACACCCAGATCCACCAAGCGGGTAATCCCGCCGGCCGCGTCGTTGGTGTGGATGGTGGAGAGCACCAGGTGGCCGGTGAGCGAGGCCTGGATGGCGATCTCGGCGGTTTCCAGATCGCGGATTTCGCCGACCATGATCACGTCTGGGTCATGGCGCAGAAAGGACCGCAGTCCATTGGCAAAGGTGAGTTCGATCTTGTCGTTCACCGCCACCTGCGAGATGCCGTCGAGTTGGTACTCGACCGGATCCTCGATGGTCAGGATGTTGAGATCGGGCGAGTTGATCTTGGCCAGGCACGCATACAGAGTGGTGGTCTTGCCCGAGCCGGTGGGCCCGGTCACCAGGAGGATGCCGTGGGGACGATGGATGAGGTCGTCCATCTGGCGCAAGTGATCGTCGCCGAACCCGATGTCGGCCAGGTCGTGCAGGATGTTTTCGCGGTCGAGCAAACGAATGGTGATGCGCTCGCCTCCCTTGACCGTGGGCGCGGTGGCCACGCGCATGTCGATGTCCTTGCCCGCGATCTTGCGCCGGATGCGACCGTCTTGCGGCAGGCGCTTTTCCGCGATGTTGAGCCCGGCCATGATCTTCACGCGCGAGATGATCGAGGGGATGAATTGGCGGGCCGCCCGTCGCGTTTCGTACAGCACACCGTCGATGCGATAGCGTACGATGACGTCCTTCTCGCCCGGCTCGATGTGGATGTCGCTGGCTCGTTCCTTGACCGCGTTGAACATCAGGGCGTTGACCCAGCGGATGATGGGGGCCTCGTCGTTGACGTCGAGGATGTCCACCAATTCCTCGGCCGCGCCCATTTCGTCTTCGCCCTCGCCTTGGCCCAGGGTGCCCGCGTCTTGTCGGCGCCCGTACACTTGGTTCACGGCGTCCAAGATCTTGTTGCTGGGAACCAGCAGAGGGTCGAGGTCGCCGCCCACCGTACCTCGCAGGTCATCCAACGCGCCCACGTCGAGCGGGTCGGCGGTGGCCACCGTGATCTTGTTTCCCTCCTTCTTGATTGGCAGCACACGGTGCTGTTTGGCAAACGCAATGGGGACCAAATTGGCAAGGTCGCCATCAATCTGTTTGGAGTCCAAGTCGGCCGAGAAGGGGATGCCGAGCTGGGTCCCGAGCGCGCGCAGCACATCTTCCTCGCTGGTGGCGCGCGCCTTCTGCAAGATCTCGCCGATGCGACCACCCTCGCTGACCTGCTGGGCAAGGGCCTGCTCCACCGCTTCGCCCGTGACGGCCCCCGCCTCAAGCAGGATCTCACCCAGTCGCTTGCTCGGCATGCCTATTCCTTGGCCGGCGCGGAAGCCGGTTTGCCGGGGGTTGCGGCCGGTGGGGTGGGTGCGGCCGCGGGAGCCGCAGGCAATGCTTTGCTCGCTGCCGCGGCTGCCGCTTTGCGCGGCCGCCTGGTCCTGCCCTTCACCTTGGGCGCGGGTGGCGACACGGGCGCCAGCCTCTCTTCCGCGGGCGCCTCTTCATCCATGTCGTCGGCTGGTGCGGCCGGGGCCGTCTCTTCCACCTGGGGCTCCGTCCCTGGCACAGAATTGGACGAAAGCGGTTCGACGGGTATCGAGTCCTCGCCCTCGTCGCGCGTTCGGATGTCGCGCAACTCCTTCTCTTCCTCCTCCATCTCCCGTACGGTCTTGTTGATTTCTTCCAGCATTCCGCGCTTGCGCCGGAAGTCCATGTCCTTGTCCAGCGACACGCGGTCTTCCAACGTGCTGTAACGCTCGATGAATTCGCGTCGCTCACGCATCTTCTTTTCCGCCACTCGGCGCAGGTCCGAAAGATCGGAGATCACATAGGGCGTGATCGCGATCAGGATGTTGGTCTTCTTCAAGTCCTTGGTGGTGCTGCGAAAGAAGAAACCAATGACCGGGATGTCGCCCAAGATGGGGACTTTGGTGACAGTCTCGCTGGCCCGGTCACTCATCAGGCCGCCAATCACGATCGTCTGCTGGTCGCGCGCCACCACGGTGGTCTTGGTGGACCGCTTGGATGTGGCCGGCCCGAGGCCATTGTAGTTGGCTGCCTCGACGTCAGAGACCTCCTGTTCCACGTCCAACCGGATCACGTTGTGCTCGTTCACGCTGGGCAGGAGCTTGAGTTTGAGCGCCACATCCTGGCGGTTGACCGACAGGTAGGGCGTGACAGTCGCCGTACCGGTCAGAGCGCTGCCCATCATGGCGCCCGGGAAGGGCAGGTTCTCGCCCACCGTGATCTCACCCTCTTGATTGTTCATGATCAGGATGTGGGGGTTGGAGAGCACGTTCACGTCGTTGTTGGTCTGCACAAGCTTGAGAAACACGCCGAACGAGGGGATGTTCACGTTGAGGACGCCGAAGATCTTGGTCTGCGATGAGTCGAGGGCGGGTCCGAACAGCGCTGCGCTCAGGCCCCCCATGTCGTTGAGCATGGCCGTAGGATTCATGGCGTCGCCCAGGGTCTTTTGGGCATCGAATCCGCCCAGCAGCAGGCTCTGCTTTCCCGCGATGTCCTGCCCCTTGCCCGCGTGGTACGAGACACCCACGTCACGGGACTTGTCGGTGGTGACCTCGAGGATGAGAGCCTCGATGAACACCTGCTTGCGGGGCGCATCCAGCTTTTCGATCACGCGGCGGAGAGCCTGGAAATCCTTGAACGACGACATGACCAGCAGCGAGTTGGTGGGCGCGTCGAAGGTGACGCGCACATCGCCCTCGAACATGAGCGCGCTTTGATTGCCTTGCTGGTTCTGCGCGGGAGTGGCGGCCGTCGGCGCGGCGGAGCTTCCCCGGCGCCGCACCCCGGTGGCCAGTGAGCCCACCACCTGCACGCCGGTGATGGCACTCAGCGTGGCCGCCAGCTCATCGCAGTTGGCATTGGCGCAATTGTAGATGTGAAAGCGGTCCTGGGCCGCGCCGCGCACCGATTCCTCGGGTGAGACGTCCAACTTGTGGACCAGACTCACCAGCCAATTGTAGGCACGCTGGTTGGCCACCACGATGAGACTGTTGGACCTCTCGTCGGGGACGATCTTGGTGATGGTCATCTCTGTCGACAGGTCGCCGGGTGGGCCGGGCTGCGGCTTGGGCGGGGCCGGGGGTGGCGATCCAGGTTGGCGCTTCTGGCCGGAACCCAATTGCTGAACGGGCATGATTTCGGCGATGCGGCCGGCCATGTCGATGGCCGACGTGTTTTTGATCCGGATCATCCAGATCTTGTCGCGGTTGGCCGACGGGGTGTCGAACTGCTTGATGATGGACACCATGCGTTCGATGTTTTCCGACTGGTCCGTGATGATGAGCGAGGATCGGTAGGAAATGATGTCGGCCGATTCGCTCTTCAGGCGGTTGAGCACGGCGTTGGTCAGATCATTGGTGTCCAGGTACGACACGCGCACCAGCTTGGTCACGTATCGCTTGTCGTGGGGCACGCGTTCGCCGGCACCTATAAAGGGCAGGGTGGTGAATCGCGCGCGCGCTGCTTCGACGATGCGCAGGAATTTTCCCGACGGCTCAACCGTCAAGCCCACCGATTCCAGCGCGGCGAAGAAGAGCCGATAGGCCTCCTCGGGCGTGATCAGCTGGGGTGCGATGATGGTGACCTTCTTGCCCTGCAGCGGGATGGAAACCAGGAACTGCGAGCAGGTGATGCTGGAGATCCAGCCGATCAGATCGATGACATCACTTTCTGGTTTGAGGTTCAGCTTCACGATGCGTTTTCCGGGAGGGAGTTTCTTGCAGGAGTTGAACTCCTTCTCGCCCGGCAGCTCGACCACGCCGGGCTTGGCCGCACCCGCGGCGGGTTTGGCCGCCGCCGGGGCGGGCGCCGGCGGCGGCGCCGGAGGGGGCGGGGCCGGGGCTGGCGCAGGGGCCGGGGGTGCACCCGGTCGGCCCGGGAGACGCGGCAAGAGTCGCGATGGCCGCGGCACGGGTGCCGGCGGGGCCGGGGGCGTCGTCTCTGCGTGTGCCCACGGTGCCGGTGCCAGGAATGCCACCAGATGAGCGACGAGAGCGATGACACTGGTGGGGGTCCGCATGCTGCGGCGACGTCCAATCGTAGCGCTGGAAAGCATCACGCGCCCGCCAGTGTCTGTGTTTCTGGGATTTCGTTTCATCGGATTGTGTAGTCCTTTGTGACTTTCTTGCCGTTGGTCTCCATGCCCAGGGACAGATGGCTGGCCGACTTGAGCTTGGCGTAGACTTCGAGGGCTTTTTCGGGGCTGGTGATTTCCAGGCCGTTGATTGACGAGATCACGTCTCCGTTCTGCATCCCGATCTTGGCGAAGGGTCCGTCGGGCTTCACCGCGTAGAGGCGGAAGCCGGCGGCCTTGCCGTCGCGCATTTCAGGCACGATGCGCGCCGAGCGCGAAAGCAGCGACATGTTGCCCAGAACCGACTCCAGCGTGCCGCGCTGGATTTCAAAGGTGTTCTCGCCCGTCTTCTTGATGCCTTTGTCCATCTCGATCGAGAGAGGATCGGTTCCGCCGGCTGCCGAGGCGGCAGGAGGTGGCGTGGGCGGCGCGGGCTTTTCAATGAGATCCAGGAACTCCGTCTTGCCCGCGTTGTCGAGATAGATGCGGGTTTCCTCGATCTCAGTGACCGTGGCCCCGTGGATCTTGCCGCCCATCGGGTATGCCCCGGTGGATTTGATCTCGGTGTCGCGGATGACGGCGACCGACCACTTCATGTGGATCATGCTGCTGGGCGGTGGCGCGTACATGATGGCCAGCAGGGCAAGGGGAAGCGCGGTCTTGACTGCGTCGGGCGAGGTGGGTTCCGGCACCCCGCCATCAGGATGTGGTTCCTCGATGATAGGAGGACAGGTCGAGCAGAAGATGTTCCGCTTGAGTATTGCCTCTGGCTGCTTGTTGCTGGTGGCAATGGTGGGTTCGGGCCGGCGCGGCTTGCTCGCCGTCGTGGACGGGGCGGGTATCAACGCCACCACTTTCGATTCCACCGCGCTCGAGGCCGCGCTGCCGAGAAAAGTTGCACACAGGGCGACGATGGCTAGGTCGAGAGCCCAGAGATATTTTCTCAGCAGAGTTTCCACGGCGTTCCTGGCTGCAAAAGCAACACCGGGGCCAGCCAGCGTGGAGATTATCTGTGTGATTCCAACAGGTTATGTTGACGAGGTCGACGGTTTGCTTGCCATTTTGGCAAGGCATTCCAAGAGAGAGGGTGGAACGTGGCGAACGTCGGTCCAGACAGCTTCCCGCAGTTGAGAACACAGAGGTGAGAGGGGAGAGCACAGAGAAAACTTGGGCGCGGCCGAAAGACGTCGTGGCGTGCCTAGCAATCTGAGGGAATCGCGGGGAGTTGCAGGTAGCTCTTGGACTTGGGCGTCCCTATGTGGGCTCCGGCTCTGTGACCTCTCCTCTCCCCTCTGTGTTCTCAGCCGTCGTCCCTTCCGGCGCCTCCTCGGCGCTCTGAGCGGGTGTTCCTTCCTTCTCCTCCTCGAGTCGCCGGTAGATGGTGCGAGTGGCGATCCCCAACAGCTGGGCGCACAGCCGTTTGTCGCCTCCCACGTGGCCCAGAGTCGCGTGGATCACGCGGCGCTCGATCTCGCCGAGCGGCGTCCCGATGGCGAAGGTGATGCTTTTTCCGTCGCTGGCATTGCCCTGGCCTGTGCGCACCTCGACCGGCAGATCGTCCAACTCCACGGCGGTCCCGCGCGACAGTACCACCGCCCGCTCAATGGTGTTCTCCAGCTCGCGCACGTTCCCCGGCCAGTCGTAGCGCACGAGAGCATCGGCCGCAGGCCGGGCGAAGCCCGCCAGATGACGGTCGTTCCGCTCGCCAAAGAAGCGCAGAAAGTGCTCCGCCAGCAAAGGAATGTCGTCGCGCCGTTCACGCAGAGGTGGCACGCGCAAGGCGATGACATTGAGTCGGTAGTACAGATCCTCCCGGAAACGACCCTCGCGTACGGCGCTGCGCAGGTCCTGGTTGGTGGCAGCAACCAAGCGCAAGTCAACCTTGGATGCTCGGCCTCCCAAGCGCTCCACCTCACCTTCTTGCAGAACGCGCAGCAACTTCACCTGCACATGGGTTGGGATTTCCCCGATCTCGTCGAGAAAGAGGGTGCCACCGTCGGCCTGCAGAAAGCGGCCATCGTGACGCTGGATGGCCCCGGTGAACGCCCCGCGTTCGTAGCCGAAGAGCTCGGCTTCGAGAATCGTTTCAGGCAGGGCCGCGCAGTTGACCGGAACAAAGGGACCCGATGCACGCGGCGAAGCGGCGTGGATGGCCCGCGCCAGCAATTCCTTGCCGGTTCCTGATTCACCCAGAAGCAACACGGTGGCCATGGACGGCGACGCCTGCATCACCGTCTCCATGGTGCGGCGCCAAGCCAGCGACTGGCCGATGAGAGCCTTGTGCCTTTCGGCGGCCAGTTGGGCGCGCAACGAGCGGTTTTCCCGCAGCAGATTGTGCTTCTCCAGCGCCTTGCTGACAGCGCGAACCACATGGGCGCGCTTGAGCGGCTTGGTCACGAAGTCATAGGCACCTTGCCTCATGGCATCCACAGCGTTCTCCACCGAGCCATAGGCAGTCATGAGGATGGTTTCAGTCTCCGGCGATACGCTGCGGCTGGCCTTGAGCAAGTCGAGGCCAGACATGCCGGGCATGATCAAATCGGTGAGCACCACTGACACCGGCTCGCGGCGCAGGATCTCGAGCGCTTCTCCACCACTGCGCGCGGTGAGCACGCGCAGTGATTCCCGCTCGAAGATTTTACTCAACGAGTCAACGATGCCCGGCTCATCGTCCACGACCAGGATGGTTGGGGCGGAGGGATTCGGGGCCGGGCTGGCTTCGGCGTCGCTTGTCACGTCTGGATGTCCTTGGGTCGCTCTTCAAAGCGGATGCCAGATACAGCCGACTTGGCTGACGTGTCTAACTAGCCGGAAACATGACGCTATCCGATTGCGGCGTACTCGATAATCCGCTCTAGTGCCATCTTGACATAGCTTCCGCCAATCCGCCCGTCTTCTTGTCACATTGGCAGGAGCGTCTCGATGGAGGGCGCGACCAGGCGCGCAAGTTCATTCGGGCAGCTGCCTTCCACTGAGGACACAGAGGGGAGAGGGGAGGGCACAGAGCTGGTTTGTGAATCAGCCGGGTTGGCCAATCAGGGGCCGACGGAGCCAACAAATGTGGTGATGCTGGATGCGGCGAGGGAGACGTTCACCGTCGTGCCACCTGTCAGGGCACCGACGTTCGCGAGATTCTCGCTCGCTGAGGTTCGGTAGGTGGTCAGCGAGCCGAAGCGTCCTGCGTCGATCGTCAGAGCGAGCGCCACGATGGAAGTTCCCGTGTTGATCGCCACGACTGCGACCTGATTTCCGGCGGGGTTCTTGAATGCGGACATGTACACGTTGCTGGCTGGACTCGCGACGGCATCGACCCGAATCCAGTCAGGTCGAACGAAGCGGCTGTACTGGCCGACGGCGTAGAGACGCTTGGGCTGGTTGCCATTGGACTGCGCGAGACAGCCGTTGCCACTGCCCCACGCCCACCAGTAGTTGAAGGCGCTCCACTGGCCAACCACCAGATCCATGTGAACCAGCCGGGCGACGACCAGACCGTCGGTGATGCTGGTGTCCGCGGTCCACGCGGCTGTGCTGAATTCGGTCATCCAGATCCGCTTGCCGGCGGCCAGCGAATTGGTCAACGTCGGAGTGGTATACGAACTGGCGTTGCTTTTCGTGTAGTCGTACTGGTGAACCGCCACGACACCCAAGAGAGCCGAAACATTCGAGTCGTTGAGAATGGGAACAACCAGGTCTTCTTTCACGCTTTGGAATTCGGGCGCCATGATTTTCAAGGCGGGCAACTGGGTGAACACGCCCTTCTTGGTGAATTCCGTCTTCAAAGTTCCGAGAAATGTATCGAATTGGGCGGCCGTCCAGTCAGCCGATTCATACGTGCACTGGAAATTCGGTTCGTTTTGCAGGGAAAGGACCGTCAAGTCGACGCCCATCTTGGCTTTGTATCCCAACACGTAGTCCGCCAGGACGTCGGCATAGTCCGCGTAGTGCGCGGGGTCGAGGGTGCCGCCCACTTCGGGCGTGTTGTAGTTTATGGTCTTGTAGCTGTCGCTCACCTTCCATTTGCTGACGCTGTTGTTGGGTGGCGTCCAAGGCGTGCTCATGAACTTCGTGACCTGATAGTCCGCTCCCGCGGCCTTGATGTCGCTGATCAGAGTGCTGGTATTGCCCACGTCCCAGTTGGACCAGTTGAGAGAGAAGGTCTTGCTGCCATCACCATTGGCGGTGTACTTGTAGCTACCGTCAGTGTTCTTGTTGATGAACTTGTCGTCGTTGTTGGGGTTCTCACGAAAAGGCACGCGGTTGCGCAGAATGGACAGCCCGGCTCCCTTGCTGATGCTGAAGAGCGCGTCGTAGACCCCGGTCTTGGACGCGGGTGGGTACAACCAGGCATTGCTGACGCCGAAGCCATCGATCACTTGCATCGCCTGCGAGTACCTGACATTGGCTCCGGTATTGGGTGCGAGCGTTCCGCTCGAGCTTGTCCCGCCCGAACTGGCTGCTCCACCCGTGGTTGTGGTCCCGCCGGTCATCGCTCCCGCCCCGCCCGCAACGCCACCGGTCTTGGAGCCTCCCGCAGAGCCGCCAGTCTTGGATCCGCCTGCGGTGCCGCCGGCGGCAGTCGTGCCCGCGACGCCGGCCGTGCCTGCGGCGCCGGCCGTGCCAGTGCTGCCGCCAAGGGAGCCGGCGCCAGCCGAAGAGAAAAGGCCACCAGTGGCCTCGGTCGTTGCTATGGAGCCTCCTGCCGCGCCTCCTGCGCCGCCCGTGCTCGAAACACCGCCGGTTGCTCCGGCCGCTGACCCGTCAAAGCCCGAACTTGAGGCGGCATCGAGAGGCGCTGTGGCCCCGCCCTGCGTGGACAGGGTCGCGTCGCCGCCGGGGCGAGATCCTGGGGGACTGCACGCCGCGCCGTTCGTCGCGAAAACAATAATGATGATGGATAGGACCTTGGCGGTCGCGCTTCTGGACATGCTGCTTCGATCCCAGACCTAACAAGGATTCATCAGTTTATCGAGAATTCAATCTGACATGGGGCAGGCCAGGTTGTTCACGGCTGGCCAGAGGTTCCGCCTACTTGCACGCGCCGTTTTGGCAGGCAGCGGGCGTGCCGCACGCGGAGCCGCACGTACCGCAGTTTGCGCTGTCGCTGCCCAGGTTCACACAGAATCCGTTGCAGTCGGCCAAGCCGGGCGCACACGACGAGCAGCAGCGGAACCCGGTGTCCGGATACGAGAAGTCCTGCGCGAGCGTGGCGGCCATGAAGGTGCAATCCAAGCCGACGGAGAAGCTGTCGAAGGCGCCCCCTCGGATGGTGTACACCTTGCGCCCGTCGGCCAATGTGCCGCGCAGATCGTTGGTCCATTCGGCCAGGTTGCCGCTCATGTCAAAGACCGCCGCGCCAGCATCGCTCGGGTCGAGATTCCCGGACGTGGTGCACTGGTTGAACGAGCCCACGGTCGCCACGGCGTTCAGGTTTGCTTCGGCGCCGTTGCACAGGGTCGCATCGTAGCTGGCAGCGTAGGGGTAGCAGCCGCTGGTGCAGGTCTTGCCCAGCGTGCAGGCAAAACCCCATTCGTCGGTGATGACCGTGGAATTGTTGCGCGTGACTTGGCACAGGCGCATGCCGGCGGCGCGGCAAGCGGCCTCGGCCGCCGTCCAGGTCACTGAACTCCAGGGCAGGACGCCGGTTCCGCTTGCACTGCTTGGGCGCGAGCAGGCGCGCGCGGAGGAAGATCCCGCGGACATCGCGTTGGCGTCGACGCGGCTGGCTTCATAGCTATAGATGTAGTAGCTGCCACCGGGTGCATCGGTCGCCGCAACATGGACCACGGCATCGCGCACGCCCTTGCACTCCTGGCCCGCACACTGGGGCAGTCCCAGGCCAGCCGGGTTGTCCCAGCTTTCGTCGATGAGCCCATCGCAGTCGTTGTCCTTGCCATCACAGATTTCGTCGGTCGGCGTGGCGGCCGCGGATCCGGACAGATCACAGGCTGGGGCCAAAGTCTTGTCGGCTTGGCACTTGATGGTTCCCACGCGGCGGCATTCACCCAGGCCGGTGTCGTCGCTGCATGGCGTGCCTAGGACAGTGGATGCAAACTCGTCCACGGCGCCGTCACAGTCGTTGTCGAGCCCATCGCACCAGGATTCCTGCGCCACGAGCTGATTGGGACCGGCCAGCTGAACAGTGGCCGGGTAGTTGCAAGTCCAGCTTGGCTCACTCGCGCCAGACGGGGTGGTGCACACGGGAAAGCTGGCGCTGCCAGGGAAGCGCGTCGAGCCACCGGGGCCCTTGCCGCATTCGCCGGCCTGGCGGCAGAAGTTGACGGTGGGCTGAATCAGGCCGGGGTCGTCTCCGTCGGTGAGCCCGTTGCAGTCGTTGTCCTTGCCATCACAAACTTCGGGTCCATCGGGTGTGCAGGCGTATTCGCAGCCGTTGCTCGGGTTGTGGTCGACATCGGACCACCCCTGCTGGCACGCGCCCATCTGACAGTGGGCGTTGCTGCACAACCCAGTCGCGTGCGCGTAGCTGCAGGCCACGGCGCAAGAGCCGCAGTGTCGCGGATCGGTCTGCAAGACGAAATCTTCGTCGACCAAGCCGTCGCAGTCGTTGTCGAGGCCGTCGCACAGTTCCGCTTGCGGCGTGACCGCTCCGGTACAGACCAAGGCCCCGGCGGTGCACGCCCAGGCGCCCAATCGACACTGACCGGTGCAGGTTCCGGTTTGCAGGTTGCAGCCGTCAGCCCCCAGCGGATAGCAAGGCTTGCCCAGGTTGGGATCGCTCTCGTCGACAAGGCCGTTGCAGTCGTTGTCGATTCCATCGCAAACTTCCGGGCTGGGTTGGCCCGCGCCCACGCAGACGGATGCGCCGGCGATGCAGGTGAGAGCACCCGGCTGGCACCCGTTTCCGCCGCAAGGCTGACCCACGTCTGTAGCATGGTCGTCGATGAGCCCATTGCAGTCGTTGTCTTTGCCGTCGCAGATCTCGACGCCGCCGTTGCTCGGCGTGCAGGCGTACTCACACCCGTTGTCAGCATTGCCATCGACATCGAAGTAGCCAGGCAAGCAGGCGAGGCTGCACTTCCCCTGCTGGCAACGCCCGCTGGAGTGGGCGGCGCTGCACACATGGCCGCATTGGCCGCAGTTGATCGGGTCGGTCTGCAGGTCGAAGCCTTCGTCGATGGTGCCATCGCAGTTGTTGTCCGCGCCATCGCAGATTTCGACGCCACCGTTGCTGGTCACGCATTCGCAGCCGTTTCCGGCCTGGCCATCAAGGTCGACGTAGCCGGGATCGCAACTGCCCACCCCGCACTGGCCTGCCAGGCAGGCCGCATGGCCGTGGGGAATCTCGCAAATCTTCCCGCACACGCCGCAGTTCTCAGGGTCAGTTTGAAGGTTGGCCCCACGGCAGACCCCATCGGGTGAGGTTCCGGGCTTCGCATCGGAAGACTTCCCGCCATCGGCGGAGTTCCCTGCATCTCCTGGGTTGTGCAAAAATGTGTCCCCGGCGTCCATGCCGACCGACCCGATGATTCGTTCAACATTGGCCTGACGCTGCTGGCAGGCACCCAGAGCCAGGGCGAATGCCAAGGTGGTGCCGACAGCTACGCAGCCCACCTGCCACTGTCCCGCGGCTCGCCTGAGCCCCCCATCGGTCGAGACACCGGACAGACCTGGGGTACGAGTCACAGCCGCTTCCATGAGAGCCCTAGTGTACAGTCTTGCGACGGGCGCTGTAAATCTCGACGGATTCGAGGTGATCATCCTGTGCGCACAGCCGCGGCCGGCGGCCGTGCGAGGGGCGGGCCTGCCGACGCGATCTTCTGGCGGCGCTGGTCCAGGTCGATCTGGTCGTCAGCGACGCGAATAAGATCGTCGCAGCTGGTGCCATTCTCCGGATAGTAGGCGAACCCAAAGCTGAGGCCGATGGAGAAGGAAGCGTCGGTGCGGGCCTGGGACAGAGCCGCGCGCAAGCGCGCGAGCAGCGGCGCGGCCTCGCTCGCCCGCATCTCGGGGAAGAGCACCGCGAACTCATCGCCCCCGACACGGCAGAGTACGTCGTGGGTGCGCAACAAGCGTTCGAGAAACTCGGCCACCCAGCGCAGAACCAGATCCCCGTCCTCGTGGCTGTGGCTGTCGTTGAGCACCTTGAGATCATTGACATCGACCATCATGATGCTGAAGTGGCGCTGCGGCTGGCGACGCGCGCGGCTCAATTCCTCGGTGAGACGCTCGATGAAGTAGCGGCGATTCCACAGTCCGGTAAGCTCGTCGCGGTAAGCGAGGGAGCGAGAGGCCTCCAGCTGAGCAAGCTCGTGGCGCAATTCGGCATTCTCGCGCAGCAAGTCCTTCGCGCTCAGCGGCGCGGATCGAGTCAGGTTCATACTTCCCACAACAAATCTTCTAGCAAAAAGGTCGCTGGTGCGCCAACGCGGCCCCGTATAATCCCTCACGGAAACATGCCTTTTCGCACTGCAGTCCTCTTCGATCTCGACGGAACCTTGGTCGACACCGAGCGCGACAACGTGGAGTCGGTCGTGCTGGCGCTTCGACGCTGGCAGGTCGAGCTAGACGGTGCCGAGCGCCACTTCGTGGTGGGCCATTCCTGGAATGAGATTTACACCATGTTGTGCCGCAACCATGGGCTGCAAGTGGGCATGGATGAGGTCATCGCGCGGGCGGTGGAGGAAAAGCGGCAGCTCCTCGCACACAAGGGATATCAGCCGCTGCCAGGGGCGCGCGATGCCGTCAAGCGTCTCGGCCGGCGTGCGGCTTTGGCTGTGGTGTCGGGTGCCAGCCGGGTTGAAGTGAGCGAGGCTATCGTCGGGCTGGGGATGCTCGGCGATTTTCAGGTCTTGCTCGGGGCTGAGGACTACAGCAAGGGCAAACCGGATCCCGAGCCCTATCTGACCGCGATGCAGTTGCTTGCCGTGCAGCCCGCCGCTTGCATCGTGGTGGAGGACGCCGAGCCGGGCATTCTGGCGGGGCGCGCGGCCGGCGCTCATGTCATCGCGGTCAGGGCCGCCAACTACCTCGGATACGACCAGTCGGCGGCGCATGTCGTGCTCGACACGCTCGACGAAATGACCGACGAGCTGTGCGACCGGTTGCTGGGGCAGTCGAAATCGATCGCACGGGGCTAGCAGGGGCGCCATGTTCGAGCATTTGCCCGCCGACGTGGTGCTCTTCGAAGTCGGGCCGCGCGACGGGCTGCAGAACGAGACCCGCCTGGTCACGACCACGGACAAGGTCGCGCTCATCGACGCACTCTCGGGCTGCGGCCTGCGCGCTATCGAGATCACGAGCTTCGTCAACCCGCAGTGGGTTCCGCAGCTGGCCGACGCGAGTGAGGTAGCGCGACAGGTGGTGCGTCGCCCTGGGATCATCTACTCGGCGCTGGTGCCCAATCCGCAGGGACTGGTCGCGGCGCAGGCGGCGGCGATGCCAGAGATCGCCGTATTTCTTTCGGCGTCCGAGAGCCACAATCGCAAGAACGTGAACAAGAGCATCGCGGATACCTTGCAGGTTCTCGAGGAGGTCGTGTCCAGCGCGCGCGCGGCCGGCATGCGCGTGCGCGCCTACGTCTCGACGGTGTACGGCTGCCCGTATGAGGGCGCGGTCAATCCCGCCAAGGCGGTGGAGCTGGTGGCCGCCCTGCGCGCGGCGGGCTGCTACCAGATTTCTCTGGGCGACACCATCGGCGTGGCCAACCCGCGTCAGGTGCGTGACGTGCTCGCGCTGGTCCTGGCCGAGACACCGCGCGAGGCCATGGCGGTACACTTTCACGACACGCGCGGCACCGCGCTGGCCAACATCCTGGTGGCACTTGAAATGGGCATCACCACCATCGACACGGCGCTGGGCGGGCTGGGTGGCTGCCCGTTCGCGCCCGGCGCATCAGGCAACGTGGCCACCGAGGACGTGGTGAACATGCTCGAAGGCATGGGCGTGAAGACCGGCGTGCAGCTCGACAAGCTGATCGATTGTTCGCGCTTGGCGGCCAGCCTGGTGGGGCACGAAATGCCGTCGCGCTACTATCGCGCCGCCATCGGCTCGCGTTTGCACGCCGGTGGGGGAGGCAGGTCGTGAGAGTGTTGGCTAGCCGTTACTCACAGAGTGCGCAGAGGGCAGGGAGGCAGAGGAGAGAAGGAAGGGTCGGGTTCCGTCCGGTCCGACTCTTCTTCCTCCTCCGACCTCTGGGCTCTCTGTGAGAAATAGCTAGCCTAGCGCCCGCTGGCGCAGGAAGTGGTCGGCCAGCACCAGGGCCATCATGGCTTCGACGATGGGCACCGCGCGCGGAAGCACGCAGGGGTCGTGACGGCCGCGCGGCTTGAGAACCGTGGGATTGCCGTCGAGGTCCACCGTCTCTTGTTCGCGCAGGATGGTGGCCACGGGTTTGAAGGCGGCGCGCACGATGATGTCCTCGCCGTTGGAAATGCCGCCCTGGATGCCGCCTGAGCGATTGCTGCGCGTGCGAATGCGGCCTTTTTCAGCGTAGAAGATATCGTTGTGCTCGGAGCCGTGCAGGCGCGTGCCGGCGAAGCCGCTGCCCACCTCGAAGCCTTTGCAAGCCGGGATGGACAGCAGGGCCTTGCCGAGATCGGCGTGCAACTTGTCGAACACCGGCTCGCCCAGCCCGGCGGGCACATGGCGCGCCACCGCCTCGATCACGCCGCCCAGGGAATCGCCGTCGGTGCGGGCCTGATCGATGAGCGCGATCATCTGATCGGCGACAGCCGCGTCCGGGCAGCGCACGATGTTCGCATCCACGTCCTTGCGTGTGACCTGGCTGGCGTCGACGGTGGCCCCCAGATTCTGGACCTGCTTCACATAGGCCACGATCTCGATCTGGGCTTGCTCAGCCAGCAACTTGCGTGCGATGGCGCCGCTGGCGACCCGACCGATGGTTTCGCGCGCGCTGGCCCGGCCGCCGCCCGCGGTCGCGCGAACTCCGTATTTGGCCTGGTAGGTATAGTCGGCATGGGACGGGCGAAAGGCCTGCCGGATTTCCTGGTAGTCGGCGGAGCGCGCGTCGGCGTTGCGCACCAGCAACGCAATAGGCGAGCCCAGGGTCACGCCTTCGTGCACGCCCGAAAGAATCGCGACGGCGTCTGCTTCATCGCGGCGGGTGGTGATGCGGCTTTGGCCGGGCCGGCGTCGGTCCAGCTCGACCTGAATCTCCTCGGCGGTGATGGGCACGCGCGGCGGGCAGCCGTCCACCACGACCCCGATGGCCGGGCCGTGCGATTCACCCCAGGTTGCGATGCGGAAGAGTTGTCCGAATGTGCTCGCCACGATGGCCGACAGGGTAGCACGACTGGCGCGCGAAGCCGTGGCCGTGGCGAATTCTTGCCGCGCCTCGCATCGGCCGGGAGATGCCTTTCGCACGCCGGCCGAGTTTTCTTGTGGAATTTCGCGAAAGTTTTCTTCAACGTAGCAGCCATGAGCACCAACGGAATCCCGCGCAAATGGACGGTCGCGGACTCCGCAGAGACCTACGGCATCCGATACTGGAGCCAGGGCTACTTCTCCATCAACGATCTGGGCCACGTCGTCTGCCACCCGCAGGGACCCGACGCGGGCGCCATCGACCTGAAAGAACTGGTCGACGAGGTGGTTCGCCGGGGCATCGGGCTTCCCTTGCTGATTCGTTTTTCGGACATTCTCAAGAGCCGCGTGGTGGAACTGCACGAGGCCTTCAAGCGCGCCATCACGGAATACGGCTACAAGGGCGAGTATCGCGGCGTGTATCCCATCAAGGTCAACCAGCACCGCTACGTGGTCGAGGAGATCGTGCAGTTCGGCCGGCCCTACCACTACGGCCTGGAGGCTGGTTCCAAGCCCGAGCTGCTGGCGGTGATGGGCATCCTCGACGACGAGGAAGCGCTCATCGTGTGCAACGGGTACAAGGACGAGGAGTACATCGAGACTGCGCTCATGTGCTCCAAGCTCGGGCGCAAGGTGCTCATCGTGGTCGAGAAATTCTCCGAACTCGACATGATTGCGTCCACCGCCAAGCGCATCGGGGTCAGGCCCCGCATCGGCATCCGCGTGAAACTGGCATCCAAGGGGTCGGGCCGCTGGGAAGCCTCGGGCGGCGATCGCTCCAAGTTCGGCCTGTCCACGCGCGAGGTGGTCGAGGCGGTGCGCTTCCTGCGCGACGCTGACATGCTCAACTGCTTCGAGCTGATCCACTTTCACCTGGGCAGCCAGATCTCGGCCATCCGGGCCATCAAGAACGCCATGCGCGAGGCGAGCCGTTTCTTCGTCGAGATCGTCGGCCTGGGCGCGCCGCTGAAATATTTCGACGCGGGCGGCGGGCTGGGCGTGGACTACGACGGGTCGCAGACCAATTTCGCCTCGTCGATGAACTACACCTTGCAGGAATACGCCAACGACTTGGTGTTCGGCCTGCAAGAGGTGTGCGACGCGGCCGGGGTCGCGCATCCCACCATCGTCACCGAATCGGGTCGCGCCGTGGTCGCCCACCATTCCATGCTGGCCATCGACGTGCTGGGCGTGGGCGAATTCGACGTGGGCAAGGCGCCCGACAAGCTGCCCGACAATGTGTCGCGTCTGGTGCGCAACATGTTCGACACGGCCCGCGACATTTCCAGCAAGAACCTGCGCGAGGCGTACCACGACGCCCTGGAGTATCGCGAAGAGGCGCTGTCGTTGTTCTCGCTCGGCAGCCTGTCGCTCACCGAGCGGGTGATAGCGGAAGATATCTTCTGGGCCATCTGTCAGCGCGTGCTCAAGGTCGTGCGCGAGATGCGCGAGGCACCCGAGGAATTCGAGGGTTTGGAGCGCGCCCTGTCGGATACCTATTTCTGCAACTTCTCCATGTTTCAGTCGCTGCCCGACATTTGGGCCATCGACCAGCTTTTCCCCATCATGCCTATTCACCGGCTGGGCGAGGAACCCACGCGGCGGGCGGTGCTGGCTGACATCACCTGCGACTCCGACGGAAAGATCGATCACTTTATCGACCGGCGCGACGTGAAGAACGTGCTGGAACTGCACCCGTACAACCACGGCGAAGGGTATTTCCTGGGCGTGTTTCTGGCCGGGGCCTATCAGGAGATCCTGGGCGATCTGCACAACCTGTTCGGCAACACCAACACCGTGCACGTCTCGCTGGCCCCGGGCGGCGGTTATCAGATCGAGCACGTGGTGACCGGCGACACGGTGACCGACGTGCTCAAGTACGTCAGCTATGCGCGCGAGGACCTGATGGCGCGTGTGCGTCGCTTCGCCGAGCAGGCCGTGCGCACCAACGGCATGAGCCTGGAGGAGACGCGTTCACTCCTGCGCATGTACGAGGAGGGGTTGGCGGGATACACGTATCTGGAACGGGGATAGCGGCCGGGTCACTCGGCCCCGTCAGTCCATGACGATCTCTTCGGGGCAGAGTTGGGTGTTGGCCAGGCACGGGAAGGTCAGACCACCGAGCGCCGCCAGAATGCAGTCCAGGATCTGCGAGTTGGTGCCGCCGTCCGTCGCGCCGCGCACGTCAACGACAGCACCGTTGCTGTCGAGAACGATAGCATAGCCCGCAGGATAGCGCGCGGCCCCGCAGTTGAGGATTGCGCTCGCCAACGTCGCGTTGCTGTTGTTGTCAACGAAAGTGGTACCGGAGTAGAGGCTGCAGCCGCTGGTGTCGAGGCCAGCCAAGGACGCGGTGGCCATCTGTCCCAACTTGTCCAGCCGGTCTTGACTGTTCTGGTCGCATCCCGGGACCGAAAGATAGGAGTCTGGGGCCAGGTAGAAACTTGCACAACTCTTGGAAGAATCGCTGCAGGGGGCGCTAGAGACATAGCCGGAAAAGCATGGTGCAGCGGCTGCTACCCGTTCCTTCACCGTGCGATCGATCTCGTCAGCGCAGGCAGTGGGGTTGATGAGAACCGCATCAGGCTGAGCGTCGGTGCCGGAGCCTGTTCTTGAATCCGGTTGCGCGTCTATGCTGACGCTTGCTTGTGAGTCAGGGCGAGCGTCTGCGCTGACGCCTGCCTCCGCCCGTGAGGCCCGCATGGGGTGCGAGCCGCAGCTTGCCGAGGCGAAGAGAAAGATCAGACCCGACGCGGCCGCCACCGCCACGGGCGAAAAGCGTCGTTCGGGTGTGCCGAGAAGACGATTGACCTCGGTTTCGAGGCGTTCGATCTCGGCGCTGAACCAACGTGCGCGCTCGGCCAGGCCGTGCACGAGCTCGTCCGCCTGGCTGCCATTCCGGGCGCCGGCCAGAGTCTTGCGCAGTGACTCGACGTTGAAGGTATTGAGGCGCGTTCTCAGATCCCTGAGTGCAGTATCCAGGTCAGCGGCCGGCTGGCGCCCGTCCAAGCGGCGTGCCACAGCCAGCACCGTGTGCGTCTCGTGAAGTCGCTGGGTTAGGCTGTGGTTGCCGAAGGCCTCTATGCGAACCCGCGTGGCCAGCTCAGTGAATCGCTGGGCCACGGGATCGGCGAGTCGGTAATCCCAGCGCAGAGGATTGCCATAGAGGCGTCCTTCGCGCAGCAAACGCTGGTAGAGCTCGGTGCCGTGATAGGCCTTCATCCGGGTCACCTCGAAGAGCCCGTGCTCGATGCGCTCCAGGAAGCGCAAGCCTTCCTCAATCGATGCGACCGTCGAATTGGGATGCACGAGCATCAGGTTGCTCACGCTCGCGACGCCGCGCTCGTCCAGCTCCTGCAGAATCGAGAGCGCATGTTCGGGGTCGCACTGTCGCCGGAACAATCGCCCTTGCTCGGCACTGGGAAACTCGATGCCAAGAAAACAACGGGCCAGCCCAATCTCGGCGAAGCGTCGCGCGACGGCCTGGGTCACCCGTTCAGCACGCAGCATGCATCCCAGAGCAAGCTTGGGAACCTTTGCGGCCTTGAGCCGGCGTTGCAGATCGGAAAGCCAAGCCAGGGCGTCTGCTTCCCGGTAGGGCAGAGCGTGCTCGTCGACGAAGTACGCGTAGCCATGGCCCGAGCGGGCCAGCCCTGCCAGCTCGTCAGCCACGTCATCCACCGTGCGCCGACGAATTCCTCCCACGCCCGATGAGAGCAACTGCTGCCGCGAATGACCTGCGCGCAGACCTTCCGCGACCTCGGCGTCTTGCAAGGCCGCGGGGCCGCAGTAGCTGCACCGGCCGGCGCAGCCCCGCGTGGCAGACACATGGGCCACCTTGCGGCCGAGCATGCGCATGCCCTCGTGCCGGACAGGCAGCAGCGTGGTGGGAAGCGGGTTGAGCACGTCGGCAGGAGGGCCGTCGCCGGCGCGGGTTGACAGACCGGGCACGCAGGCAATCGACTCGCCCCGCGCCAAGGCCCGAACCAGGGCAAGCAAGGGCGCCTCGCCAGCGAATCGCACCACGCTGTCCAGCCAGGCGTAGCGGCCGAGCAGCCAGGTGCGCGCCAGCGTGGCGAAGGGACCGCCCACCGTGATGTGGCCGCGATAGCCCAGTCGCCTCAGCAGCTCGCCCAGCGCGAGCGGCAACACCGATGAAGCACCGTCTTGCAGAGACAGCCCAACCAGGTCGGGCGGCTGCTTGCAGATGGAACGCGCGATGGGCAGGATATCGTCGACGTGGTTCAGCACGTGCCGGCTCCTGCGCACGGCCGCGCCAGCCAGGGCCGCTTCGAGATAGCCGATGCCCAAGTGGTCGTTGTGTTCCAGCCGGCGTCCGACCAGGGCGACGGAACTTTTCTTCATGAGCGCACCCCCTGCGCCAGCAGGGTATCACGTTCTACTTGGGCATGAGCTCCGCGATAGTGATCGCGCCGATGCGAGCCTGGCGGGCGTCTTCCAGGTCTTTGATCAGCGTGGCCAGCTCGGGCGATGTGGTGCCGAGTGCGGCTTCCAGATCGGTCGAGCGGAAGGCGGCCAGCACGTCCTGCAGACTGATGCTGCCGGCCGCACGGCCTGGGATGAAGCCCTCCTTGTCGCCTTGCACTTCAGCCAGAAAAGCGTGGCTCTTGAGCCGAGCGGCGATGTGATCGATGACCTCCACTGACAATCCGAATTCGCGGCTCAGAGAAGCGCGATCAACGCCTTTTCCGCCGCGTTGGTAGTCCGCGGCGACGAAGGCCAGGATCTGCGCGGCGACTAGGCCGTTGATGGGCTCGTCGTCGCGGTGGCGTCGTTCCTCGGCTTCCAGCAGGCGCAGGTTCTGGATGGCGTTGGCGATCTCGGCGCCACCCAGCACCACCCACCACGAGATGTAGATCCACAGGAGAATCAGGGGTACCAGTGCCACAGGGCCGTACACGCCGCTGTAGTTGGAGAGCAGCATGCCCTTGGCAAAATGCACGAAGCCCCATTTCAATCCTTCCAATGCGAAGCCCGTCACCAGGGTCCCCGCGAGGGCCGCGTACCAGCGCACGCGGATGTTGGGTAGCATCCAGTTGATCAGGAAGAGCGCGCCGAACTGAATCGAAAGCGGCGCGAAGAAACGCGCCAGGTGCCCGGATCCGATGAGGCGCCCTGACCAGTACAGGTAGGCGCCGGCTAGAACCGGCAGCAGCGTGACCACTGGGTAGAAGATCAGGAACTTACGGAACCACGACCGCCGCGCCACCACGTGCCAGATGTCGTTGAAGGTATTCTCGACGGTGTCGTAAAGGAAGTAGCAGGTGGCCAGAGTGAACCCCAGACCCAGACCGCCGGCCGCGCCGGTGGCGACCTTCTCCGAAAAGGACGCGAGTTCGCTGACCACGTCGCCCATGTCTGGCAGAACCTGGATCGAGAGGAATTCCACCAAGCGCGACTGCGCTTCCAGGTTGTGCGTCTGGCGCAGGAGCGCGAACACCAGCGCCAGCAGCGGGACCATTCCCAGGGTGGTCTGATAAGTGAGCGCCGCTGCCTGCTGTGGACAGCGATCGCGCACCCACTGCTTGATGATGCGCAGGCCGAGACGGAGCAAGTATACGCCGGCGCGAGCGGGCCGCGACAGCACAGCCACCATCTCGTGAGAGGGCGCGCTCATCGCGGCCCTGATATAGCTGAGCGTTCGAAGCATACCCATGCCCTTACGATGCCGGTGTCCCGATCGAGGCGTCTGCCATAGCGGCACCTTCGCGCAGAGCCCACGACCAGTGCATGAACAGGTCAATGCCCGCAAAGCGAAAGAGCCGGATCGAACCTCGCCGAGTGGGTGTCATCAAGGGTCATTGTAGCCCACGTGGTTGCGTTGCCCCAGACGTTCCCAGTGCCAGTTTCCAGGCGGCGAAGCCGCCGCCAGCGCGGGCGGCCTGGGCTGCGGCCAGCCCTTCGGCGAAGCCTCCCTGGGCCAGCCGATGCTCGACCCAGGCCCACTTCGGGGCGTCGCCGCCCAGACGGGCGTGGCCGCGAAGTTTGCGGCGCAAGAAGGCCAGCTTGGCTTCGAGACTGGCGATATCCTCCAGGGGCTGATGGTCGAGCGGCGTGTTGCGCTTTGAAACGAAAGGCGAGACGGTGAGCGAGAGCTTGGGTGCGAGCGCCGCCAGTTCCAGAGCCAGGCGCGCCAGCTCGTCGATGTCGGCCATGGTTTCTCCAGGCAGGCCAATCAGCACGTAGAGCTTGAGCAGCGCCATGCCGTGGACGCGGCACAGACGAGCCGCGCGCAACAGATCCTCGACTTGCGTGTGGCGGTCTACCTGGTCGCGCAGGCGTTGCGAGGCTCCGTCGGCCGCGGTGGTCAGCGTGCGATAGCCCCCGCGCGCCAGCAGCCCCACCAGTTCGTCGTCGAGACGATCGGCACGCAGACTGGACACGCCCACCTCGCGGTCCGCGTCGACCAGGGCGCGCAGGATTTCCGGCAGGGAAGGGTGGTCAGTCACCGCAGCGCCCACCAGTCCCACCCGTCGCGCCTCGGTCGGGACGAGGGAGAGCAAACGCCCAGGCGCTACCGGACGCATGCCCGAGCCCGCTGACCGGCGCATCACGCAGTAGGCGCAGTCTCGGCTGCACCCGCGCTCGGCCTCGATGAGAAACATGCTCGCCAGCTCAGTGTGCGGCGTGATGATTTGCGAGTAGGCCGGAAGGCAATTGTCGCTGGCGATCGCGACAGCGGGCGGCGTCTCTGCGTGCAGCGAGGGAATGTAGAAGCCCGGCTGCTGCGACAGACTCTTGAGCAGGCTTTCGCGGTCAGCCTGGTCGCGCAGGCTGTTCACCAAGATCGGCAGAAGTTCCTCCGCTTCGCCCATGACGATGATGTCGGCGAAAGGTCCGACCGGCACTGGGTTGGAAAACGTCAGCGGGCCGCCGACCACGACCAAGGGGAAGGTCCGCGCGTGTGCGGCGCGCTCGGCGTGGAGCGCGGGAATCCCGGCTAGATCCAGACAGGTCACCACGCCAGCCAATTCCAGCTCGGACGCGAGCGAGAAGGCGACCACGGAAAAGTCGCCCACGGGCCGGCCCGATTCGTAGGTGCAAAGCTCCTCGGAAAGCCGGTGCATTTCGGCCACGTCGTCGGGAAGGAAGGCACGTTCAGCGGTGCAGCCGGACAGGTCGTGCAGGCTGCGGTAGATGCTTTGAAAACCCAGCGACGACATGCCCACGTGGTACGGGCTTGGGTAGCACAGGGCGAAAGCCAGGTCGGCCTGCTTGTTCAGGGTGCCGGTCTCGTCGGCCAGCCGGCTGGCGCGGATTTCGCGAAACGCTGTCACTGGACTACTAGGATGCACTTTCTTCGCAAGCCGCGAAAACTCTTTCGGAACGCCCGAACATCGTTCCGTCTTTTCCGACTCTGCGGCCGCGCCTCTCCCCTCTGCGTTCTCAGCGGCAGGTGGCCGTCGAGAGGAAATCGCCTCACGAATTTGGTTGCGACCGTGAGGCTGCCCTGGGACACGCGCGCACGGCTACTTGATGGGTGCGCCATCGAGATCTCGCAACTCCACCTCGCCGATCTGCCGCAGCGAAGCTTCGACGCTGGTACGGTCGCCCACCACGACGATGACCATATGATCGGGGCGCAAGTATTTCTGGGCCATCCTGTGCACATCCGCTGCTGTGACCGACGCAATTCGGGCGGTGAAGGTTTGTAGCTCCTTGTCCGGCAAGTCGTAGACCGCCAGCGCGGCCATCTGCGCCGCCACCTGGTTGGCTGTGGCAAAGCGCGCGGGGAAGGCGCGCATGATCTCGTCCTTGGTGTCTTTCAGTTCGCTTTGGCCAACCTCGTCGCTGCGCAGGGCTGAAACCTCTTTGAGGATCTCGCTCACGGAATCAGCGGTGTGATTGGCCACGAACTCACCGCCTGCGGTCCAGGGCCCGGGCGCCCGCCGCGCTTCAAACATGGAGGCCACCCCGTAGGTCCATCCCTTGGTCTCGCGCAAGTTGAGCGTCAGGCGCTTGAAGGTCCCGCCCAGGATCTGGTTCATGACCAGGGCTCGGTAGTAGTCGGGATTTTTGCGCTCGATGCCGAACGCGCCCAAGCGGATCGACGATTGCGGCGCGCCCGCCTTGTCGACCAGGAAAATGCGTGTCCTGTCGATTGGCAGCGGCTTTGGCATCAGGACCTTGGTCGGCTTGGGCTTCCATCCCGCGAGCCGCTTCTCCATTTGGGCGCGCAAATCTGCTTCGCGGATGTCACCGGCCACCACCAGCACGGCGTTGTTGGGCCGATAGAATGCTTGGAAGAAGTTCTGCACGTCCGCTCGTGTGATCCGGCGCACCGACTCCTCGGTGCCTGCTAGCGGCCAACCATAGGGATGGCTTTCGCCGTACAGGGCGCGGGCGAAAGTCAGGCCAGCAACCAGAGGCGGCGAGTCCTTGCGCCGGGCCAAGGTGGACAGGAGATTTTCGCGCACCCGCGCCAGGTCGTCCTCGGAGAAAGCCGGGCGCAAGAGAACGTCCGCCCACACGTCGAGCGCGCGGTCGATGTTTTCCGTGAGCGCCGAAACCGACAGCGAGGACGCATCCCAGGTCGCGTTGGTCGAAAGCGTGGCTCCCAGTTGCGCGATCTGCTCGGCGATCGCGGTGGCGCTGCGGGTGGCGGTTCCCTCGTCGAGCATGTCCGCCACCAGATCGGCCAGGCCGGCCTTGCCCCGGGGATTGGCACCGCTCCCGGTGCGCAGCACCATCTCGACTCCCACAAGAGGCAACTTGTGCGACTCGGCCAGGATCACGCGCAGGCCATTTTTCAGGCGAAAGCGCTTCACCTCCGGCACCTTGAAGGGGGTCTTCGCGGCGCTGGCGGGAAGCTTGTAACGAAACTCGGCGTCCGGGGTCTGGCGCGCCGTAGGTTTTTCCACGACAAGAGCCGCGGCGACCGGCTGGTCATTGCCGCTCGCAGGTTTCACCAGGCGGCCCATGATGGGCGCGCTGCTGTTCGGCTCGACGTCGATGGTCACGCGGGCCTGGTTGCGCAGGATCTGGACGGCCCATTTCTGCAAGGCCACTGGCGTGGCCGCTTCATATCGGCCGATGTCGCGATCGAGGTAGGCGGGATCGCCGGCGAACACATCGTAGGTGAGCAGGTGGCCGGCCAGCCCCTGCAGGGTGTCCAGGCCGCGCACCAGATCGGTTTTGATCTCGTTGCGTGCGCGCTCCAGCTCCGCGGCTTCGACGGGCTGGGTACGCATTTTCTCCAGCTCTTGGTCGATGACGGTCTCCAGCTCAGCCAGCGTGTGTCCTTGCAAGGGCACATAGGAGATCTCGAAGGTCCCGCCCAGCAGCCGGCTGATGTGAACAGCCGACACGGACTGCGCAATCTTCAGTTCGAGAACCAGACGGCGGTGGAGGCGCGAGCTCTTGCCGCCACCAAGCACGTTGGCCAGCAAATCCAGCTCGGCGTCGCCGGGCGTGAAGATGGGCACCGTGTTCCAGGCCGCAACGCCGCGTGCCAGATTGACCTTGGCCTCCATGGGGATGCGGCGCTCGGCTGGGGAGGCGGGAATGGCAGGCACCGGCTGACGCTGCACCGTCGGTCCGGCGGGAATGGGCCCGAAGTACTTCTCGACCAGGCCCTTAACCTGCGCCACGTCGAGGTCGCCGGCGATGAGCAGCACGGCGTTGTTGGGCGCGTAGTAGCGGTTGAAAAACCCGCGGATGTCAGCCTCGCTGGCCGCGTCCAGATCCTTCATGGATCCCATCACTTCATGATGGTAGGGGTGGCCCGGCGGAAACAGGGCTTCCAATTCCACGCGCGCCACGCCCCCGAGCGGTGCATTTTCGATGCGCTGCCGGCGTTCGTTCTTCACCACGTCGCGCTGGTTCTCGAAGGCTGCGCGAAATGAAGGCCGGTCGAGCAGAAATCCCATGCGCGAGCTTTCCAGCCACAGTCCCAGTTCCAGATCGCTTGCCGGCAGGGTCTCGAAGTAGTTGGTGCGGTCGGTGCTGGTCGAGCCGTTGCGCGCCGAGGCCCCGGCCTGGCCCAGGTACTTGAAGTAGGCGTCCTCGGGGATGTGCTTGGTCCCCTGGAACATCATGTGTTCAAACAGGTGAGCGAACCCGGTCTTGCCCGGCGCTTCGTCCTTGGACCCGACCTTGTACCAAACCTCGACATGCACGATGGGCACGGCGTGGTCAACGTGCAAGATGACGTCGAGTCCGTTGGGCAGTCGGTACTTCTGGAAGGCCACTTCGGGCGTTGCGGCGCGGACCGGCGGTGCCAGGCATGAGAGGAACGTCGCGCCAGCAGCAAGACGGAAGAGGAAGGCCATGGCGCGAGACTATCGCAAAACCAGCCGCGGGCCATGCGCGGGCCAGGGGCTTGAGGGTCCTGACCGTGCCACAGACGTTGTGCTACAGGCTGCATTGCAAATCCGACCGGAATAGGGGGTATAGGAATGATTCCCCTTCTCCACTTGATATGTCGGAGCACTTGGGACTAATTTCCGCGCCCGGAGGACCCGCATGAACCCCCTACGTCTATTGTCCGCTGCCGTGTGCGGCTTGCTGCCGCTTCTATTGTCAGAGAGCCGAGCCCTCGCCAGTGAGGCGAGCCTGGTTCTGCCTGACCTGTCGTCTGCGAAATTCCTGGGCGACGTCGCGGGCAACCGGCTGCTCATGGGCGGCTTGGTGATCTGCGTCCTGGGAATGGTCTTCGGTCTGGTCATGTACAAACAGCTCAAGGGCTGTTCCGTGCACAAGAGCATGCGCGAGATCTCCGAGCTGATCTACGAGACCTGCAAGACCTACCTGATCACCCAGGGCAAGTTCATCCTGGTGCTATGGGCGTTCATCGCCATCATCATCGGCGCGTACTTCGGCTGGCTCTCGCCCGTCGAAGGCAAGCCGGTCGCGCTGACCCTTTCCATCATCCTGCTCTTCAGCTTGGTGGGAATCGCGGGCAGCTACGGCGTGGCCTGGTTTGGCATCCGGGTGAACACCTTCGCGAATTCGCGCACGGCGTTCGCCAGTCTCAAGGGGATGCCCCATCCCATCTATGCCATCCCGCTGCGCGCGGGTATGAGCATTGGCATGATGCTCATCAGCGTCGAGCTGGTGATCATGTTGTTCATCCTGCTCTTCGTGCCGGCTGACTTCGCCGGCCCGTGCTTCATCGGCTTCGCCATTGGCGAATCGTTGGGCGCGGCGGCCTTGCGTATCGCGGGCGGCATCTTCACCAAGATCGCTGACATCGGATCCGACCTGATGAAGATCGTCTTCAAGATCAAGGAAGACGACGCGCGCAACCCGGGCGTGATCGCGGACTGCACCGGCGACAATGCCGGCGACTCGGTTGGTCCCTCGGCCGACGGCTTCGAAACCTACGGTGTCACCGGCGTCGCGCTCATCACCTTCATTCTGCTGGCCGTGCCCGACAAGACCGTGCAGGTCCAGCTCCTGGTCTGGATCTTCGTGATGCGCATCATGATGGTGATCGTGAGCGGTCTGTCGTACTTCCTCAACGAGGCCATCGTGAAGGCCCGCTTCGGCAAGGCCAAGAAGATGAACTTCGAACAGCCGCTGACCCAGCTGGTGTGGGTCACGTCGATCGTGTCGATGATTTCCACTTACGTGGTGTCGTACCTGCTCATCCCCGAGCTGAACCACGACAAGGCGCTGTGGTGGAAGCTAAGCACCATCATCACCTGCGGCACGCTGGCCGGCGCGCTCATCCCCGAGATGATCAAGATCTTCACCTCGACCAAATCCGCTCACGTCAAGGAAGTCGTGACCGCCTCGCGCGAAGGCGGCCCGTCGCTCAACGTGCTCTCGGGCCTGGTGGCCGGCAACTTCTCTGCCTACTGGATGGGCATGGTGATCGTGGCCCTGATGTCCGTCGCCTACGCCGTCAGCACGCTGGGTCTGGACGTGCTCATGATAGGGCCAGCGGTGTTCGCTTTCGGTTTGGTGGCATTCGGCTTCCTGGGCATGGGCCCGGTGACCATCGCGGTCGACTCCTACGGTCCGGTCACCGACAACGCCCAGTCGGTGTACGAACTGTCGCTCATCGAGAGCGTTCCCAACATCAAAGAGGAGATCAAGAAGGACTTCGGCTTCGACGCCGACTTCGAGAATGCCAAGAAGATGCTGGAGGAGAACGACGGCGCGGGCAACACATTCAAGGCCACGGCCAAACCGGTGCTCATCGGGACCGCGGTGGTGGGCGCCACCACCATGATCTTCTCCATCATCATGATGCTCACCGATAAGTTGACCACCAACCTCGACCATCTCTCCCTCATGCACGCGCCCTTCCTGCTCGGCCTGGTCACCGGCGGCGCCGTCATCTACTGGTTCACCGGCGCCTCGATTCAGGCCGTGTCAACCGGCGCCTACCGCGCGGTCGAGTTCATCAAGAAGAACATCAAGCTGGAAGGCAGCGACAAGGCGTCGGTCAGCGATAGCAAGAAGGTGGTCGAGATCTGCACCAAGTACGCGCAGAAGGGCATGTTCAACATTTTCCTCACCGTGTTCTTCAGCACGCTGGCCTTTGCCTGCGTGGAGCCCTACTTCTTCATCGGCTACCTGATCTCCATCGCGCTCTTCGGTCTGTACCAAGCCATCTTCATGGCGAACGCCGGCGGCGCCTGGGACAATGCCAAGAAGATCGTCGAGACCGAGCTCAACGAAAAGGGCAGTGCGCTGCACGACGCCTGCGTGGTGGGCGACACCGTGGGCGACCCCTTCAAGGACACCTCGTCCGTGGCCATGAACCCGGTCATCAAGTTCACCACCCTCTTCGGCCTGCTGGCGGTCGAGATGGCTGTCCAGCTCAAGAACGATGGACTCCGCGGCGCCCTTGCGGCGGGTTTCCTGCTGGTCGCCTTCTTCTTCGTGCGTCGGTCGTTCTACGGCATGCGCATCCCGCTGGAGAGCAAGGCCGAGGCCAAGGCCGATGCGCGGGCCATGACAGACAGGTAGAGTCCTGCTGGACTTTCCCGGCAAGCGGCACCTGCAAGAGAGGCTGCTCGCCTATCCGCCGGTGCTCCATGTGGTCAACCGCATGCGCCAGCGATTCGGACGGTCGCCGGTGCTGGTCCACCCGGCGGGCTTCGCCTCCGGCGCGCGCAGCTCGCCGAAGGGCGGCAAGCCGCGGTCATCAGGTGGCTAGTCCGCACCTTCGCTGACGTGGTAGATGGTCTGGCTGATGACAACCACGCCGGCTTTCGTTTGTTCCATGTGCCGCAAGCCCATTGCCGCAGGGGCTAAGGTGATTCGTTGTTCGGTCTCTACATGCAACTCGGGCAAGATCAAGCTGGTATTTTGCTCGCCCGGCTGCTGGGACTCGCATCTTCCTAACGCGCGCCATCGCAACGCCTATTTCGTCGAAGAAATCGCTCGGTAGGGCCACTTCCCATCACGGTGGCGAACGGCAGGTGACCGATTCGGGCCGCTTCGATAGTACAATAGTCAGTTCGTGCAGCCGCTCTTCGCTCTTCTGACTTTGCCTGCCGTATCGGTGCTGGTCGCGCCAGGGCCGGAGGATGGCTGTCCTTCTACGCGCCAGGTGTCGGCTGCTCTGAGCGAACGCGCGCCCGCCGCGCAGAGCACGCGTGAACTTGATTCGGAGTCCGCCTTGACCCTGGTATTGCCGCCGCCGGGAACGCCTCAAGAGCCGAGTTTTTCCCTGGTTGACCAACAGGGGAGACTGCGGCTGTTTCGGACGTTGGCCAGGCCGGGCGCCACGAACGCGCGCGACTGTGCCGCGCTCTCCGTCACGGTGGCCATCATCGTCCAGCGCTATCTCGAAGAAATCGAGATGCCGGAGGTGGAAGCCGCACGCAAGAGTCCCACGGTCCAGGTGGTGCCGCCCGCGCCGCCGTCACCGTCACCTCCACCGGTGGTGGTCGGTCCTCCGCCTCGCCTACGGGCCAGGTGGGACATGTCTCTTGGCATTTCTCAGAGATTTGCCGACCAGGCGACTAGCCTGGAAGCCTATGACCTTCGTCTCTCCGTCGCTCGTACGCTGGGCGCGCGCGTAGATACCGGCTTGCTGGTCCGCCTGTGGAGCGGCATCTCGGGCTGGACCCAATATGACTGGACCGGCGGCCGTGGTGATGTGATGCGTGTTCCCTCAGGCCTGGATCTCATGTGGAGGCGTGCGGCATCAAGTGTGGAACTGCAGCTGGGCCTGTCTGGGCTGCTCGATTGCTGGATTCTCGGGTCGAGGGATCCGACAAATTTGCATTGGGACTACCGCTTCGTGGTCGCGGGCGCGCTCACCGGAGGCATGCAGGTACCCTTGGGAAAGCGCCTTTTCGCCCGTTTGTTCTTCGACTTCGCCGTTGCCGCCTGGCGCTATGAATACTTTGACCGGATTCGTGGGAAGGAAACCGTGTTTTCGACTCCTGGCGTCTTTGGTGACGCGGGGCTAGCCTTGGGAATGTCGCTTCGGTGACGAAGGCGCTGCACTAAAGGCACTAACCATCCAGAATTGAGGCTTGGCAGAACCCATTGCGTCGCCGGTGAACATGAACCAACAGAATCCAGCAGAAAGCCCGCGACCGAGGCCTATCGCCGAAGACCAGGCACTGGTTGAACGTGTTCGCAAGGGGGACACTCTTGCGTGGCGGACGCTCTATGAGCGCTACTCGCCTCCGGTGTTTCGTTTTGTGAGTGCGCTTGGCGTGCCTCCCGAGGAGCGCGAGGATGCGGCCCAGGACGTGTTCGTCGCGATCTACCGCGGGCTGAAGAGTTTTCGTGGGGAGGCCCAGCTATCGACTTGGATCTATCGCATTGCCGCTCGCCATGCCTCCCATCTGGGCCGGCGGCGACGCATGCGTTCTTTTCTGTCGCTTCTACCCTGGCATGAGGCCGAGCTCGAGCCCCAGCCCGACCCGGCAGAAAAGGCATCCGAGTTGCGGCTGCTCGATCAGATGCTGGCCAAACTGTCACCCAAGAAGCGGATGGTCCTTGTCCTTTTCGAGATCGAAGGACTCGGCGTGAATGAAATCGCCAGCGTTATGGGATGTCCTCCCAACACGGTCTGGTCCCGGCTGCGCCACGCCCGGGCGGAACTCGTCAGGGCGGCGCGGAGGATAGCAAGATGAAATCTCCTACCCAGAGAATTGACGACACAGAGAGGTGGCTAAGCGAGACCACCGAAGCGGCCCGCCGGCGCATAGGAGACGAGGTGGCGCGGCGTCGGGTCTGGGCTCGCATCGAGGGCCTGCCGTTGGGCAAAGATCTGTCGTCGCGGCGGGCAAGGACGTTGGCCCTCCCGGCCCTCACCGGGGCGTTGGTTGCTGTGGGTGTGGTGGCCATCCTATGGATGGTTCCGGCCACGCGCGCTACCCATTCGCCTGTCCTGGCCAAGCGGGTGCCTTCGGCGACGGCACAGCCTGGTCCAGACGCTGCTCGGGTTGTGTCCCAGGGATCATCCGCCGCGCCCGTGCGCACCGGCCGAGGCGAAAAGGCTCGCGTGGCGCTGGCCGGTGGTGCCGGCGTCGAGCTCGATGCCGATTCTGTGCTGAGCTGGGACTCGGAACGCCGGCCTTGGGTCGAGCGCGGCCAGGCCAGGTTCGAGGTTCCCCATCAGGCACCCGGCTCAAGGTTTTCGGTTTCCGCCGGGCCGTATGTCATCACCGTGGTGGGGACCAAGTTCCACGTGGGCGTGGGCGATGATCGAGTTTCTGTGGAGGTTGAGGAAGGTGTGGTTGAGGTGTGGCGTGGGGCTCGCTCGGTTCGGCTGGTAGCGGGGGATTCGTGGGCGGGTGCGCTGCGCGGGCTTGCCCCCCCGGTAGTCGAGCACCGGCCGTCGCTGGCGAGCGCGTCCTCCCGGCGCACCTCTCTTGCGGACAGTCCCGCGCCGGTCGAAAATGGCCCGGCGAGCATGGAATTGACAGAGGCGCGGTCGGCGCTCAGGGAGGGCCGACCGGAAGACTCTCTGGCTATGCTGAGTCACTGTGCGAAGGGTGGGGGGCCAGCAGCCGAGAATGCTGCGTACGAGATGGGCCGCGTTTTGCGTGATGGCCTGCACCGACCTCGGGCGGCGGTCGCTGCGTGGGGCGCCTACCGCACGCGCTTCCCCAACGGGTTGCTGCGGGCTGAGGCGGACCTGTCGATCTTGGAAACTCTGGCCAAGCTCGGTGACAAGGCTGCGGCGCTTACCGAGGCTGAGGCTTTCTTGGCGCGCTATCCGAATGGCGAGCGTCGCGACGAGGTGGCCAGGCTAGCCGCGAGAGTGCGCGGGACACCGTGATGGCGATTGGGGTAGCGCGAGTCAGCCGGCTGGCGAAAACCTCATGGCTGCTGATCCTCATCGGGCTGTCGTGCAGGTATACGTATGGTGTCGGGCTGCCCGGGCCGGCTGGTGATGCCGGGGGCGGCTCCGCCGAGACCGGTGGGGCGCAAGCCGCGGACGCGTCCGTCGACCAGTCCAGTCCCAGTGACAAGACTGGGTCGAACTATCCAGACCAATGTGCGAACCTTCGACACTTCTACGTTCAGTCAAACTCAGTCGAGATGATCATTGCCCTCGACCGCTCCACGTCGATGCAGAGCGAGGCATTCAGTTCTTCCACCAAGTGGCTGGCAGCCAGACAGGCCATCGTGGCATCGACGGCTGCTCATCCCAGCATTCGGTTCGCCGTCGAGCAGTTCCCCTCGCTAGCGGACTGCGGTGGGCAGGCATGCTGTGCAGACTGGCCTTCGCTTCAGCCCTATCACTCCAGCCTGGGGGACCAGCTCACATGTGGATCAGGTGACGCGGGTTGCGCGAGTGCGGGGGATGATTCACCTTCCTACGATGCACTGAAACGATGCCATGACTACTTCGACTTCCAGTCGTCGCAGGACCACTCCTTCCAGTTCGTGCTGCTGGTCACCGACAAGGGTCCGAGTTGTGCGGGCTACGTCGCCCCTGGTAGTTCCCCTTGCAGCCAGGCGCAAAATGAGGCTTCGAGTCTGGGGAAGAATCTTGGAGTGCAGACGTTCATCGTGGCGCTCAACAGCGACGGGCACACCCCGGACTGTCTTGCCAGCATCGCTGATGCCAATTCGTCCAACTTTTCCGGCAATCCGTCGGAGCTCGCGGTGGCAGCAAGCGACAAGGACTTGAGCGACAGCTTGGAAGCTATCATGACTTCGGTGGAGGCGAACGTGTGTCGGTTTTCCTTGAGATTCACGCCGGACGATCCAACTCAGGTGTCGATTGCCAGCAACCAGCAGCACGTGCCGTTCGACGCCACCGGCACGCAGGGGTGGCGTTTTGACCCCACGTCTGGTGAAGTCGTGCTCTCCGGGTCCTATTGCAAAGACCTGATATCAGCGCAGGGCAACACCAATATCCAGGTGACGGACTGTCAGCCATGAGGCCGAGACCGAGGCCGGCTTCCCCGACGCGCTGGACACCCTCTCCCAAGCTCAGGCGCGCCGGCGCAGGAGGTAGAGCAGCAGGGGCGCGGCGTGCAGGGCCTGAATCATGTCGCCGCCGTCGATGAGATCGTGGATCGCGGCCAGCGGCACGAGGTGAACGCGCAGATCCTCGGTCGCCTCGGGGTGGGAGCGGCCCTGGGGTACCACTCCCTCGGCCAGATAGGATGTGGTGATGTTGTTTTGCAGGGCAGGGTTGGCCGAGAGGCGGGTGAGCCGCGACCAGCGACCGCCCCCGTATCCGGTTTCTTCGGCCAGCTCGCGCCGGGCGGCGGTCTCGATATCCTCGCCCTCGTTGACAACCCCGGCCGGGATCTCGTAGTGCACGTCGCCTAGACCAGGACGGTACTGTCGAATCAAAACCACCTGGTCATCCGTCGTCACGGCGACGACGTTGACCCAGGGCGGGTACTCCGAGATCCAGTAGTCGGCGATCTCACGCCCAGTGGGCAGGCGGAAATGCTGGTGACGCAGCACCAACCAGGGCGGCTTGCGGAAGAGATAGGTGGTCGCGAGCGCCTGCCACGCTGCGGGGTCGTCGGGAAAGCGACGGGGCAAGTGCGATTACTCCTGGCCCGGTCGCCAAGCGCGAGGGCGATTCCGATCAGTCAAGACGACGACAAACTGATACAGCACCAAGGCCAGTATTCAGCATCATGCGCCTGCCGACAAGACGGGAACGCAAACTCCGCGAGAGTCTAGCGAGGTCGTGGCCGCGACGGGCGCGCGCGAAGCGCGCGGGAGAGGTGGGGCGGGCTGTCCGTCCCGAAGCCCCGAAGGGGGTGGCCGGAGTGATGGTCTGGCAGCAAAATGGTTTTCGAGTACGCTAGGCGGTCAATCCGTGAGTGAAAAGCAAGACTACTACCAAGTGCTTGGTGTATCCCGCCAGGTGGATGCGTCTGAGCTGAAGCGCGCCTACCGCAAGCTTGCCCTCGAGCTCCATCCAGACCGCAACCCCGACGACAGGGAGTCCGAGGCACGCTTCAAGGAGGCGTCGGAGGCCTATCAGGTGCTGTCTGACCCCGAAAAGCGCGCTCTGTACGATCGCTACGGCCACGAGGGGCCGCGTGGGGGCGGTTTTGGCGGTGGCTTCAGCAATGTGGGCGACATCTTCTCGGCTTTCTCCGACATCTTCGGCGATCTTTTTGGTGGCGGATTTGGCGGCAGCCCGAGTCGTGGCGCCGGGCGCGGGGCCGACATCGAGAGCCAGGTTCAGCTGACCTTGGCCGAGGTGGCGACCGGCGCGCCTAAGGAAGTGAAGGTGCAACGGCGCGCCGCCTGCCAGGATTGCGAGGGATCGGGCGCTGCGCCGGGCACCTCGCGGGAAGCCTGCGCGCAGTGTCGGGGTCGCGGCCAAGTCGTGCACGCACAGGGCTTTCTCATGATCTCCACCACCTGTCCTGCCTGTCGCGGCGAGGGCTCGGTGGCACGCAGGCCCTGTCCGTCTTGCAGCGGGAGTGGCCTGCGGGTGGTGGAGGAGACTCTGCAAGTCAACGTGCCCCAGGGCGTGGAGGACGGTTCCACGCTGCGGCTGGCCGGGCGAGGCGAGGGGGCGCCAGGCGGCGGGCGTGCGGGCAACCTGTACGTCCACATCCGGGTCGCGGACGATGCGCGCTTTGAACGCGACGGCGCCGATCTGCACACCGAAATCGCCATCTCCTTTCCCCAGGCAGCATTGGGGACAACGGTGAAGGCCCCGTCGCTGGACGGCGAAGTCGATGTCACGCTGGCGCCGGGGACGCAGCCGGGGGCGACGGTGGTCCTGCGGGGGAAAGGCCTGCCCCACTTGCAGGAACGCGGCCGCGGCGACCTGATCGTGCACCTGCGACTGGTGGTGCCGGTGTCGCTGTCGCGCGAGCAGGAGGAATCCCTGCGCGCCTTTGCCGCCGCCGGGGGCGAAAAAGTCGAACCTCCGTCGGAAAGGCGGGGCATCTTCGGCCGCCGCAGGAAGAATTAGCGACTGACGGCCGCAACCAAAGGGCGTGAGATGATTCATCTCACGCGCTTTGGTTGCGGTCGTGAGGCTGCCCTACTTTTCCTTCTTGGTCTCGGTCTTGGGCAATGAAAAGGAAAGCGCGGGTACGGGGTGGTCGTGTTGGTAGAGCCAGGAATAGGCAAACATCGAGGCCAGCACGCGCTTGCTGTAGTTGCGGGTTTCGTCGTAGGGAATCGTTTCAAGGAACTCGTCCAGCTCCAAGTTGCCGCGCTCGCGCAGCCAACGATCCACCGCACTCTCGCCCGCGTTGTATCCGGCGATGCTCAGGGGCAGGGATCCGCTGAAGTGGTCCAGCAGGAACGCCAGGAAGCGCGAGCCCACCTCGAGATTCCTGGACGGGTCCAGCAGGGTTTCCCGGCTCACGCGGCCTTTGGCGAAGCGCTGAGCCGTGCGCACCAACATCTGGGTCAGCCCCAGGGCGTTGGCAAAAGACTCAGCCTTTGGGGAAAACGCGCTCTCCTCGCGCATGATAGCCAGTTGCAGGGCCTCGGGCACGTGGTTGGCCTTGCTGTGCTTGCTCACCAGTTCAGGGAAGGCACGCGGATAGGCTAGCCGCCATTCGGCGTCGTGGCGCGCATCGGTCGGGTAGGACCAACGGTACGCCGTCAGCGTGTTGCGAGGAATGGTGTGCGAGGCGCTCCACAGCCCGCCACGGTCGAGAAGGATCGCGGTGATCCAGTATGCGTCTTCTCGCCCCGGGGTTTTCGCGGCGGCTTGCGAATCCGGCGCGTGGTCGGAGAGAGCCAGGCCCAGGCGGGCCAGTTCGCGGCGGGCATCGCTGCCCAGACCGAGGCGGGCCAACTCTACGGCGCGCAGGAAGCCGGGTTCGGCGAAAAGGGGCTGCGGTCGAAAGTCCCACACCGATTGCTTCTGTCCGGATGCAAGAGCTGGTCGCAACCCGCGCAGGAGATCGGCGCGTGCCTTGGGAAAGCTGTGGCGCATGCGTTCGAGCGCGAACAGCGCGTACACGGAAAGGGGATACTCGCGCACCGCTCGCGTGTAGGCGTGCTGGGCCTGGTTGGGGAAGCCCTGCTTCTCGAAGATGCGACCTCTCCAGTAGTGGGCTCGGCCTGCGGCGAAGTAGATCTCTTCGCGCGGGAAGCGGCGCACGTCCTCGTCGAGCCAATGCAGGGACTTGTCCCAATCGTGCGCGCGCCAAGCGGCGAAGGCCAGACGCCACAAAGCCTCGCCCGCCACATCGCCCTTGGGATAGCGGTCAGGCAGATCGCGCAGGCGTTGCTCGGCGCCGTCGTCGTCGCCTCCATCGGCCAGTACCTCGGCCGCACGCAAGCGGGCGTCGTCCGCGAAACGGTGCTCGGGAAACTCGGACTCGATGCGGGCGTAGAGAGCCAGAGCCTTGTCGGGCTCGCCTGCTGAAGCCAGGCTGCGCCCACCTTGATACAGCGAGCGCACCACCAGGTCGCGATTCTGTGCGCGCTGGCACGCGGTCTCCGCCTCGGCAAATAGCGGCGCCGCGCGCGGGCGCTGGCGTTGCTTCCACACCGATTGGGCGCGGTGGAAGCGCGCCACGCACTCGCTGGCGGCGTCCAAGCCGGGCGCGGTCAAGGCCGCAACAAAGGCTGCCTCGGCGGCAGCGTTCTGGTTCTTGTCGAAAAAGCCCATGCCCCGCGTGACCCATTCCTCGACGTTGTGGGTGAGCAGGGCGGTTTTCCGCTCAGGGCTGGTTGACTGAGCCAAGCTTTGCAGGTTTTCGTCGGCCCGCGTGGCCCAGGCTTCCGTCGGGGCTTCGGCCCAGATGCGGCGCAGGGCTGCGGCGATTTCCTCTACCGGGCGCTGCAACTGCTGCATGGCCTCGCTCAGGTGAAATCTGGCCTCGGCCCGGCGCGGCCCGGAAGGGGAGCGATCGAGAAAGGCCTTGGCCTCGCTCTCCACCTCGGACCAGCGTGTCCTCGCGATCAAGGCATCAATCTTGACCAACACCGCCTCGGCTTCGGGCACCGTGTGGGCGGGCACACGAGCCGCCCAGGCGAGCGCGCCGTCGGGATCGCCCCGGCGCAGTCGGCAGCGGGCGGCGTAGTAGGCGTGATAGGGAGCCAGCACCGGGTAGCTGGACCACAGGTCCTCGAAGAGATCGCCTGCATCCTGCCAGGCATTGAGGTTCATGAGCGACGAGGCAAGGAGAAAGCGGGCCTGGTTGCGCTGAGGTGCGCGTGGGGGCATGGCCGCCAGCGCGTCGGCCAACTTCGGCGCGGCGGCCGCGAAATCGCCAGCGCGGAAAAGGTCGGCTCCGGCGCGGGCCGGTCCAGCGGCGAAGAACGGTTCCAGCCAGCGCTTGTCGAAGGGAACCGGGGCGCGGGTGGTCGCGGGAACTGCTTCCTCGCCGCGCGCCTCAGGCGCGGCAGCCTCTTCGCCCTCGGGTGGTTCGACGGCCAGGGCGGTGCCGGGCAGAAGAAAGAGCGCGAGAGCGCCGCTCGAAAACTTTGGCGTGCGCACTGTTGAAGACTACGGCGCCTTGGCGGGCGGCGGAGTGCCCGCCCTTTCAGGCAGTCCAGCTTTGCGGTTCTCGATTTGACGAACCGCTTGAAATTCGAGAGTGAGGTTGCTGATGCTCTGGTCAAGCAGATTGATGTCGTCTTCCAGCATGGAGTTCTTCTGCTTGAGCAGGCGCAAGTCGTGGCTCAAGCGCGCGACCACCCACAGAATAATGAGAAGGTTCGGGATCAGCGCGATGACGGTGTAGACGGCCAGCTGGGGGTCAAGAAGAGTCACAAAACTCATCACGCTACCGCCACAAACACACGCGATCGCGGCCCGTGCGCTTGGCCTCGTACAGGGCATGGTCGGCCGCTGCCACGAAACCTTGGGCATCCACGATGCGGGGATCCTGGATCACGGCGACCCCGGCGCTGACGGTGATGGGGATCTTCTTGCCGGCGAAGACAAAGGAATGGCTGGACACGGTTTGCCGCACGCGCTCGGCGATGATGCGGCCCTGGACGATGTCCGCGCCCCGACAGATGATGGAGAATTCTTCGCCGCCCACGCGCGCGAACACATCCTCCACACGCACCACGCCCTGCACGGCCAGGGCCATCTCGGCCAAGACGTAGTCGCCCGCCGGGTGGCCGTAGGTGTCGTTGACGTCCTTGAAGTGGTCCACATCGAAGGTCACCAGCGCGAGGGAGGTTTTCTGCCGGAAAGAATAGGCGAATTCGCTCTCCACGCGGTCGGTGAAGTACTTCTTGTTGAAAGCCTTGGTCAGGTCGTCGCGCAGGGCTGATTCATACATTTGGCGTTGGAAGGTCTCGTCCAAGTTGTCGTGGTAGGTGAACTTGAGAACCGTCCCGGACCCCACGAGGATCTTGTCCCCATCTTCCAAGTCCTGGCGGTCGATGCGTGCGCCTCGGCAGAAGGTGCCGTTGGTGGATGCGAGATCGTGCAAGACCGCCTTGTCGCCGCTCATGAGGATCTCGCAGTGTTCGCGGGACACGCCGTCGTCCAGCATGCGCACCTGGGCCTTCTGCCCACGGCCAATGACGGTGCGCTCGCGCGTGAGCTTGTACATCTCGCCCATCGCGCTCCCGGCCAGCACGATGAGACAGGCGCAGTCGCGCTTCGACGGATTCTCGACCGAGTCCGGTGGCTTGTCCTCCACGCGTGTGACGTCGTCCCAGGTCACGTTGGGTTCCTCATGGATGCTAATACCAGAGTGCTAGCCAGCGGCAAGGCGGCGTGCCAGGGCACGCAGCGGTTCGGCACGTTTATCAAATGGGGAAAGAGCGTCAAGCGCCGCCTGCGTGAGCGTTTGCAGGCGCTGGCGAGCCTCAGCTTGCGTGCTCACATGCTCCTCATCGGCAAGATCGTCGGCGTGCTGAAACGCTACGCCGTAGTTCTCCCCGAATCGGATCAGCGCCTCCATCTGCGCTGGACCGGCATCGGCCAAGGCCGCGCCCACCTCCAGGGCAGCTCGGAACAACGCGCCGGTCTTTTCGGCTGCCAGACGTTCGACGGAGTGTAGCGATTGCTGCTGCGTTTCTGCCAAATCTCGCGCCTGGCCTCGCACCATGCCCGACATGCCGGCCGCCTTGGCCAGCGCGACGATGGCACGCAGGGTCCGCTGCGCGACGAGAGGATCGCCGGTTGCGGTCCCGGCAGCCGCGCCCGCTTCCGCCAGCCATTGAAACGCCAGGGTCAGCAAGGCGTCCCCGGCCAGAATGGCCGTGGACTCGCCGAACGCCTTGTGATTGGTGGGCTGGCCGCGCCGGAAGTCATCATCATCCATGGCAGGAAGGTCGTCGTGGACCAGCGAGTAGCAGTGAACCAGTTCCACCGCTGCGGCTGCCACGCGCAACGATTCGTCAGGCTCGCGGCCCACGGCCTCGGCGGCGGCCAGCACGAGCAAAGGACGCAGGCGCTTGCCGGGCGAGAGCAAGGAGTAGCGCATGGACTCGACCAGGCGACCCGGATCCTCAGCCGGCGGCAGAGCAGCCAACCGCGTGGCGAGCAGAGCATCGATCTCAGCACGCCGCGTGCGCAGCCATGATTCCAGATCGAAGGGGCTCACTCGTTGTCTTCTCGATCTGGTGGGGGGGCGAGGGGCGCGGTACGCAGGCCGTCGCCTGTGGCCAAGAGGACTTCCACACGTTTTTCCGCTTGGTCGAGCAGCTGGGCGCCGCGGCCGCACAGGCGCATGCCTTCCTCGAAGCAACCCAGCCCTTCTTCGAGAGGGAGGTTGCCGCCTTCCAAGCGTTCGACCAGCACGCGCAGGCGCGCAAGGATCTCGTCGAACTTGACTGGCTCTGTGGTTGGCGGGGTCACGCTCGGGGCCATGAATATATTCATTCTAGCAAGTTGCGCGGCGGTGGGAGTCTATTTCGGTGGCGGCCCCGTGGCCGAATCCGTGGCCGGTGGCCGCATTCGGATCCGGCGGCCGGTTCCGGCTCCGGTTCCGGATCCGGCCACCGGTTCCTGCTCCGGTGAAAGTGCTATCGTGGTTGGTAACGTGACCACCCAAGGCGTCGCCAGACCCGACAGCAAACACAGGAGCCGGTTCGGCTTGCGTGCCCAGATCTTGCTTGGCCTGGCCGCCGTCACTCTCATCGCCATTCTCACCACCGGATTTCTCGCCCTATGGGCGGCCGGCAACACCCTGCGGGCTCATCGCGAGACCGAGGCGGTGACCTTGGCGTCTGCCGCGGCGAGGATGGCGTCGGCACTTGTGGACCGCCATGGCGAGATAGCCTCGCATGAAAGTCGTGAGCAGCTGCAGGCGGCGCTGTCTTCACTGTCGGAGCGAGCAGGGGGCATCGGGTTTTCCGTGCTGTCCGCCGATCGCGGTGTCATCGCTGCCTGGCCGCCGCGCTCGGCCCGCGACGTGGATCCGCCGATTGCCAACAGTGTCGTGGCTGGGATCCCGCCGGTGCTGCAGTACCGCAATTCCCCCGGCGACGGCGCCACGCAGTTGTTGGCGTATGCGGGCATCGAGGTCAAGGGGCGAGTCGTGGGTGCAGCCCGCGCGGTACTGGATGCGCCCGCGCCGGTGCACGTAGTTTTGCGGCGTTCGGGCTGGCTGCTGCTGGGCCTGGTGTGCGCTGATGCCCTGCTGGTCTTGGCCTTGGGCTACTTCGTGCTCACCCAGATGGTGGTTCGGCCTTTGCGCCAAATGGAGCGGGCCACGGCGCAGGTCGGGGTGGGCGATTGGGACCAGCACATCGATCTGTCCGGTCCGTCCGAGCTGAGCGCGTTGGCGCGCGCCTTCAACCAGATGACCTCGTCGCTGGCAACCCAGCGCGAGCAGCTGATTCGTTCCGAGAAGCTCGCGTCGGTCGGACAACTGGCGGCAGGCGTAGCGCACGAGATCGGCAATCCTTTGGCCGCGATCTTGGGCTATGTCGACATCCTGCGCGCGGATGCGGCCGGCGCGGGTCGCTTGCCGGACGCGGAACGGCGTGATGCCCTCGACCGGGTCAAGGCGGAAACCCAGCGGATCAATCGCATCATCCGCGACCTGCTCGAGTACTCGCGTCCCAGCCACGAGGAGCCGTCGCTCATCGATCCCCTTCTCGTGGTGCGTTCGGCGCAGGCACTCTTGGCTCCGCAGGCTCGCTTGCGCGACGTGCGCATCACGGTTGCGCCTGACGAAGGTGCCTGGCCCAGGGTCATGGTGTCGCAGGGACGCATGACCCAGGTTTTGGTCAACCTTCTGCTCAACGCGGCCGATGCGATGGATGGCAAGGGCCAGGTAGCGGTCACCTGCGAGAGCGTGGCCGGGCGGGTGCGCATTGCCGTCGGTGACGAGGGGCCGGGCATAGAACGCGAGCTTCGTCGCAAGGTCTTCGACCCCTTCTTCACCACCAAGCCACCCGGCCAGGGCACCGGGCTCGGGCTTTCCATCTCGCGATCGATCGTGGAAAGCTACGGCGGCACGCTTGAGCTGGATCTTGAGGCGGCGAGGGGAGCGCGATTTGTGATCGACTTACCGGCCGTCGCTAGTTCATCCGGCACTCAAGAACCAGCACCGTGATGTTGTCCGGGCCGCCGGCGTCGTTGGCGGCGGCAACCAGTTTGTGGGCGGCGTCGTCCAGGTCCACGCCCACCTTGAGCAGGTCGCGCATGGTGGGCGGTTCCACCGGGCCCGACAGGCCATCCGAGCACAGCAGGAAGATGTCGCCGTCCTTGACGTCGGCGGCCGAGACGTCGACCTGGACTGTGTCTTTCATGCCCAGGGCACGCGTGATCACGTTTCGGTGCGGGAATTTCTTTTGCTCATCCTCGGTCATGCCCGGCCGGGCGTCTTTGTAGTCCTCGAGCAGCGAGTGATCGCGGGTCATCTGTTCCACCACGCCGTCGCGCACGCGATAGCAGCGCGAATCTCCGACATGGGCAATGTAGAACTTGTCTTCGCAGATCTGCCCGATGACCACCGTGGTGCCCATGCCGGTCATGCGCACGTCACGGGTGGCGGCTTCGTGGATCTTTCTGTTGGCATGCTTGATGGCCACCACCAGGCGGTTCTCCAGATACGACAGCGCCCGGTCCATCTTGTAGGGCCAGGTGGCGTCGTCGTCCTTGGAACGGGCGAAGAACTCGCGGATGGCGTCTGCGGCCATCTTCGAGGCCACTTCGCCACTGGCGTGGCCCCCCATTCCGTCCGCGACCAAGAAGAGCTGCTCGTCCTCGATTAGACAGAAGTAGTCTTCGTTGTGGTTGCGTTTCAGCCCGGGATCGGTCTTGGCAGCATAGCGGATGTGCATAGTTAGCGGGTACAGTTGAGCGTTGTCCGTCGCTCCTGTCAACCTCGGAGCGCGGTCATCCTGACGAGAAGCGTTTTCCGTAGTTGACGGTCTGTCGTCCGGTGGATAAGGTACTGAACGAATGTCTATCCCTCCGTTGGGCAAGGGGCGCAGGGCTGCGGCCCATAAGCCTGCAAGCAAGAAACCTCCACCCGCAAGACCAGCAGCCGCCCATTCCCCCGACGCTCATGCGTCGGCGCCATTCCTCGTGGCGCCGCACACCGCGGCCATTTTGGCCATCGGGGACGAGGTCCTGCGCGGCGAGATCCGCAACACCAATGCGACCTTTCTTTCCGAACGCCTGTTCGATGCGGGCTTGGAGGTTTGCGAGCAGCGGGTTGTGGCTGACCAGGCCGCGGCGATGCAGCGTGCTCTGCAAGAACTGGCGCAGCGCGCGGCGGTTGTCGTGGTGACCGGGGGACTGGGTCCGACCGAGGACGATCGCACAGTGGATGTGGTGGCTGATCTGTTGGGGGTCGAGGCGGGGCCGCACAGTGCCTCGCTGGAGGCGATGAAGAAGCGCTTTGCCGCGCATGGATTCGAGCTGACGCCCAACAATCTGCGCCAGGTGCGCGTGCCCCGCGGCGCCGAGGTGCTGCCCAACGAGGCCGGCATCGCGCCCGGCTTCTTGGTTCGCATGGCGGGCCACGCGGTCTATTTCCTGCCCGGCATTCCGCGGGAGATGGAGCGGATCTATCTCGACCATGTGGCGCCCAGGCTGCGGGCCCACATGGCCGCGCAGGGAGTGCCCGGTGCGGCTGTGCGCACCTGGCACGTCTACGGCATGGGCGAATCGCACATCGATCACCGCCTAGCCAAGCTGCTGGAGAACATCCCCCGTGCGACCCTGCACTTTCGCACCGACGCGCCCGAAAACCACGTCAAGGTGGTGATCCGTGGGCCTGACACGGCCAAGAACCAAGAGCTGCTGGAGCAGGTGGATCGCGACCTGCGCAAACGCATCGGCCCCGGAATCTACGGCGTGGACGGCGAAACCTTTCCCAAGGTTGTGGGCCAGGCCCTGCGCGCGGCCGGAACCACGCTGGCCCTGGCCGAGTCGTGTACCGGCGGTGAGGCCGGACAGATGATCACGGCCGAACCCGGCGCCAGCGACTTCTTCCTGGGCAGCGTGGTGGCCTACTCCAACGACGTCAAGGTCAATGTCCTGGGTGTGAAAGCCGCCACCATCGCCGAGTCCGGGGCGGTCAGCGAGCCCTGTGCCAAGGAGATGGCCGAAGGCGCGAGGCGCGTGACCGGCGCCGCCATTGCCGTGTCCCTCACCGGCGTCGCAGGTCCGGCGAAAGAGCGCGACCCATCCGCGTCGGGCACCAGCGAAAAGCCGGTGGGCACCGTGTGTTTTGCCCTGGCCAGCGCCAAGTCCACCAAGGCTGTCAGCAAACTTTTCAGCGGCGATCGCCAGAGCATTCGGCGGGCAGCGGCCTATTTCGCTCTCGATCTCGCGCGCCGCCACTCTCAGTGATGCAGGAGACTCGTATGGTTTCGCCCGAAAAGAAAGACGAACACAACAAGTCCGAATCCGCCAAGCCTGCGCCGACCGCGCGTGAACGGGATCCGGCCCGCGACAAGGCCATCGAGCTGGCCGTGGCTACCATCGAGAAGCAGTTCGGCAAGGGCAGCATCATGCGCCTGGGCGATGAGATCCCCGCGCCCGAGGTTCGCGTCGTGCCGACCGGCTCGCTCGGGCTGGACATCGCGCTCGGGGTCGGCGGGTTGCCGCGCGGCCGGGTGGTCGAGATCTACGGTCCCGAGTCATCCGGCAAGACCACGCTGGCGCTGCACGTGGTGGCGCAGGCGCAGAAGCTGGGCGGCATCTGCGCGTTCGTCGACGCAGAACATGCGCTGGACGTTTCCTATGCGCGCCGCTTGGGCGTGCGCACCGACGACCTGCTGGTGTCGCAGCCGGATTGCGGCGAGCAGGCCCTCGATATTACCGAGATGCTGGTCCGCTCTGGGGCGGTCGACGTGGTGGTGGTGGATTCGGTCGCGGCGCTGACCCCACGCGCCGAGCTGGAAGGCGAGATGGGCGATTCGCACATGGGCCTGCAGGCGCGCCTGATGAGTCAGGCCCTGCGCAAGCTGACCGGCACCATCTCCAAGTCGCACACGCTGGTGGTTTTCATAAACCAGATTCGCATGAAGATCGGCGTGATGTTTGGCAACCCCGAAACCACCACGGGCGGGAACGCGCTCAAGTTCTACGCCAGCGTACGCCTCGACATCAGGCGCGTCGGGGCGCTGAAGGACGGCGAAAAGGTGGTGGGTAACAGGACGCGGGTCAAGGTCGTCAAGAACAAGATGGCGCCGCCGTTTCGCGAGGTGGAGTTCGACATTCTCTATGGCGAGGGCATCAGCCGTGAAGGCGACCTGATCGACCTGGCTGCCGAGTGCGGTGTGGTCGAAAAGTCAGGTGCCTGGTTCGGCTTCGAGGGCGAGCGCATCGGACAGGGACGGGACAACGCGCGCCTGTATCTGCGCGAACATGCCGACATCGCCAAGAAGATCGAGTCCAAACTGCTGGCGCACCATGGGGTGAAGCGCGAAGTGGGGCCGCCGGCGCTGTCCGCCGGGCCGGTTGCTGGCGGGCCGGCTGGCACGGTGCGCCCCATGGCGCCCCAGCCCAAGGCGCAGGTTCCCGACAAGCGGCGCTAGCCACGGCTTGTCGGGAAATTCGGGGCTCCGGCGGGCGACGGATCGCGGGCCGAGGGTCGCGTGGGCGAGAGCGTGAGCGCGTTCGTGGGCGGGACGCGAAAGGCGGAAAGCGGGTCGCGAGCCGCTCACCCCTGGCGGGACACGGGACGGACAACTGCTACACGCGATCCCAAGCCTGTGCCCTAGAGCATAGTCGGGAGCATAGTCGGGAGCATAGTCGGAACAGTGCGAC
>PLNW01000093.1 GCA_003142855.1 Myxococcales bacterium
CTTTTTGAATCAGTAGTGCTAGTCGCACCTGCTTGTTCGCCGGCTACCGTGAGCGGGGCCGTGCCCCCAGGAGGGGGAGGGAATGGGGCCGGAGGAGGCGGCGGTTCAAATGGCGCGGGTGGTTCAGGACCAGGAATCATCAGCACCCGGCCGGCGCCCCCCGATGCGGGGCCGCCAGCCACCGGTAAAGCCTGCGGCAACGGGGTGATCGATATCAGCGAGGGCGAGAACTGCGACGACGGGAACACCGAGAGTGGCGACGGCTGCAATCGCATATGCCAGACCGAGGCAAACTGGAACTGTCCCACCCCCGGGCAGAAGTGCGAGAACCTTGCCAAGTGCGGAAACAGCATCCTGACCTCCGACGAAACCTGTGACGATGGCAACACGGTCAGCGGTGACGGCTGCTCGAGCGATTGCAAGACCGTGGAGCCCGGCTGGCAGTGTCGGGTTCCTGGCAAGCCGTGCAATCCGGCCTGTGGCGACGGCGTGATTACCGCGGGCGAGATATGTGACGATGGCAACACGGCCAGCGGCGACGGCTGCTCTGCCAATTGCAAACTGGAGATGGGCTTCAAGTGCACCGGCAGCTCAGGGCAAAAGAGCGTTTGTACCCCCACCGTCTGCGGCGACGGCAAGGTCGAGGGCTCCGAGGCCTGCGATGATGGCAACACCTTGCCAAACGACGGTTGCTCGCCAACCTGCCGCTTTGAGCCGAACTGCAGCTCGGCCACGGGGACTTGCACCTCGAAGTGCGGGGACGGGTTGGTCGTCAGCGAGGCGTGCGACGATGGGAATACCAGCAACGGCGACGGTTGCTCGTCGACTTGTAAGGTGGAGCCCGGCTTCCAGTGCGCTCAGCCCGATTCCACCGCCGACACCATGACCGTGCCGGTCACCTACCGCGACTTCCTCGTGGGTGGCGATTTTCACGCGGCCGATGTCTCGGGTAGCAACAATGCGGTTACCGGCATGGTCCAGGGCACGCTCGACAGCGATGGCAAGCCGGTCTACGCCGGCGTGGGCGGCGGCGCCACGACCGCCGGGTGGGTCACGACTGCGGCCAGCTTCCACAATTGGTACCGGGACGTGCCGGGAACCAACACCACCTACGTGTCGAAGATCCTTCTGCACAACAACGGCAGTGGCGCCTTTGTGAACTGGTGGAAAGACAACCAAGAGTGGATGTCCTATTCCAATGCTCGCTGGTGTTCGGACGCAACCTGCACCAACTGCAACGCTCCGGCGTACGTCAACGACGGTACAATGCATTGTTTTGCCGCGTGTACACCCTGGGGCTCCGGCAACACAAGTCCCTGCGTGGCCAACCAGACGCTGGTCCCTGGCAACCCGCTCTTCTTCCCTCTCGACAACGTGCCGGGCATGATCACGCCGATCTCCGCCTATGCGCCCGGCGAGACCCCACCAATGTATAGCGGCACTTGGACCTTTGAACCAGGGACGCCGGCGCCCCAGCACAACTTCAGCTTCACCAGCGAGGTACGCTACTGGTTTAGCTATTCGACGAGCAAGCAATACACGCTTAATTTCACTGGTGACGATGATGTCTGGGTCTTCGTCAATCGCAAACTGGCGGTGGACATGGGGGGCATTCATACCCCGGTCGAGGGAGAGATCGTGCTCAACGCGACCGGCGGCGGGAATGTCACCGTGACCGCGAGCGCGGGCGCTGCCTGCAAGACCGAAGGCGTTCTCTCGACTTGCACGGGCGTGCAGAGCAAGGTCGATCTGGGCATGGCGAACAACGGGGTCTACGAGATCGTCGTGTTCCAAGCGGAACGAGCGTGGAACGGCTCGACGTACAAACTCACCCTGAGCGGCTTCAACGATCTGCCGAGTTCCTGCACGCCCGCCTGCGGCGACGGGATTACGGTGGCCGACGAGGAATGCGATTGTGGCACTACCGGAACCGGGCCGCTTCCTACGGGCTGCCCCGGCCCCAACGATGACAACACGTACGGTGGCTGCACAACCAAATGCACCTGGGGCGGCTTCTGCGGCGACAACATCGTGAACGGTTCGGAGGAGTGCGACGACGGCCCGAAGAACGGCACTCAGTATGGCGGCGGCGGATGCACCCTCGGATGCACCAGGGCCCATTTCTGCGGTGACAGCGTAGTGGACACCGCCCAAGGGGAGGAGTGTGACCTGGGCGCCGCGAACGGCGGCGAGCTGTGCACCGACAAGTGCAAGCTGGTGATTCAACAGCAATAGGGCGACCTGCGGTCGCTTATGTTTCGGCGCGTCCCGGCGTTCCCGACGGTCGTTTTGCGGTACACTCCCCCCATGTCGAATCGTGTGCGCCCCGCTTTGGTGAAGGTGGCCGTGCTTTCGGTCGTCACCGCGGCTGCCGCCGGGTGTGGCGAGGTCGGCACGACCCACTTTGCGCCCACGGGCAAGATGACCGTGGCAAGAGGCGGGCACACGGCCACGTTGTTGCCCAACGGGAAGGTACTGCTCGCCGGCGGATTCGGTAGCAACGGCACGACGATATTCGCGAGTGCAGAGCTATACGACCCAGCGACCGGGACCTTTGCGGCAACCGGTGACATGATCGCGCCACGCTACCGGCACACCGCCACGCTGCTGGCGTCGACCGGGATGGTGCTGGTGACCGGCGGCGAAGGCAGCGAGGCTCAGACCGCGGAGCTATACGACCCAGCGACCGGGACATTTGCAGCAACGAGCAACATGACCACGGCCAGATTCGAGCACACCGCGCAGCTGCTCCTCAATGGCAAGGTGCTCATCGCGGGCGGAAGCGATAGCAGTGGGGTTCTGGCAAGTGCGGAGCTATACGACCCGGCGGCCGGCACGTTCTCGCCGACCGGCAACATGACTACGGCAAGGTTCGAGCATTCGGCGACGGCGCTAGGCAATGGCAAGGTGCTCATCGCCGGCAGTGTCGATGGCAGTGGGGATGCGCTGGCGAGTGCGGAGCTGTACGACGAAGCGGCAGGGACGTTCACGGCGACCGGCAGCATGACCGGGCCAAGGTCGTGGCACACGGCGACCCAGGTGGTCAGCGGGAAGGTGCTCATCGCCGGTGGAATCAGCGGTGGTGGAATCAACGGCCCGCATCTCGCCAGCGCGGAGGTCTACGACCCGAAAGCCGGGAGATTCACTGCGACCGGTAGCATGACTATGGCGCGGTCCTTCCACACGGCGACGTTGTTGACCGACGGGACCGTACTCATTGCGGGCGGCGCATCCTCGGCTAGAGTGGAGGTGTTCAACCCAAGCGCCGGGACGTCTACGGCGATCGGCAGCATGAGTGGGCCAAGGGAGTGGCACACAGCCACGCGATTGACGAGCGGCAAGGTGCTCATCGCCGGCGGAGACGCATCCGGCAGCGCGGAGCTATACCAATAGCCTCGACGGCCGGCTCTCTGCACGGCGAACAAGCCGAGCCGCCTCATGGGAGTCCCTCGCTGTCAGCTCCCAGGCTCACCGTATGTCATCGTGATACGGCTGGTGGGCACGATACAAGTCCAGCAGTTTCTGGTTCTTTTCAAGCAAGTCCTGTTCGCCCGCAGCCCTGGCCAGCGCGCAGGCTTTCTGCGCCGTCGCGGTTGCATCGTCGAATCGTCCCGCTTCGGCGTAGGCTGCCGCCAGCGTGGTGAGCAGGGGCAACACTTCATAATGCGTCAGTTCGCAAGCGTGCCTGGCGTATTTGACCGCTCGAACACCATCCCGAATGTGCGCGTCCGGCCAGGTCGCCAGCAGCCACGCCAGTGTGTTGAGGACACCCAGCGAGTCGGGGTTGACTTGCAGCGCCCTCTGGAAATGAACGATCGCCTCGTCCACTCGACGCTTCTGCAGCAGAGCATTTCCAAAGTTGTAGTGGGCTTCCGCGTACTCGGGGTTGACTTGCAGCGCCTGTTGGAAATGAACTATCGCTTCGTCCACCCTCTTCTTCTGGAGGAGAACGTAGCCGAGGTTGTTGTGCGATCGGGCGTCCTGGTGGTTGATCTGCAGGGCCTCCTCATACTGAACAATCGCTTCGTCCGCTCGGCCCTTCTGCAGCCAAGCATTTCCGAAGTTATGGTGGGCTTCTGCATAGTCGGGCTTGATGCGCAGGGCCTGTTGGAAATGCCCGATTGCTTCATCCAGCCTCTTCTTCTGGAACAGAGCGTAGCCAAGATCGTTGTGGGCGACCGCGTTCTCAGACGTGCAAGCGAGGGTGTGTGTCCACAGCAACTCACTATTGCGCCAATAGGAAGTCTGTGTGCGCGCGCAGACAACCAATGTCGCGAGAATGATCGCGGAGCCGCTGCCCAGGACCACGCGGCGGAAGCGCCAGGAGGGGCACAATTCCGCCGCCGCCCAGGTCAGCAGCAGATACAGTCCGATCTCCGGCAGATACGTGTAGCGATCCGCCCGCGCCTGAATTCCCACCTGAACGAGCCCGATCACCGGCAACAGCATGAAGAGATACCAAAGCCATCCGGTTAGAAAATAGGGGTGGCGACGACGCAGCACAAAGACACCCGCGGAAATGCCAGCCAGCAGAACCAGGGACAGCAGCACCGCTGCAGCCCCAATGCTTCCCGAGGTAAGCGGGTATAGGACCGCCAGACCTGACGGCCAGAACATCTGCCCCAGATAAGCCACATAGGAGATCAAGGCATTGCCCACGCGCAAGGGCAGAAGGATTTCCTCGAACGGCCGGATGGCCTCGTGCTGGGCCAGCATCGTGACCGCACACGATGCGAGTGCCAGTCCGAGCAGGGGCAGTTTCTCCAGCAGCAACTGGTTGCGCCACCTTCGCTTGACTCCGGCGCGCCCATGAGCGGCGCCGTCGTCGCCGCGGGCTCGTCCCAGCGGCCAGTAGTCCAATAGCAGCAGCACAAGAGGCAGCGTCACCACCATCGGTTTGCACATCAGGCCCAACGCAAAGAACAACAGCACCAGACAATAGTCGAGGTTCAAGGACCAACCCGCCGGCGTCTGCTCTCGGCGCTCGACGCTCAGCCTTCCCTGTGCGTAGCGCGTGTACGCCCAGAGGGTTAGCATGAAGAACAGGCCGCTCAGCACATCCTTGCGTTCCGCCACCCATGCCACCGATTCCACCCGTAGCGGATGAATGGCAAACACCGCCGCCACAAACGCCGCCCGCCACAGAAACCCGGTCATCCGTCGCAGCACCAGGAACAGCAGAATCACCGAGGCGGTGTGCAGCAGGAGGTTCGTCAGGTGATGCCCGCTGGGACTCAACCCGTAAAGCTGGCAGTCCAGCATGTGGGACATCATCGTGAGCGGGTGCCAGTTGGACGCGACAACATGGGTAAAGGCCCACTCGATGCCCTTCAGGTTCAGCCCGCGGGTGACGACGGGATTCTCATACACATACAGTCCGTCGTCGTAGTTCACGAACTCATGAGTGAGCGTTTGCCCGAAAACCGCGAAGGTAATCGCAGCCAGAAAAGTACAGACCGCGAGAACCAGCCAGCGCTCATTCAAACCAGCCAGAGGCTTCTTGGATTTCAGCGTGCAAGCGTCGCTCACCCCCCGCCTCTCACCGGCCCGCGAAGCGGGAAGGCTCGAGGGCACAGCGCTGGCCTTCTTCGTCGGTCTTCCACTCATGACAAAGACAAGAGGTGGTGCCGGAGAGGGGAGTCGAACCCCTAAGCCTGTTAGGACGGCGGATTTTGAGTCCGCTGCGTTTGCCATTCCGCCACTCCGGCATGGGGAGCGAAGAGGACGCAATATTGTGCCCGCCGACGGCGCGAAGTCAAACTGGTAACTAGTGTGGGACAACGGAACTGCCCCTCTTGCGGGCGGCGCCGTGGTAAAAACGGCGCCATGAGTGGCCGTGAGCTTTTTGAACACAACCGGGCTCGACTCCTCGATCGGCTCAAGCAGCTCGCCTACGAGGAGCGCGAGGTCATCCTCGCTTCGGGGCAGAAGAGCAATTTCTACATCGACTGCAAGCAAGCCGTGTTGAGCGCCGAGGGCCACTTCTTGGTGGGTTGGTTGTTCAACCAGGTGATTGCCGAGCATGCTCCCCAGGTGGAGGCCGTGGGGGGATTGACCATGGGCGCTGACCCGCTGGCCTCGGCGGTAGCCACGGTCAGCTACCTGGGCGGGCGGCCGCTCGACGCTTTCTACGTGCGCAAAGAGGCCAAGGGCCATGGCACGGGACAGTGGTTGGAGGGTCGCAAGCTGCTTCGTCCCGGGATGCCGGTCGCGATCCTTGAGGACGTGGTGACCACGGGCGGCTCGGCTCTCAAGGCGATCGCGCGCGCCCGCGAGTTCGGCCTCACGGTCAGCCTGATCGTCGGTCTGGTGGACCGCGAGGAAGGTGGCCGCGAAGTCTTGCAACGGGAGGCACCGCTGCAGACGCTCTTCCGACGGAGGGAGTTCATCTGATGCCCGCGCGGAGGGTGCTGGGGCCTGCGTTGGCCTGTGCCGTGGCGCTGGTCGGGTGTGCCCAGTCGGCTTCCAAGCCCGTCAATTTCTCCGACGCCACTCGCAACTATCGACCTTCGGACTATTCATCGGTCTACGAAAGTTGGACACGACACGCGAAGCTGTGGCAGGAGGTGGGCACAGTCATCGAAGCGTGGGCGACCTACAAGAGCTGGGATTTCCGCCAGGCCTATGTGTCGTACTACGCCAGCATCTATGACTTGTCGGACAGCGATCGCGCCACGCTCCTGCGCTCGCAGCTCGAGGCGTCGCGGGCGAGTCATGAATTCCACGTGGCGGTCCAGATGACAACCGACAAGTGGAACGATCTCGAGCGCAAGAACTCGCCCTGGCGGGTCACTCTGCTGGACGCCAGCGGCGGCGAACTGGGGCCCGCTTCGATCCAAACGGTGAAGCTGCCTGAGCTGTACGAGAGCCAGTTCTTTCCCAGCCGCACCGAATTCACGCGCACCTATGAGATCAGCTTCGCCCTGACGAGCAGCGGCGGGCAGCCTTTTTCTGGCCCGGCAAGCGGTCGTCTCGTCCTGCGGTTTGTCAGCCCTGCCGGCCGGATCGAGCTAGCCTGGGACTCGAAGTAGCGCCGGCCGTTGGAAAAGCGGGGTTTAGGCGTGTCGCTTGGATGGCCCGCGGCCGGGCGAGATCTTCCCGTCTCGTTTGCTGGCAGGCTCATCGAGGTCAGCGAAGTTGTCCTCGGCCTCGCGTTTGTAGAGGTCGGCCTCGCGGGCAAAGAAGTCACTCTCGATGGCACTGAAGGCACCGCTGATACGGCCGCCAGTACGCTTGCCGGCTTGCGATGCGCTGTCGTCTGATGAGCGGGGCGTCGGCCGGGCGGAGGCAGGGGCGGTTCGGTCGCCGCTGGTTCCGCGGACCTGGCCTTTGCCCGAGCCCGCGCCATGGGAAGCGGTTCGCGGCTCGGTCGCGCCACCCGGCCCGTGCGTCGTCGCAGTCGCCGACTGAGGTTTGGGCGCTTCGAGCTTCTGTACCTCCGCCACCAGGGCCGGATCGAGTGCGACCGATATGCCCCTGCCGGGAGTCTTGAGCGCGTTTGCCGACGAGCGCGAGGACGACGAAACGGAAAGCGTGCCGGTTACCCTGGCGGAGCGGCCTGACTGGGGCGAGGCGGAAGTCCCCATGCGGGGCGCGGCGCTGCTGGCGTCAGATAGGGCCGCCATGGCCCCCGGGTCAGGTCCAGCATCGAGCGGCTCTGCTGACGTCGGGGGACCGATGGGTGTGGTGGCCTTTTCCAGACGGCCGAGCTCAGCCGCCAACACAGGATCGAGCTCGACGGAAACGCCCTTCCTCATGCTCTTGGCTGTGCCCGATCGCTGCGCAGGACGGACAGAAAGGGTGCCCGTCATCCTCGCGGTGTTGGCCCCATCGTCTGGGCTGGTCCCGGCCGTCACAGCTGGCGCAGCTCCTGAAGACGCCGGGGTGACCGACTGTGGGAGGGGAACGGCACGTGAAGCCATCGTCGCAATCGAGTTGGTCTCGGAGGGCAGCCCCGGATCGATCTCAATGGAGCTTCCGCTTCCCGCGCCACGTGGGCTCCTGTTTGAGCGTCGTTGGCCCGAGGCGGGGGCCACCTGCAGTGTGCCCGTCACGCGACCGCTGCGTGCCGGAGATTCAGCGGGCGCTGTCTCGACCGGAGCGGCGGCTGGGGCTGGTGCGGGTACGGCTTCTACAAGGGCCGCATCGATGGTAACCGAAGGCCGGTTTCGCCGGTCAGCATTGGACTGACGTCGGTCAGGGGCCACACTCACGTCTATGCTGCCGGAGGCCCTGGCCGCGCTTGCCGCCGCGGCTGGCGCGACGGGCGCTGCAGCGGTGTCAGGCACGCCAGCCGTCGGCGTTTCGGCCGCTTCCCTGCCGACGATGAGCGTGCCCAGGGCTGGCGTCTGAATCGCCGCGCGCCGTTGGCCTTTGCGGCGATTCGGCTCTCCGCAGCGCACGTCGGCTTGACCGATGCGCAAGGGCGTTGGTCTTTGCGACAGGGGAAGTCCCTGGCTGTCCTTGGAACTCGCGATGACGGCCGTTTCCCAGGACTTCTCCACGGGTGAGGTGGGCGCGGGGGAGCCCTCCTGGGGCTTGCATCGGGTCAACCCGCCGAGATCGACCAGGCGGGTGAGGATGCGTACGGTGTCGAACACGCGGAAGGGGCTCTCGTCGATGATGTCCGTGAGCGTGCGTCGTCCGTCGCACAGACGAAGCACCGGCGTCACCTCGGAGGGCACCGTGGCTTTAGCCAGCTTGTCTTCGTTTTTCCCGTACACCGACGAGGCAGGCCCGATGCCTCGCATGGCGTGGGTGTAGTCGCGCATGAAGCGTTCCGCTTCGTCCATGATCTGCTCAAAGCGCTGGGTGAACTGTGTCCGTCGAGCCACGGCGCGCAGGCGCAACTCGATCTGGGCGTCTTCCCACAGCAGGAGATGATGAATGGCGGGCGGGCCTTGCAGCGATCCCACCTGGGCTCCGGCTATTTCGCCCTCGGAGAACAGGATCTCGCCCCGGCGATTCGCGCGTTCGAGTTGCAGCACGCCCGAGCATAACAGTCCACTCATCACGCGGATGAGAGAGAAAAATCCAAAGTCGGCTAGCGGGCCGTCGATCGTTGCCTCGGGGCCCTGCGCTTGCGCAGCGTGGCCGCCGAGCGAGACGAGAATTCGGCTGGCCGTGATCACATCACGTACGAAGATCGGCGTGGGCAGAAAATCGATCGACCCGCAGTCGAGCACGCCTGGGCGCAGGATGGGAGGGCCGAGGACCAAGAGCGGCAGGGTGCGAGTTTCTTCGCTGGCGCGAAGCTGGCGCAGCAGTGTTAGGGTTTTGTCGTAGGGCGCGCGCGCGGCAACCACCGCGATGTCCGCAGCCGACGCCTTGATCAGGAAAGCCGCTGTTTCTGGGGCCGCGCACGCGGTGCTGCGCCAGGAAGCGCACTGGAAACCGTAGACGAGCGATTCGAGCCCCTTGAGGTCTGAGTCAAGCAGTAGCGCTGCGAATGTGCGGGCCATTTTTTTGCTGGAAAGCGAGGACCGAGAAGCAGACCAATACCAGTATAGCCAGGGAGGGGAGTCCGCACACGCTGATTAGGTCGTGACGGGCTTCCAGGGAAGGGTGTGCGTCGGGTGTGATCCCCGTCACAATTTCTTGAGGTGCCGCCCGGATTTGAACCGGGGAATAAGGGTTTTGCAGACCCTTGCCTTACCACTTGGCCACGGCACCGGAGTTCCTCGCCCGCGTATCTAGCACAAACTCAGCAGAAAGCGGCACCCCTATCTCCGGGCATGCCGAGCGGGTTGCACAGCTGGCGGGGCGGTCCGCAGCGCTGAAGGAGATCGCGATGCCTGAACATTTGAGTAGCCGCGGCCATGGCTCGCAAGACGGCCGAGCGCGGCCTGGGGATCTCGCCAGCGGAGCCAAGGGTCAGCGGCTACTCGATACGGCCCAGGAGGCGCAGCAATCCGTCGAGGATGGTGAGCGGGTGAGGCGGACAGCCGGGAAGGTAGAGATCTACAGGAATGTCAGCGGGGATGCCGTCGCCACAGGTGGATGAGCCAGCAAACGGGCCGCCGCTGATGGCGCAGGCGCCGGCCGCGATCACCAACTTGGGTTCCGGCACGGCGGCCAAGGTCTCGCGCAAAGCCAGTGCCATGTTCGCGGTGACCGGTCCTGTGACCACGATGCCGTCGGCGTGGCGGGGTGAGGCCACAAATTGAATCCCGAAACGCCCGATGTCGTAGACCACGATGCCGGTGACGTTGAGGTCGGCCTCGCACGCGTTGCAGCCGCCGGCGGAGACCTGGCGCAGCTTGAGAGAGCGACCCAGGATCTTGCGCATCTTGCGGTCGAGCGCGGCGGCCAGCCTCATCTCGCGGCCGGAGAGCACCAAGTCGCCTCGCGTGCGTGCGGCGAGACGGAAGTCGTTGGTGAAGCTGATAGCGCCTTGGCCACAGGCCTCGGCGCAGGCGGGGCAGAAGAGACAGGCGCCCAAATCCAGACGCAGCGGATCGGTCTTGATCGCGGCGGTCGGGCAGGCATCCGCACAGCGACGGCAGCCAGCCTGGCAGCGAGATGGGTGGAGGGCGGGCCGGCCGCGGAATCGCGGTGGTAGCTCGCTCGGACCCTTGGGAAAATCGATCGTCCGGTAGCCTTGGCGAAGTCGTTCCCACAGACGGCGCATTAGAGATCGTGCCCCGCGTACGACAGGTTGAAGCTCTTGTTGCAAAGCGGGAAGTCGGAGATCTGACCGCCCCGCATGGCCAGGGCCAGGCCCAGCCAATTGTGAAAGGAAGGATCGACAACTTTGTACGCGGCGAGCTGGCCTTTGTCGTCGGTGGCCGCCACGTGCACGATTTCGCCCCGCCAGCCCTCGACCAGGGCGACCGCCAGCGCGTGCGGGCGGGCTTGGCCAAGGGCGACGCTCCGGGCGCCGTCGGGCAACGTCTCCACCTGCTCGCGAACCAGGGCAAGCGAGTGGTCGGCCTCGCGCCGTCGAATCTGGGCTCGTGCCATCACCCCGCCCGAGGACGCGGCGGCGGGCTCGATGCTCGTCCGACGGTAGATTCCCGCAGGATGGTCACGCCGCACGTCGCAGTCGCAGCCGCTGGCACGGGCCGCGACTCCCACCAGGCCGAGTGTCTCGGCCATGGCGGTGGTCACCACGCCGGTGCCCTCGAAACGCGATATCACAGCCGAGGTTTGGAAAACCACGTCGGCAATGTGGCGCAGGTCGGTGCCTGCGGCCTGCAGGCGCAGCAGAAAGGCTTCGCGGCCCGCCGCCGGCAGGTCGAAACGTACACCGCCCGGGATGACCAGGCCGCGGCCAAAGCGGCTGCCACAGATCTCCAGCGAAAGATTGAGGAACTCGCCGCGCAGTCGGCCGAACCAAGACGCGCCAGGCAGGTAGCCCACGTCGTTGCACAGGGCGCCGAGATCGCCGACGTGGTTGGCCAAGCGCTCCAACTCCAGCGCGATGCCTCGCATGGCCTCGGCTTGTGGCGGCGGCGCGGTGCTGGTCAGGGCCTCCATCGCCATGCTGTACGCCAGAGCGTGCCCGACGCTGGTATCGCCCGCGATGGTCTCGGCGATGACCAGACGGCGGGCCGGCGACGAGCGGAGCAACAAGGCCTGAGCGCCCCGGTGCTGGTAGCCGAGCTGGATCTCCAGGTGCAGGACAGTCTCGCCGTGACACTGGAAGCGGAAGTGGCCAGGCTCGATGATGCCGGCGTGCACGGGGCCTACCGCCACCTCGTGGATTCCGGGGCCTTCAACCCGGAAGAAGGGATACCCGTCGCGACCCACGTGTGCGTCCCAGGGCACTTCCAGCTCGGCGTGACGGCGCAAAGGCTTGGGCCAGGGGTGGCCTTCGGGAACAATGCCGTGCTCTTCTAGGATCTCGCGCTCGAATGCCTGGGCCTGCGGCAGGTTCGGCGTCAGTGCCGGGTAACGATTGTCGAGAGGAACGCCGGTGCAGAGCACGCCGAGGAGTTGGCTTCTGTCGTCGGCGAGCACGGCGAGCAACACCCGGCCGGGTGTCAGGCCAGGCAACACCGTCATCGCGGCCAGCCGCGCTTTGGCCGCGCACGCAGCAAGAATCGCCCGTCGAAAGGTGTCCATCGATACCGAGGGGATATCGGTCCGGGCCACGGCTTCGCCGTTGTGGATGGCGCGGATCGGCGGGGGCAGGGCCGAGGGCAGTGCCGTGCGCGCGTCGCTGTCCATCACGGCATCGGCCTCACGATGCGGGCGGCCTGTTCCAACATGTCGCGCAGGGTGTGCGGCATCCACACGCCAAGAAGCGCCAGCAAGGCCAGCGGAAGCACGACCACGACTCCGTCGAGAAGTCTCGCCTTTTCGGCCATGGCTTCGCGGGGAGGCGTGCCCCACGCCATGGCCACGGCGTGGCCGAACATGCCGATGAAAGCCGTGCCTGCGGCGGCCAGAAAGACCACCAGCACCACGATGGCGTGCGCATCGACGGCGGCTTTCGCGGTTTGCAGCTCGCTCATGAAGGTGCCCGAGGGCACCACACCGATGAGGCCCAGTAGAGCAAGCAGGAGGCCCGTGCCCCACAGCGGCGCGGCCCGCAAGGTGCCGCGAAGCGATTTCATTTCGTGTGTACCGTAGATTTGGCCCAGCCGGCCCGCACAGAAAAAGCCTGCGGTCTTGCCCAGGGAATGGTTGGCGGAGTGAAACAGGGCCGCAAAAGTGCCCACCCCGCCCAGGCCCAGCCCGATCGCGATGATTCCCATATGCTCGACGCTGCAGTAGGCGAGCAAGCGCTTGGCGTCGCGCTGAAAGAGAATGAAAGCGGCTGCGACCACCATGGAGATCGCGCCGAAGAGAGCGAGCAGGCGCAGCGACCAGCCGGTCCCACCCGTGGCGGCTTCCACCACCGGGATGTAGCGCATGATGCAGTAGAGAGCGGTGTTCAGCATCACGCCCGAGAAGATCGCGGACACCGGCGCAGGAGCCTGGCTGTGGGCATCGGGCAGCCAGGTGTGCATGGGTGCCAAACCCACTTTTGTGCCGTAGCCGACCAGCAGGAAAATGAAGCCGAGCTTGAGCGGAGAGGGATCGAGCAGCGGCGCCACCTCGCGCAGCCGCGTCCACAGCATGGCGTCCGATGGAACCGGCAAGGCGCGGGTGGCCGACGCGCCCACCAGCAGCGTGCCCATGAAGGCGATGGCGATGCCGACCGAGCAGATCACCAGGTATTTCCAGGTGGCCTCCAACGACTCGCGTGAACGGTGCAGGCCGATGAGGAAGGTCGTTACCAGCGTGGTCGACTCGATGCCAACCCACATGAGCCCCAGGTGGTTGGATAGAAACACCAGGGTCATGGCAGCCAGCGAGCCGAACCACAGGGCGCCAAAACGGCGTGCCGTGCGACGGTCCATTGGGTGTGAGCTGCAACGAAAATAGCGACCCGCAAACACCGTGCTCAAGGCAAAAACCAGCGCTAGCAGCAAGAGGTGATAGGCGGAGAGTGCGTCGACAAACAGCCAGCCGCCCACGGCGTGCAAGGGCCCGGAGCCGAACACCACAGCCGCCAGGCAGGCCATGGCCAGCGCCGTGGCCAGCACGCCGGCCGTGAGCACGGCGAATACCGCGCGCGCCGATCTCAGAAGCAAGCACAGCCCCGCGCCGGCCATTGGCATCGCCAGCACCACAACCAGAAAATTTGCCGGTTGGTCCATGGTCAGCCCTTGAGCGTGTTGAGCTGATCCACGTCGATGTGATCGAACTCGTGGTTGATTTGCAGGATCACGATGCCCATCACGAAGACGCCAACCAGCAGGTCAAGAAGCAACCCCAGCTCGACCACGAAAGGCATCTGCGCGGCCAGGCTCTGGCCGAAAACATAGGCGCCGTTTTCGATGAGCAGGTATCCGATCACCTGCGTGATGGCTTTGCGCCGGCTGACCAGCACGAAGAAGCCAATCAGGAAGGTGGCGAAGGCGGTGGGCACGAATAGGTGCGTGCTTCCAGCGGCGGGCAGGGCCAGCACAGTGGCCAGCCAGAACGAGATCCCGATCAGGACACCAGCCAGCAACACCGAAAGGTGAAGACTGACGAAGGGCTCGACGTCTCGGCGCACCCCCGCATCGCGCAGAGCGCGCATGAGCAAGCGCGGAATGAGAATTGCCTTCAGCGCCAGCGCGCTGGCCGCCATGATGAGGACGTGGGCTAGATGGGCCGAGGGCGTCTCCAGATAGTGCACCACGGGCAGAAGCGCCAGCGCCGCGCCCTGCAACGCAGAGGCGCGCACGCAAGCCGCCAGACGGCCGGTGTAGACGACATAGAGATCGAGCGCGAGCACCGCGAGCAAGAGAAAATCCGCGTATCCGGTCATGGCGTGCCTCGATAGAGCAGCACAGCCAATCCCAAGGCCGCGATGACCGAGGCCCCGACCAAGAACTGCGGCACCCGCAACAGGCGGATGCGAGCGGTTACTGATTCGACGATGCCCACCGCCACGGCCACTGCGACGGCTCCGGCCACGAACACGAGGGTGCCCAGCGCACCTCCGGCAGGCGGCACGGGAAGAACCATGTGCACCAGCAAGCTGGCGAAGAGAAACAGCTTGAGCGCGCTGGCGTAGAGTACGAAGGCGAGGTCTGGGCCGCCGTGGTCCAACACCATCACCTCGTGAATCATGGTCAGCTCGAGGTGGGTGGTGGGATCGTCGACGGGAATACGCGAGTTCTCCGCCAGTAGCACACCGAAGAGAGCCACTGCAGCCGCGGGCAAGGCCGGGTGCGCGGGCCCCCAGGTTTGCCATGGCGAGGCCCACGCCTCGGCAAACGAGGCGGTGCCAGCGGGCACGCAGACGATGGCGAGCACCAGGAAGAGTGCGGGTTCCGCCAGGGCCGAGAAGGCGGCCTCGCGGCTGGCGCCCATGCCCTCGAAGCTGGAGCCAGTGTCGAGCGCAGCGGCCATGGTGAAGAAGCGGCCGAGTCCGAGCAGATAGGCGAAGAGGATGACATCGCCAGAAAATCCCAGGGGCGCGGTCGCGGCGCCTAGCGGGGTGAGAAGCCCTGCCGCCAGCGCGGCGGCCAAGGTCACGATGGGACCGGCGCGGAACAGCCAAGTCGTGGTGCGGCTGTAAACCGCGCCCTTGTGCAGAAGCTTCCACAGATCGAGGTAGGACTGCCAGAGCGGCGGCCCCTTGCGCCCGGCGAACCAGGACTTGGTGCGGGTGATGATCCCGACCAGCAGGGGCGGTAGCGCGAGCAAGAGGCAGAGGTGAAGGACGATTTCCGTCATGTCAGCGCCTCATGGCTCCGGACAACTGCCACAGGACCAGCGCCACCAAGGTTGCCAGGATGTAGACGAGATAGAGTTGCATCCGCCCGTGCTGAATCACTCTGAGATGGTGGGCTGCGTGCAAAAATCGACGCCAGGCCGGCACCAGCAGGCGCTCACCCGCCATGTCACCCACGTGTTTTTCGAAGTGGGCCTCGGCGGGAAAGATCCCGTCGGGCAATCCGCCGGCGGTGCGGATCTGCATGGCGCTGGAGAAAGGGGCGAGCACGGGGTCCGCGAACGAGGTAGCCGTGTACTGCATGCGTGCTGTCGCGTGCGGGTAGCCGCAACCCCAGGTCGCGGCCTGGGTAACCGGGCGCGCTTTGAGCAGCCGGGCTCGCAGCAAGGCCAGGGCGGCGATCAAAGCGACCAGCACCGTGGCCAGCAAGCTGATGTTGAAGAGCGGGCCCAGGTCGGCGGGCAGGGCCGCTCCGCTCAGACACACGGCCGCGGGCGCCACCAGGGCGAGTGCGCCGGCGGGCCACAGGCCGATGGCCAGGCAAGCCAGGGCTGCGGCGAGCATGGGCGCGCGCATGGCCAGGCCGACTTCGTGGGCGTGGCGGGCGTGGTCGCTGCGCGGTTCGCCCAGAAACACCACGCCAAAGACTTTGACGAAACAGGCCGCCGCCAAGCCGCCGATGAGAGCGAGGGCCGGCAAGGTGACCAGCGCCACCACCGCGCCGCTTGCGGGCAGGGTGGCCCCGGCGCGGAATGCGCCCAGGTAGATGAGCCACTCGCTGACAAAGCCGTTGAGCGGGGGCAGGCCACAGATGGCGACCGAACCCACCAAGAAGGCTGTCGCGGTCTCTGGCATCCGTCGGTAGAGCCCGCCCAGCGAGTCGAGGTGCCGTGTCCCCGAGCCGTGCAGCACGCTGCCAGCGCCTTGAAACAGCAGTCCCTTGAAGAGACCATGATTGAGGGTGTGCAAGAGCGCGCCCGCATAGCCGAGCGTGGCCAACGCGGGGTGGCCGTAGCGCTGGCCCAGAAGACCGAGCCCGATGCCGAGAGCGATGATCCCGATGTTCTCCACGCTGTGATACGCGAGCAGGCGCTTGAGGTCGTGCTGAGCCAGCGCGTGTATCACGCCCGCGACGCCCGAAATCGTGCCCACCAGCACGAAGACCGCGCCCCACCAGGCAGGCGGCGGCCCGAGAAAAGGCAACACGCGCAGCAGGCCGTAGATGCCCATCTTGATCATCACGCCCGACATCACCGCCGAGACGTGACTGGGCGCGGCCGGGTGAGCGTCGGGCAACCAGATATGCATCGGCCAGAAACCGGCCTTGGTGCCGAAGCCGCCCAGGGCGAGCAAGAAGGCAACGTTGGCCAGACCGGCCGCCGCGATCCCGATTCTCTTCATGGCGGCGAAGTCAAACGAACCGGCCGCGCGCCCCAGCAGGGCGAAGAGAGCGATAAGCAGAATCACGCCCACGTGGGAGGCGATGAGATAGATCGTGCCCGCGCGCCGGACTTCGTCGCGGTCGTTCTCAAAGGTCACCAGGAAGAACGACGAGAGAGACATGGCCTCCCACGCCAGCAGGAACAAGACCCCATCACGGGCGAGCACCACGCCCAGCATAGACGCCAGCAGCAGGTTGAAGAAGACGACGGCTGGCGCCACCCGCCGCTTTCCCAAGTAGCTGCGCAGATACCCCGCGCCGTACACCGCAGCCAGGCCCGACACAACGCAGATGCACAGGGCGAAAAAAGCTGACAGCGGATCGATCCCCACGCGCAACTCGCCAAGCGGCAGCGAAATCCGAGCCCGCCAGACTGGCGTGGCCCCGCTGCGCAGGGCCACGAGTGAAGCCGCCCCGCCCAGCAGCGAAGCCGCCACCGCGCTCACATTGCCCACCACCAGGGCGGCGCGGTCCCTACGCCCCACGATCGCGGCGAGTAGGGCGCTTCCAGAGAGAAGCGCCATCGAAACGAGTAGAAGTTGCAGAGAAATCGACGGTGCTTCCTTGAAGACGAAGGTACTTGTACGCCAAGTTGCCAGCCTGTCAAGGATGGAGTGGAGTGCGGTGCAAGCGACGCTGCGAAACGCGCGTTCGTGGACTAAAATGCAAGGTCGTGCCTTCCTTGCTTCGCCTCGGGAAGTACCAACTAGACGGCCGGCTCGGGCCCGAAGGAGTCGTCGAGAGCTACCGCGCCCACCCGGCTGATGGTGGTTCCCGTGCAGCAGGCGACGGCGAGCCGTTCGTGGTCAAGCTGCTGCGTGCGGGCCGCGTGCAGCGGCAGGCCTACCCGCGACTGGCTTCGCGCTTTCTTGCGGCAGGCCGGCGGCCGCTGGCCATTTCACCTGCGCACTCGGGTCGGGTATTCGACGTCGGCGAAGAAGCGGCAGGCGTTTTCGTCGTCTCGGGCTGGGTGGCCGGCGTGGATCTCGTCGGGCTGGTCCAGGCGGCTCAGCAGCAAACAGCGCCTGGCCGCACGGGGGTGGACCCCGCTGTGGTCGGCGTGGTTGGCGGTCAGATGGCGCGGGTGCTCTCGCTCGCGCACGCGGCCGAGCCGCCTCTTTTCCATCTGGGTCTCTGTCCCGGGAACGTCCTGGTCACGCCCGCGGGCGAAGTCGTGCTGCGGGATTTCGGCTTGTTTGCATCCGTGCGCGGGCTGGTCGACCACCCCATCGAGAAGTGGTTGTTCGTCGCGCCGGAACTCGTGGGTGCGGCGATCAGCCCCAACGCGCTCGCAGGCGGCGCGGCTGCGGATCTCTATTCTTTGGGCGCTCTCTTGCACTTCCTCGTCGGCGGAAAGCCTCCGTTCGAGGCGCGATCGCTGGCAGAGCTTGCGGACCGCATGCGGGAGCCTGTGCGCGAACTGGTGGGCGTACCGGCCGCTCTCAGCGCGGCCATCCGCGCCCTGACCGCGCGCGATCCCGAGGACCGACCTCGCGGCGCCCGTCTGTTGAGCGAATCGCTGGCAGGCCATCCGGCCCCGGCCGAGGCCGAGCCGCCTATCACCAGCAAGAATCTCGCGAGTGATGGGGCAGGGAGCGACGTGGCTGTCTTGGCGTCAGCGGGTCACGTGGCGGCTCGGCCGGGACGATCGGGCATCGCCTCTCGCGGCGCGGTCGCTGGGCACGGCCGCTCGGCGCGTTCGAACTGGCTCGTCGCTCTGGTGGCATTGCTCGGCCTTCTTCTTGTGACGGTGTTCGGCTTGCTTGCCTTCCGGCTGGCGCGGACCTTCGCTGCCAAGCGCGCCGCTCAGGGTGTCGCCATCGCACAGCGCCGCGCCGGCGAGACTCCGTCGGTCGAACCCCAACTCAAGTTGCCTTCACGTCAGCGCTCCCCGGAGTCGTGGCTGCCCGCTGTTCCCACCCCTTTGCCCGACGCGGGCGCGAGACGAGCCGCGGACGCCGCCTTGCCGCGGGCATCCGCGAGCGATGACATACCGGTGTTTCCGGCTGGGCGCTTCGTCGTCGAGGAATCGAACACCCCCCAGCCCCAGCGCGTGCCCAATCGCTTGTTCGTCGACACCCAGCCCCACGGCGCGCAGGTCTGGGTTGAGGGCGTTTGGAAAGGCAACACGCCGCTCGACCTGCTGGTCGGCGCAGGCGCCAAGCGGCTGGTGCTGGCGGCCGCGGGATACCACATGTTTCGCACGACCGTCGATGCAGGCGAAGGTACGCTGATCCGCCTTGCCCTGGAACCGGTAGCGGGCCCGGTGCGCGGCGACGCTTTTCTCAACGTGGTTTGTCGCACATCGGGAAGGTACCCGGTGTTTATTGACGAGGTCGAGACCGGGCTGCTTTGCCCCGCCCACCTGGTGCCGGTGGCGGCCGGAACACACCGGGTGGGCGTGTTCGTACCGGCGGAGCGCAAGCTGGAGGCGGTGGAGATCACGGCTCCTGCCGGCCCCAAGCCGCTCGATGTTCATCTCGCGCCGTGATGGACTACTCGAGAACTTCGGTCCAGTTGAAGCGTGAGAACTGACCGGAATAGGGCGATGCCTGCACCGCACTGCCTGCGCTGATCGCGTCCGGCAGGAAGGGCGTGACGTCGTCGAACGTGGTGGTACCGCCGAACACGTAAACGCGGCCGCCTATGATCACAGGTGAGGTGGCCGGGTTGGTGCTCTGGACCTGGTAGCCGAGCCGTTCCGTGACTGCGTTGGACGTCATTTGGTGGATGGTCAGATAGGTACTACCCGTGCTGCATACGTTCGCCGGGGCGGCGTACCACATGGTCACCACTTCGAAGCCATTGCCATCGGCTTTCAGTATGCCCAGCGGTGTCGAGGTGGGCCGCGCGGTGGTCGGCATTTGCGTGTCGCAGACCACGGTGCCGTCGGTTGCCAGGTGGGTCACGGCGCAGATCTGGTTGGTTCCCGTGGTGAGCACGATTGGACCACCCGTGCCCCACGTGGTGTCCTTGACGACGGCCGTGATGTTTCCATTGCTGTCGGCTTGCGCCAGCTCCTTGGCGAAGATCATCTGCGACGCCGGGAGGCTGATGGTGTCCAGGTCGAGGTTCGAGTTGGTCACCTGGACCAGGTAGATTTCGTGCGCGTGACTGGAGGCCACGCTGTCGCGGTCGAGTTGCACCACCGTGGGTGAGAAGTGCAGCGGTTGGTTGCAGGTGAAGTTGTAGGCCAAGCTGAGGCCGCCGGCCAGGGTGTAGCGCCACAGCTGTCCCGCCGTGTCGCCGAAGTAGGCGGCGACGAGTTTGTCGTTCTGGCCCTTGGCAAAGTCACGCGCGGTCGCCACGTCGGTCAGCGCCGCGTATTCCTGGGTGCAGGTGGCGCCCGGCGACACACTGTTGGTCGCGATCACATTTCCGGTGATAGCCGACGCCGTGACCAGGGTGCGCCCCTGGGTTGTGCTCCCGTCCGACACGGCATAGCCAGAGGTGAAGATGAGACGGTAGTCGTTGAGACTGGTGGTGTTGTTGAGCAGGAACGCGGGCAAGGAAATCGTGTCGCCCAGCACTTGGTTGTAGGTGTCTGCGCTGGCGCCGACCCCGGTGTGCCATTGCACGGTGACGGGAGGGTCGTTGAGTGCGTTGGTTCCGAACGGGTTGGTGACATCAAGCATGAAGGTCTCGGCCCCGCCGTAGCCCTCCGGCATCAGGAGCAGGGTTTTCCACACCGCCGTGCTGTCGTCGGTGCAGCCCGAAACGCACAGGCTCTTGACCTTGGGCGAGTCGGCCAATCCGAAGATATGATTGTAGGGGTTGAGATCCTGTCCGCCTTGCGCGTACAGCCTGCGCAGATTGGTGAGGAAGTCGGGCGGGATGAAGGCGAAGGCCTCGCTACCAGCGGCGTAAGTGGTGGTGCCTACCTTGGTGTCCTCCAGGAAGAACGCGTGCAACATCATGTCCGACGAACCCACGTAGATGAGATGGGGCCGGTTCATGTACTTCAGGAAGAAGTTGTGTCCGCCCGGCAGCGCCACATCGCCCGGGCTGGCCACGTCGATCGGTGTCGAGTTGACGATGGCACCCAAGATCGCAGGGTTGTTGGAGGAAGGATTTCCCAGGGCCCACTGTGCCACGGCCTGGGCTTCATCCGAGGTGGCGCCCAGGCCCAGCGCAGCCAGCGCCGCCGCGTTGGTGATGGCCCCGGTCGAGGCGTTGACCTGGATCTTGACCATGTTGGTGCCGTCCCAGGTGTAGACCCTGCGGTTCATCCAGTTGGCGGTATTTGAGAGCTGCGTGCCCGCGTCCCAGGCCAGCACCGGCGCGGTGCCAGCGACGTTGTAGGCGTACAGGTGTCCCTTCCAGGAAGGAAACTCCATGCGCGAGTCGAGCGCGTACTTGCCCTCGACAACGGTGATGGCTTGCTGGGTGCCCGCCGAGGTGCTGCCGGCCGAGGAAGAATAGTTGCCCTGAATCGCGGTGTAGACCGCCAATTGCAAGGCGTCTTCAAGCTGGTCTTCACTGGTGGCAAAGAAGGCAGCCCCGGAGCCGCCGGCTTTCGCCACGTTGTTGTTGGCCACGGCAGGCGGGCCGGCACTCACGTCGCCCGAGAATCCCACCACAAACACCGTCACGCCCAGGTTGTGCTTGAGGTCGTACGCGGCCAGCACCGTCTTGCACTTGCAGCCGGCGGTGGCCGGGTTGTCGGCGGAGCAGGGTGTATCGTCGCAGATGTTGTTGCCCTGGCTGTCCACGTCGCCCGGCCCGTTAGCTGCGCCGTCGGTGATGAGCAGCATGAAGTTGGTGCGACAGGAAACCGGATCGGCCGGTATGGTGAGCGGTGGGTTGGCGCTGGTGTAGCCATTCTTGACCGCCTTCATGTAGTCATAGGCGCTGGTCTGCGGGGTCTTGGCCACGTCGTTTTCCAGGGTGCAGCCCGTGGGCGTGCCGTAGTAGGTAATCAGCCCGCCGTCTGCGGCGTAGGCCATCTGGGCAGTGATGGCTTGGGCTGCGGCCAGGGCATTGGCTAAGCTGTCTGAGGTATCAAGGAAAGGCGCAAGCTGCGTGTCCCAGCGCCCGCCGCAGCTGGCGCTACAGGCAGAGCCACAATTGGCCACGCTGATTGGCGGAGCGGCGCCACCGTTGTAGTAATTGGTCAGCGGCGTGTAGTAGGTGTAGTTGGTGCCATTGACAGTGATGTCGTGGCCGTCATAGGTGTCGCGCACGAGCAGGGTTGACGTCGTGGTCTGGGTGGTTCGGTCGTACTGGTAGTAGCTTCCTTGGTAGTCCCCCCAGCCCAGGTTGTTGGGCATGTTGCACGAGTCGCCGCAGTAGTCGACGTCATACCGGGTCCAGGCCGAGTGGCCGGTGCGCACGCGGTAGCGACTGTCAGCCGTCGCTCGCAAGGTCATCTGGTGGCCGGAAATCGTGCAAGTGGCAGAGGGGCCGCCTATTCCAGTCTGGCGGTTCCAGGTGTAGCAGCCTGCCTTGCGCAGTTGGTCCTCGGTCTCGTAGTCGGTCTCGGTGTTCGTCGAGCCGGTGCTGGTGACCTTGTAGTAGGGGTAGTAGTTGTCCTGCCAGAAGGTCATGAGACCGAAATTGACCAGTGGATAGTTGTCCATCACCAGCTTGCTGATGGCGCGTTTGGCGATCACCGTGCGCGAGGTGGCGGGCCCGCACAGGTCGCCGCTGCCGCAGTCGGAGTCCTGGGAGCACACGACCTCGGAACTCCGGCACATGCGGATGGGCCCGGCTGTCCCGTGCGTGTTGGATACGCAGGTGTCAGTCGCGCTGGCCGGCAACTGGCAGTTGTTGGCGGGCGGCAGGTTGCAGGTGTTGGTCGGGATGGAGCAGGTGTTGGTGGTGGCCGTGCACTTGTTGTCATTGTGTATGGTGCACGTCGCCGACGGCAGATTGCACACATTGGGCGTGCCGGTACACTGGTTGAGCGGCGGGGTCACGCACTTGTCGTTGCCGTGGCAGGAATTGCTGTTGTTGCAGAACTTGAGATGGTTGGTTGGTGGCCAGTTAGAGGTGTCCCCGTAACAGATGTTGCCCGAATACACGACGCAGGTTGGTTGGCCGGTCGCCAGCCCGCAGGAATCGCCGCTGACCTGGCAGAGCATGTTCGAGGGGCAGTCGCTGGTTTGGCTGCAGCCTCCCCTGGGGGTACTGCCTTGCGAGCAAGTTCCGCCGCTGGTGACCAGGGGACAGGTGCTGGCGGCCTGGCAGGTCTGGCTGCTTTGGGTCGAACAGGTACCGATGTTGGGACAGTAGCTGCCGGGATTGGTGCACAGGACGTTGGTCCCGTACTTGCAGTAGCCGACTGACGCGCAGGCAATCTGGGCACTGCACGAGGCGTTCGTCGTCGTGCAGGTACCCATCTGAGTCGGGCAGGGCGAGGTGGCCGTGCACGACCCGCCGGTGTAGGAGCAGACGCCAGGGTCTTGGGCGCAGTCATTGTTGCTGGCGCAGATGGTGATGTTGTCCTCCGAGCAGTAGCCGTGACGGCAGTCATCGTCCGACAGACAGTTGCGCGTCGTCCAAGCCTTGCAGAGCCCCAGCAAACCGCCCTGGCGGCAGTTGACGCCGTTGTCGCAGTCGACGCCGCACTCGGCGCTGTTCTGGAACTGGCCGCCCGGCACGCCGTTCATCGAGCCCGAGGTGTCGAGCACGATGAGCATGTTGGCCTTGCGGATCTGGCGCTCGATGACCACCAGTGGGTTCACGCGGGCATCGGCCAGCTGTGGTGCCGCAGTCCAGGTCAGCGCTGTGGCCACGGCAACCAGGACAAAGAACTTCGTCCTTGGCCGGGTGGCACCCTGGCCTGCGAAGGATCTCACGCGACGAACCATCGGCAGAAGGGCGAGCTTCATTGAGAACACGCACACCAGGGGCTCGCACCTGCGCGCGCAGCCCGTGAAATATTTTGTGTGCTCTGAGTAGTAGTCTACATTACTAGAAATACAGTTGCAAATGTCTTTAAAAGATTGCCGGTGGCCTTTGCCTGGGACTGGGGCAGGGGACAGGTCTTCGCTGGCCGGCGGCAGACACCAGGCGAGGATGGCTATCGGGCTCGGCCCTTGGCTTCCAGAGCGGTCTCTACCAGCTTGATCTCGACCATCAGATCGCTGGCCATGCGCTCCAGTCCGGCGCGCAGCCGGGCCACGTCAGCATGAGGTGGCAGCCGGACGCGGGTCTTGGCGGAGAAGAGCATCTCGCCCGACATGGGAGCGCTCGAACGATTGGTGGCTAGCTCCTCCACGTTGGCGCCGCTGCGGGCCAGGATCTGCGAGATCTCACGCACGATCCCGGGCCGGTCGAGCCCGACCAGTTCCAGGTCCATGGTGCGCGCCTCGTCCGCCGCGGGTTGCTCGCTGCTGTCGCTGGGCTCGGCGACGACGCGCAGACCATGCTCCTGCAAAGCAGCCAGCGCGGCGGAAAGCGGCACCACCTGCGCGGCCGGAACTTCGACGCGAAGAATGCCAGCAAACTTCCCGGCCAGATGGGCCATGCGGCTTTCCAGCCAGTTACCCCCATGGCCCGCGATCACCTCGGCCACCGCCTCGACCAAGCCGGGTCGGTCAGCTCCGATGAGTGTGAGAACCAAATCGGGCATCTCAAACCTTCAGGTGAAGGGCCACATGCTTGTCCAGCGCCTCGCCACAGGCGTCGAACACGAGTTGCCAGATGTTGCGGAGTTGGGCTTCGATGACCGTGCCCTCCTCGGTGTCTTCCTCTTCATCTTCTTCGTCGGCGTCATCCTCCTCGTACTCGTCATCCTCGATGGACAGCTCTTCCTTCATTTCTTCCAGTGTCTCGGACAGGGAAACCGCGGAGGCCACGCGCAGGTCGCCCACGTGCAGGCGGCCGTCGAACTCCACCGGCAGAAAGATGTCGGCCGCCATGTCGTGCGCCTCGAGGCGGTCGAGAAATTCGGTCATGGCGTCCTCGGGCAGGCGTTTGGCGATGGTATGCGTGGTGCGATCGTCGATGGCCGCCAAGCGGGCGCCGGCCTGCTCCACCAATTTGTGGAGCGCCTTCATCTCGTCATCGTCAAGGCGATCAGAGAGGGGACCGAGCTCGATTTCAGCCATCTGCATACGGTGCCGCAGCCAAAGCCATCCGTCAACGTCCCGTAATGTTAACGTCGCGTTTACTCGCAAGCTGCGATGATTCTCGCTGGAAGCCGAACCTGCCTCGTGAGTGATTCATCCGGTCGACATTCTTGCATCCAACGGATATGGATTCGCCCCAATGACTGAGCTGCTGCAACCCACGGCCACCTGGATCTCTGCGCAAATGGACGCCGCCCGCGACCGGACCGCCGCGGGTTTGCGCGCTGGTCAGTCCGGCGTGACGCTGGCCGAAAATATTTCCCAGCAGGTGGAGGCTGTCGTGGTCGCGCTTCTCGGCTTTCACCTGGCCCAGGCGCGCAAGGGGACGGCTTCCGAGATCGCCGTCCTAGCCACCGGCGGATTCGGCCGGCGCGAACTGGCGCCGTATTCCGACCTGGACTTGCTCTTTCTGTGTGCGAAATCGCCCGACGGAGGGGTGGAGGAACTGGCTCGCGCGATTCTGGTTCCCTTGTGGGATGCCAAGGTGGACGCCGGACATGCGGTGCGTTCGGTTTCCGATGCCTTGGCCCTGCCAGCCACCGATCTGGCTGCGGCCACGGCCTTGCTCGATGCGCGGTTTCTGACCGGCGACCGAGGCCTAGCCGAACGTTTCTTGTCGAGCTACCAGACCCGCGTGGCCAAGGCCTCGCCTGATGGCTTCGTAGCGCGTCTGCGCGCGGAGCAATACGGCCGCCATTCGCGTTTCGGTGACACGATATTCATGCTCGAGCCTGACCTGAAGAACGGCCCGGGCGGGATTCGCGACTTGTGTGTGGGGCGCTGGGCAGCCCAGGTCCGCTTCAAGACCGCTGATCCGCAGAAACTCTGTGAGATGGGGGAGATGTCGGCCCGCCAGGCTGCGGCCATGGAAGCGGCCCGGGACTGGTTCCTGCGGGTGCGAGCGGCTGTGCACCTGACCGCCGGGCGACGTCAGGAGCAGCTCCGATTCGATCTGCAGGAGAGTATCGCGCCGCTTTTTCACCCCGACGCCACATCAAGGCCAGGCGAGGTCAGGCCTGCCGTGGCTCCTGCGGTGGAGGCCCTGATGCACGATTTTCAGAAACATGCGCGAGCAGTTAGCCGGGAAACCGAGCGCCTGCTGCTGCGGGTATCCGGCGACCGCAACCATCGGTCGACTGTGCAAACCAAGCGCATCGAGAAGGCCGGCAAGGCGGACCCAAGTTTCGAGATTGCGGACGGTGCAATAGAGGTAAAGGAAAACATCATATTCGAGAATAAACCGTCTGATATGATTCGTCTTTTTGTACTTGCCGGTGAACTGAATCTTGGCATAGGTCGGCGAACGGCCGACCTGGTTTCTGAGAACGCGGCCACCCGAGGCGTGGCCCTGCGCGAGGATCCAGAAGCGGCTGCGTACTTCCTGCAGGTCTTGTGCGACATCCAGGACTCCGGCACGCCTTCGCGGTTGGAACAGATGCACGACCTCGGACTCATAGGCGCGCTGATTCCGGAATGGGAGCCGGTCGTGGGCCGCGTGCAGCACGACCTGTATCACGTGTACACGGTCGACCAGCACTCGCTCTATGCGGTGGCCACCTTGAAGGCTGTTGCGCGGGGTGAGATGGCGGCTGACTACCCGCAGGTGTCGGCAGAGTTTCCCGCGGTCACGCGCAGGTTGGCCTTGTTCGTAGGGGTGCTCTTGCATGACGTGGGCAAGCCGCTCGGATCGCCTCACGACGAGAAAGGGGCCGTACTATCCGAACGCATCGCCGCGCGTCTGGGTCTCATTCCAGCCGACGTGCGGCTGGTGGAGTTCTTGGTGCGCGAGCACCTCTTCATGAGCCATACCTCGCAGCGACGCGACCTGGAGGACGTCAGCCTGATCGTGCACTTTGCCAAGCGCTGCGAGAACGAAGAGAAACTGCGCCAGCTCTTCTTGCTGACCTTCTGCGACCTGGCCTCAACGGGTCCCAAGACCATGACCCACTGGAAGAGCGAGCTGATGGCCGACCTTTTCGAGCGCACGCTCAAGTTCATGCGGCGGGGCGCGGATCTCTTGCAGGCCGAGCAGGCGGAGCTGGTGCAGGAGAGGCAGAGGCAGGCGGCCCAGCTTCTGGCCGAGGAGGTGCAGGGGCCTGCGCTGGCCGACTTTTTTGCCGGTCTGCCTGACCGTTACTTCACCGAGAACGAGGCTGACCAGATCGCTGCGCACATGCGCCTGTCGCTGGGGCGCAAGGGTCCGTGCGTCGTCGAGGTCAGCCATTCCCCGAGGGGAACCTCCTCGGAGCTGGTGTTGGTGGCTCTCGACGTGCCCGGCCTGCTGGCCCGGGTCGCGGGTGTCTTGTTCGCCAATCGCATCGACATCTTGGATGCGGCCATCTACTCGCGCGAGGCGGTCACAGGCCGCGACCAGGGCGAGGCGGTGGACGTGTTTCGCATTCGCAAGGAGCCCGACGGCGCGGTGACCGACGAACGCCGCATCGCCGCCATCCGAGACGATCTGGAAGCCGTCCTGGCCGGGCGCACGACCGTGGAGGCGCTGCTGGCGCGGCGGCCGCGGGCGCCCTCCATCGTCGACCGGGCCAAGCCCGAGGTGCCAGCGACTGAAGTGCGCGTGGACAACGAGATCAGCCCGATCTTCACGGTGCTGGACATCTTCACCGAGGACAAGCCGGGCGTGCTCTACACCATCACGCGAACCTTGTCGGAGCACGGCCTGGACATCCACCGCTCGCGGGTGGGCGTGGCCGGCGACCGAGTGGCCGACATCTTCTACGTCCGGGACATTGCCACGGGCGGCAAGCTGACCGATCCGGCGCGCCTGAACGCGTTGGCTGATGCGCTCAAGCAAGCCCTGCCGACGTCTGCGGGGCGCAAGGGGTAGTTCTGCCTGTCGTAAATTCGTACTGGTTGGGCGGCCGGGGTGATGGCGGCGGTGGCCGGTGGCTGGTGGCCGGAACCGGATCGGGATCCGCAACCGGATCCGGCTACCGGTCCCTTGACACCGGCCCGTGCTGGCGCTGAAGTTCAGCTCATGCTCCTCAATCTCACCGGCGTTGCCGTGGCTGTCATGCTTGCGCAGGGTGGGGCCCCGCCCGGGCCGCAGAATCCCGCGGCGGCCCACCTGGAACGAGGCCAGAAATTGATTCAGTCGGGCAACCTGATCGGAGCGCTGGAGGCCTTCGATGCGGCGGCCAAGGCTGACCCCAAGAACCCGCGTTCCTACTATTTGCGGGGCGTGGTGCTGGAGAAGCGGCACGATTTGGCCGGGGCGGAGAGGGCGTACCGTGAGGCCGTGGGCCGCGATGCCCGCTTCGCGCCCGCGCACAATAATTTGGGCGCCATGCTGCTGGACAAGGGCGAGACGGCGGCAGCCGAGAAGGAGATCCAGGCTGCCGTCAGTGGCGACCCCAAGTACGCCGACGCCCATTCCAACCTGGGCCACGTGCGCGATGCACAGGGCAGGCCGGCCGAGGCGGTCAAGTCGTACCGCGAGGCCGTGCGCTTGCGGCCCGGCGAGGCCAGCTTTCACGTCAACTTGGGCGCGGCGCTGCGCAAGACGGGTGACATCGACGGCGCGCTGACCGAGCTTCGCCAGGCGACGCGCTTGGCACCGCAAGATGCGTTGGCGTTGACCTACCTGGGACTTCTGCTATCCGAGAAGAAGGCCTACGACGAAGCACACGAAGCGTTGGAGAAAGCCACCCGCCTGGACCCCAAGTTGGCCGCGGCTTGGACCGAGCTGGGACGGATGGAGTTGCGCCGCAAGCAACCAGCCGCGGCTGCTGACGCCCTGGCGCGGGCGCGCGTGCTGAAACCCAAAGACGCCACCATCGCCGCCGACTACTGCAGCGCGCTTGCCAAGAAAGACCCCAAGGCCAAAGTGGCGCAGGAAGAATGCCGGGCCGCGGTCGCCCTCGAGCCAAGCAACGCGCTGGCTCGCTATGAGCTGGGCAAGATCCTGGTGGCCCACGGCGATTGTGCCGCGGCCCAGATCGAGATCGACAAGTTCGCCGGCCTTTCCGGGGTGAAGCCCGAGGCCAAAGCCAAGGCGCAGGAGATCTTGAAGACCTGTACTCCGGCCAAGTCAGGAAAGAAGAAAACCTCTCTTGAATGAACGCCCTGCGCTCGGCTAATCTCCCGAGATGCTGCCCGACGGTCCCCTGCGCGAAGCGCTTACCTTCGATGACGTGTTGCTGGTTCCCGCGGAGAGCGATGTCCTGCCCAAAGACGTCGACGTTCGCACCGAATTGACCGCGACGATTCCCTTGGCCAATCCGATCATCTCGGCGGCCATGGACACCGTGACCGAGGCGCGCACAGCGATCAGCATGGCGCGCGACGGGGGGCTGGGCGTCATCCACAAGAATCTGGGCATCGACGAGCAGGCGCTGGAAGTCAGCAAGGTGAAGAAAGCGGAGACCGGGGTGGTGCTGGACCCCGTCACCATCGGCCCCGACCAGAAACTCTTTGCGGCACTCGAGCTGATGAAGCGCTACGAGATCTCGGGGCTTCCCGTGGTGGCCGAAGATGGTCGCCTGGTCGGTATTCTGACCAATCGTGATGTGCGCTTCGAACGGCACCTGGACCAGCCGGTGCGCAATCTCATGACCACCACGCTCATCACCACACGCGAAGGGCTGAGCCTGGAGCATTCGAAAGAGTTGCTGCACAAGAATCGCATCGAGAAGCTCCTGGTGGTGGACGATGCAGGCCGACTGCGTGGGCTCATCACCATCAAGGACATTGAGAAGGCGCAGCAGCACCCCAATGCGGTCAAAGACGAGCTGGGCCGTCTGCGCGTGGGCGCGGCGGTGGGCACCGGGGGGGACCGGGCCGCGCGCGCCGCCGCTCTGCTGCAGGCAGGCGCCGACATCATTTGCATCGACACCGCCCACGGCCACTCCCGGTCCGTGCTGGAGGCAGTGGCCGACATCCGCAAGACTTTCCCCAAGGCGGAGATTCTGGCTGGAAACGTGGCGACCGCCGAGGGCGCGCTGGCCCTGGCCAAGGCGGGCGCCAACGCGGTCAAGGTGGGCATCGGCGCAGGTTCAATCTGCACCACCCGCGTGATCGCCGGCATCGGTGTCCCCCAGATCACGGCGGTGACCGACGCCGCGCGCGCCCTGGCCAAGCTGGACGTGCGTATCGTTTCCGATGGCGGCGTGAAGTACTCGGGCGACGTCACCAAAGCCATCGCGGCGGGCGCCCACACGGTGATGATTGGCAGCCTCTTCGCTGGCAGCGACGAGGCCCCCGGCGAGATCATTCTGTACCAAGGCCGCAGCTACAAGGTGTACCGGGGCATGGGATCGGTGGGCGCCATGCGCTCCGGCAGCAAGGACCGCTATTTCCAGTCCGACGTCAGCGTCGACGCCAAGTTGGTGCCGGAAGGCATCGAGGGACGCGTGCCCTACCGAGGAAGTCTCTCGCAATCGATGTACCAGCTCATCGGTGGTCTGCGCTCAGGCATGGGCTACTGTGGCTGTCGCAACATTGCCGAGCTGCATAGCAAGGCGCGCTTCATCAAGATTACTCAGATGGGTCTGCGCGAATCGCACGTCCACGACGTGATCATTACAAAAGAGGCTCCGAACTACAGAGTGGAACAGTAGCTGGAAGGTGCCGCCGGTCGAGAACACAGAGGTGAGAGGAGAGGACACGGAGAACAATGCCGATTGATTGGATCGGTGACTGTTTCTTGGCGCAAGTGCGCTGCGCCGTTCATGGTCTGGAGCGCAGGGCCACGTCGGTCGTCCTTGCTGGTAGCCCCAAAACCGGCTGCGATTCTGAATCAGACAACGACACCACTCAGCCCTCTGTGTTCTCCCCTCTCCCCTCTGTACTACTAACGTCGCGTTTCTTCGCAGGCCGCGAGGATTCTTTCAGAACACCCGAACATCACGGCGTTTTCTCCGACTCTGTGTTCTCCCCTCTCACCTCTGCGTTCTCAGCAGCGGGCGGCTGGCGGGACGAATCGCCTCACACACTTTGGTTGCGGCCGTCAGGCTGCGATGTGTTCTCAGGCTACGTCAACCTCATCGAGGTAAACCTCTCCTATGTCTCATAAGCAGCTTGTTCTGATCCTCGACTTCGGTTCGCAGTACACGCAGCTCATCGCGCGGCGGGTTCGCGAGCAGAAGGTGTACTCGGAGATCCATCCCTTCAACCTGCCGCTCGACAAGATTCGCGCCATGCGCCCCTCGGGCATCATTCTCTCAGGTGGGCCGTCGTCGGTGTACGACCAGGGTGCCCCGCGGGTGAGCGTCGAACTGTTCTCGCTGGGCGTGCCCATTCTCGGCATCTGCTACGGCGTGCAACTTTCCAGCCTGCTGCTCGGTGGCAAGGTGAAACCGGCACAAAACCGCGAGTACGGTCGCGCCTCGGTCAAGCTGGAGGCGCCGTCCGAGCTGTTCGCCGGATTCCATTTGGGTGACGAGATCGCGGTGTGGATGAGCCATGGCGACCGGGTCGAGTCGCTGCCCGACGGCTTTCGTCGCCTTGGCGTGAGCGACAATTGCCCCTTCGCCGCCGTGGAATCCCTGAAGCACAAGTTTTGGGGCGTGCAGTTTCACCCCGAGGTCGCCCACACCCCGCGCGGCAACGAGATCCTGGGCAACTTTCTCTTTCGTGTCTGCCGTTGCGAGCCCAGCTGGACCATGGCCAATTTCGTCGATGAGGCCATCCAGAAGGTCAAGCAGCAGGTCGGTCAGGGCCGCGTGATCTGCGGACTTTCGGGTGGCGTGGATTCGTCCGTGGCAGCGTCCTTGGTACACCGTGCGGTGGGTGACCGGCTGACCTGCATTTTCGTGGACAACGGCCTTTTGCGCGTGCGCGAGTCGGTCCAGGTCGAGAGCGTTTTTCGCGGCGCCTTCAAGATGAATCTGGTGGTGGTCGACGCGGCCGAGCGCTTCCTCACGAAATTGGCCGGCGTGGAAGACCCCGAGCAGAAGCGCAAGATCATTGGCCGAGAGTTCATCGCTGTGTTCGAGGAAGAGGCGCGCAAGGCCGGCAAGGCCGATTTCTTGGTGCAGGGAACACTTTATCCCGACGTCATCGAATCCGTGTCGCACAAGGGACCCTCGGCCACCATCAAGTCCCATCACAACGTGGGCGGCCTGCCCGAGAAGATGAACCTGACTCTGGTGGAGCCCTTGCGCGAGCTGTTCAAGGATGAGGTGCGCGCGTTGGGCGAGGAACTCAATCTTCCGCACGACCTGCTGTGGCGCCAGCCGTTCCCTGGACCGGGACTGGCCGTGCGCATTTTGGGGCCGGTCAGCAAGGAACGCTGCGATCTCCTCCGCCAAGGCGATAGCATCATCGACGAGGAGATCCGGGCGGCCGGGCTGTACGAGAGCATCTGGCAGTCCTTCGGGGTGCTGCTTCCGGTGCGCAGCGTGGGCGTGATGGGCGACGAGCGCACTTATGCCAACGTGCTCGCCCTGCGCGCCGTGCATTCCAAGGACGGCATGACGGCCGACTGGGTGCCGCTGCCGCATGATTTGCTCGCCAGTATCTCGTCGCGCATCGTAAACGAGGTTCGCGGAATCAACCGCGTGGTGTACGACATCTCGTCCAAGCCACCGGCGACGATAGAATGGGAATAGGATCTTCGCGACGCACTGTCGTGCCATTGGTCGTGGCCATGCTCGCCCACGCCCACCTCGCGACGGCCGCTTCGCTGGTTCGTCCCTTGGCGGGAGCCGAGGTGGATTGGTCGGCCGGCACGGTCACGGCCAGCGCAGGAGCGGCGGCTGACATGCGCATGCCGTCGCCCGCGGCGGCGCGGCCAGGCGCGGAACGGCGTGCCCGCGCCGCTGCGCTCGATAAACTGCGGGCGGCCTTGCGTGCGCTGCCTTTGCGAGGCAAGCAAAGGCTGGGGGAAAAACAAGTCGAGGCAGCGCTGGGCCAGGCAAGCACGACGCGCATCGAGTACCAGTCGAATGGAGGCGTGGTGTTGTGGGTTGGGGTCAGGTTCACGGATCTCGTAGCAAGTGCCGCTACCACGTCTACGTCCACGACCACGGCCACGTCCACGACCACGACCACGGCCACGGTTCTGGCGGTGGCGGCGATGCCGTTGGAGTTGGAGCCTCTGCTGGTGAGCGGTGGCAAGGAGATCGTCGCGGGACACGCGCGCTATCATCAAGGCCCGCCGCCGACAGATGCCATCAACGTGCGGCGCGACGACAACGGGCGCTTGCTTCTCCCCTCGGGCTCCCAGTCGACGCTGGATCAGCTCGCCGCCGGGCCGGTTGTGATCTACCTTCAGAAGGTTCTGCCATGACAAGGTCTAGCGTCGCAGCCCCAAGCAAGAGAATCGCTTTGGCAATTGCGGTCCTTCTGGTCGCCTTGTCGGCGGCTGCGCAGCCCGGGGAGCACGTGGTCACCGCCGAGGCGCCTATCGTGAACGGCAACGCGGTTGTGGCCAAGCAGCGCGCTCTGGCCGATGCGTTTCGTCAGGTGGTTGAGCATGCCTTTTCGGACCTGCTCAAGGAAAGTGGCGGTGAGCCGCAGCCTTTGGCGCCCGGGCTGGCACAGGTCAAGGCATCGTTCGCCAACCGCGGCCAGCGCTTTGTGCGCAGCTATCGCGTGCTCGAGGAGGAAGAAAGCAAGGGCCGCTTGCGGCTGCAGATCGACGCGGACGTGGATACCGCCATGCTTCGGCGGGAGATGGAGCGCGCCCGCGGAACCACCGGCGGAGAGTCCGCGACCACGACGGCGCGGCCCACGGGACCGTCGCTCCTGGTGGGCGGCGACTCGTCCGAGGAAGCCAGCGCCACGGTGGTGAAGACGCTCGCGGCTGGCGGTGTCCAGGTGCAAGCGGCCGCTGTGCGCGACGAGCCCTCACTGGTGGCCGCGGCCGGGCGCCAGGCGGCGCAGGCGCTTTGGTTGGTCGCCACCTCGTCCAGCGAAGGGTCGATTCGCGGGGCATCGTCCGTTTCCGTGCGCTGCGAGCTGCGCGCGCGGCTCCTGGCCGCGGGCCTGGGTGCAAGACCCGCTCTTCTCGATCACACCCAAACAGAGCGGGGATTCGCCGGCGACGAGACCGCCGCACGGCTTGCGTGCTGGCAGCGCGCCGCCGGGGCCTTGGCGCGCCAACTGTCCGCCTTGCTTCGGCCCGTTCCCGCGGGTGCGCGTTACCTGACCCTGGACCTGGACGTGGTCGAGCCGGCCGCGCTCATGACGCTGCTTCAGGTTGTGAAGCGCCTGGGCGCGGTGAGTGCGGCTGAGGTCCGTCACGTGACCACGGGCCGGGCCGAGATTCGGGTGTTCACCCGCATGAGCGGCCGTGAAATTGAGTCCGCTCTCATTCGCGACATCGCAGGCCGGCTGCGCGTGACCGAAATGAAACCGCCGGCTGATCGCGTGACACTCCAGGTTCGTCTGGCACAAGTCGACGAGCCGCTACCGGGCGCAGGGGCCGATCCGCCTGCAACAAAGCCATGAAGTCGCTGGTTCTTGTCCTGTTCGCCGTCTCCCTTTTCGCCGGCTGCGCCTCGCTCAGACCCGAGGGATCGGTGGTGTTCCGAGTCGAATGCAATGTGCCTGACGCCGCCGTGTTGCTCGACGGCGTGCTCATGGGACGCGCTTCGCAATGGGCAAAGCCGGATCGTTTCATTCGACCAGGCTTCTACCGGGTCGAGATTCGTCACCCGAACTACTACTCACACTTCGAGGAGATCACCGTGGCCGACGGCGGCTCGGCGCTGGTGAAGGCTGAGCTGCATCCGCTGCTGGAGTAGCTAGAGCACCGAACGGTTTGTCTCCCGTCGTGAAATCGCGGATTTGCGTCGCGTCCCTTCGTTGCTCGTCGGTCAAATACGTCTAGTATTCTCCCTCCTCGCGCCTCGGGCCGCTCGCAACTGCGCAATTTCACTCGGTCCGTCAAACCGCTCGGTGCTCTAGGCGAACTCCACCCGCGCCGGAACCTTGTGCGGGGCCAGGTGCTTGGCACAGTGGTCGATGAGCTGCTTGGGCGTGCAGGGACCATCGCGTTCCACCCGGGCGACCACGCGCGAGCGACCAACCTCGTCGTACTCCAAGCGAGCCTCGGCACTGCGTACGTTGGCGAAAGCCTCCAGGCAACCTTCAACCTCGCCTAGGGCCACACGCCGGCCCTCGACCTTGACCAGGTCATCTTCCCGACCGCAGAGGGTCAGCCGGCCATCGCGATCAAGGCTGCCGATATCCCCGGTTCGCAACCAGCCGTCGTCGTGACAGCGACCGATGGGCACCTCGCTGCCGCGCACGCGCAGCGTGACCGCCGGGACAAAGGTGGACGAAACGCCCGCGCCGCGCACCCAGACCGACCCACGCAGGCCGGAAGGCATCTCGGTGCCTTGGCCATCGGCCACGCGAATCTCGACGCCCGCGAAAGGCAGGCCAACCGTGGCGGGATTTCGACCTGTCAGATCGATGGCCACCGGACCCGTCTCCACGGACTGGTAGCAGGAGAGTAGGGGCACCTTGAATCGCTCACGGAAGGCCCGCGCCACGGCGGGGCTGAGCGGCTCGCCCGAGCTGATGCAGCGGATCTTGCGCGACCGGCACGGCTTGGCGGTCGGCATGCGCGCCATGGCGGCGAACAGGGTGGGCGTGGCAGTCACGACATCGGCACCTTGCTCGGCCAGCAACTTGGCCAGGCGGGCCACCACCAACTCGTCGTCGAGGACCAACCCGGCGCCTTGGGCCAACGCCACGCAAAGTCCGAGATCGAAGCCTTGACTGGTATGGAGTGCGGCAGCCGTGCTCACGCGGGTTGAGGCGTCGATGTCCAGCGTCGAAGCGAGAGCGGCGCCGATGCTTTCCAACTGGCGGCGTTCGCGTACCACACCCTTGGGATCACCGCCGGCGTCCAGGGTGAAGAGCACGACTTCGGGCACCGCGTGCAGCTTCAACGGCGTGCGCTCAAAGGTAGAACAGGTGAGCAGGGTCCCGGAAATGCGGCGTCGGCTTTCGAGCACAGCGCGCGGTCGGTCGTGTTTCGCATCCGCGGGCGGCGCGCCTGCCGGGGCGGCAAAGGGAGTCAGGGCATTGGGCCGGTTAACCAGCGCCCGCAGGTGGGTCGCCGCGAAAACCATGTTGAGGTCTCGTCCACTGAGGGTCGGGTCGAGCGGCACCACGACAGCATCCAGCTTGGACAGGGCAAGGGACAGCACGACGAATTCCGGCACACTGCCCAGCATGAGGCCAACCCAATCGCCGGCCCCGACGCCGAAACCCTTCAGCTCGTTGGCGCGGCGATTGACCCGATGACGTAATCCATGCCACGAAAGGTAGGTGTCTCGGTAGATGAGGGCTTGACCACCACCCAAAGTCCCCCGTCGCGCGCCTGCAGCGTTGTCAAGCCATTCGTACAGCAACGACATGCATGCACCCAGGACGAAGCAGAGACTAGTGTACTCGTCGCGTCCGTCGGAAACAATGCTTGCAGCGTCGGGTTTATGGTCAGTTCGGCCAGAGCACCGGCCTCAAGGTCGGCCACAATGCGGCCAGCGCGGATCGTTGCGGTTTCGAGGGAAGAATTCGTTCGACGTGCAAAGGACGCATGACCACACGGGCCCACATGTAGGGCATGTGTGTCAAAAAAACCTGACGACATCATGCATCTTTACCAGGTGGCGGTCCTGGCCTAACCTGGGTTTTCACGTGCCACGGGTTCCGCCTAAACCAACCGACCGCCTGGTAGACTCCGATCGCGTTCGGGCGAAAACGGTCGTCACCAGTATCAACAAGATAGCTGAGCAAGCGCCCATCAAGGAGGCGTGCCTGGTGGTCATCTACGGGTCTGATCTGGGCCGCAAGTACAACCTGGAAGCGCCGGCGTTGGTGGTTGGGCGCTCGTCCAAGTCCGACGTTCAGATCGATCAGGAATCGGTGTCGCGCGCGCATTCCAAGATCGTGAACAGCGGACGCGCCATCCGGATTCGCGATCTGGGATCGACCAACGGCACCTACGTCAACGACGAGCTCATTGATGAACGCACGCTCGAGGACGGCGATTTCATCAAGATCGGCCGCACGATTTTCAAGTTCCTTTCCGGCGGCAACATCGAGCGCGCCTACCACGAAGAGATCTACCGGCTCACCACCGTCGACGGCCTGACACAGATTTTCAACAAGCGGTATTTCCAGGAATGCATCGAGCGCGAAATTGCACGCGCGCTCCGCTATCGGCGCGAGTTGTCCCTGGTCATGTTCGACATCGACCACTTCAAACAGGTCAACGACACCCACGGGCATTTGGCTGGTGATTCGGTGCTCAAGGCGCTGGCAGCGACGGTGAAGAACAAGATCCGGCGTGAGGATCTGTTCGCGCGCTACGGCGGTGAGGAATTCGCCATCGTGCTGCCGGAGATCGACGGCCACAACGCACATCAGTTTGCGGAAAAGATCAGGCGCATCGTCGAGGCCACGGACTTTCGCTTCGAGAGTGTCAAGATTGACGTTACGATTTCCCTAGGCGTCGCAGTTCTGGACCAGCAAACCACAGACGCGGCGGGGCTGATCAAGCACGCGGACGAGCGCCTCTATGAGGCCAAGAACGCCGGGCGCAACTGCGTGCGCGGATAGAGAAAGAAGATTTCACCAGCCCCCGTACAAGATCGACATGATGGCCACGGCGTAGCCCAGCAGGTTGATGAGGAAGGGCGCGTCGCGCAGCATGGAGTCGGTGGGGCTTTCGCTGTCCACTTTGCCCTGGACAATCCAGATGAAGCGCAGCACGCCGAACACCACGAAGGGCACGGTGAGCGCCAGGCGGCGTGTGCCAAAGAAGGTCAGGGCGTGGGGCGACTGGGTGTACAGGACGTAGGACAGGATGGTCAGCACCGCAAGCAAGTAGAGGAGCACGCGCAGCACGTTGGGTGGGTAGCGGTCGAGCACCAGACGCTGGGTGCCGCCCTTGCTTCCCGCCACGCGCAGCTCATGGGCGCGTTTGCCGAAACCCAGGAACGCCGCCAGCAGCAAGGTGCACAGCAACACCCAGCCCGAGGGATCCACCGAGATGGCACAGGCGCCTCCCAGCACACGCAGGAGAAAGCCCGCGCTGATGCACGCCACGTCCACGAACGGCACGTGCTTCAGCCAGAAGGAGTAGGCGACGTTCTGCACCAGATAGCCGGCGGCGATGGCCGCCAGGAGGGGGGTAATCAGGTAACTGCCGCCCAGTCCGACCAAGGCCAGAATCGCCGCGAGCGCCCATGCGTTCCTCACCGACAGGGCGCCCGAGGCGATGGGACGCAAGCGCTTCAAGGGATGGGCGCGGTCCTTGTCCACGTCGACGATATCGTTGAACACGTACACCGCGCTCGACAGCAGGCAGAAGCAGGCCACGGCCAGAAGCGCCGAAAGCACGGCGTGCGGGTCGTCGACCCGGCGGGCGAACACCAACGGCCCCAGCACGAAGAGGTTCTTGACCCACTGATGAAAGCGGAGGGATTTGAGGACGGCGAGGACCATGGGGTAGGGGGAGCGAAGTGTAGCGCGAAGTGATCGAAGGTCTATGCTCTCGGGCCACACTAGCCTATTCTTGGCACTTCCCGCGAGAGGGACCTGATGCCCCAGCATGACACCGATCACAGCCCCGACAGCCTGAAGCCGTCGGCCCTGGCCGGCCTGACCGACGAGGTACTGGTGGGGCGCGCCCGCAACAAGGACGTCGCCGCCTTCGAGGAACTCTTGGGCCGCTACGAAGACAAGCTCTACCGCTTGGCCATGCGCTTCGTCCGCAACGAGAACGACGCACAGGAAATCCTGCAGGACGTGTTTCTCTCGGCGTGGCGCAACCTGCCGGGCTTCGAGGGTCGGGCGCAGTTCGGAAGCTGGATGTATCGCGTGACCGTGAATGCGGCGCTCATGTTCCTGCGCGCGCGCAACCGACATCCCGAGGTCATGCTGGACGACATCGAACCCGGCACCTTGCACAAGGTGGCGGAACAGTCGGTGCATGGCTCGTCGGAGGATTGGTCGCAACGGCCGGATGAGCAATTCCAGTCCGAAGAGTTGCGGCGCCACATTCAGACGGCGGTTGACGCTTTGCCCGACGGGCTGCGCACGGTCTTTCTGGTGCGCGACGTGGAAGGTCTTTCCACCGAGGAGACGGCCGATCTGCTCGGCCTGTCGCTGCCTGCGGTCAAGACACGCCTGCACCGCGCCCGCCTGGCCTTGCGTGAGGCCATCGGGCAGTACTTCGCGCCGTAGAGCCGCGCAAGGCTGTGATGAACATGACGTTTGTCCGGCGGTCGATCTGCGCCGTGGTCCTGCTGGCCGCCGGGCACAATCTGGTGGCGGAGCCCAGTGCGCGTGCTGACGCCTACCAAGATCGATTCGAGGCTGAAGGCATGGCCCTTCTGGCCCGCACAGCGACGCCTGAGGCGGTGGCGCCGCTGGCTGCTCTCGTGCGCATGGACGCGATGTTGAGTCCAGGGCGGCTGGCAGCCGTGCTGCGCGAGTTTGTCGAGAGAAAAGATGCGACCAGAGCGGATCCTCTGGTGGCAGCCCAGGCGTTGTACTTGCTTTCGCTGGAGGACGATCATGCCGGCCAGCACGAGCAGGCGGACGCGCGCCGGCGGGGCTTGGGCTTGCTGCGCGACTTCTGGGTGCTGGGGCCTTTCGATGCCCAGGGGCGCAGCGGACTGGAGCGCATCTATCCGGCCGAGCTGGCTTTGCCCGATCCGCGCGGCGGTCCGTGCTATTCGGGCAAGACCCACGAAGTCTGCTGGCGCCGAACGTCTCCCGAGGTGGCGCGCCAGGGGGCGGTCGTGCTCGGCGCCCTTTTGCGTCCGGACAACGATGCCGTTGCGTACCTGCTGGCGTATGTGCACAGCGATCGGGCACGCTGGGCGGCTTTGCGTCTGGGCTCGCCTGGTCCGTTCAAGGCATGGCTCAACGGTCGCCCGGTCATGAGTCGGGATGTGGTGCGGTCGGCTGCGCTTGATCAGGATTCGGCGGCCCTCTGGCTTCCGCGCGGCAAGAGTGTGCTGCTGGTGAAGACGGTCGTGACCACGGGCACTTGGCAGATGTTCGTGCGCCTGACCGACCCGCAAGGGGCGGCTCTGCCTGGGGTGACGGCAAACGCAGAGGCACCTGCCGCCGGCGTGGCAGCCTTCGCGCCACCGGCTCACCCAGTAATCGTGCATGATCTGAAGGAGATCTTGCGCCGTCGCGCCGAGCACGCCCCGGCCGCCGAGGCGGCTTCGCGTTGGCTGGACTTCGCGCGCACGCTCGATCTCTTGCGCAGCGAAGACAACGAGAGCAAGGCCGCTGAGGAGGCGGCGGGCAAGGCGGCGCGCGCAGAGTCGGCGTCTCCGGCGACCCGCCTCGCGGCGCTTGTGCTGGTGGGCCAGGTCGCCCGTGAAGAGGACGACGCGCGACAGGCATGGGAGCGGGCGTTGGTGCTGGTACCTGGGCCGAGCGAGCGGGCGTTGTTGCTTGCCGAGCTTGGTGAGCTGGCGCAACGGCAACACCGTCCCGAGGCGGCGCTTCAGCGCTGGCACGAAGCGGCCGTAGCCGACCCGACCTCAGTTCCGGCTCAGCTCGATCTGGCGGGTGCGGAGCGCGAAACGGGTCTCTACGCGGCAGCCTTGCTTCGCCTCGACGCACTTCCGGCTGCGGCTCGCACTGTCCCGGCTGTGCTCGTAGCGCACGCACGCACGCTTGAGGCCCTGGGGCGCTTGGCTGCCGCCGAGACGGATTGGCGGAATTTGTGGGATACGCGGCGCTCCGATGCGGAATTCTTGCGAGACTTGGCCGGAGCCGCGCGCCGTCGCGGGGATGAGGGCCAGGCGGCGCTGCGCTACGGTGAAGCGGCAAGTTGGCGGCCCGACCTGCATTTCCTGACCATCGAGCAGGCCCGCATGCTTGAAGGAGCGGGGCAAGGCAACGAGGCCGAGGCGGTGTTGCGCAAGGCCTTGCAGCGCTTGCCCGACGAGCCTCGGCTGCACGAGGAGTTGGGTCGCCTGCTGGTGCGACTGGGGCGTACGCAGGAAGCGGCGGCGAGTTTGCGCCAATCGCTGCGCCTGCGACCGCAGCAACCGGCGCTGCGGCGCTACGCTGAGTCGTTGGCGGCGGCTTCCGATGGGGCCCACCGTCCGGCTGGCGTCGAGGATTTGGTTCGGACTTTTGCCGCCGACGGCGCGACGTTGAGCCGGGCGGCGTTGCTTGTGCCGGTGGTTGCGACGGATGGCGATCCGGCGGTTGTTCTGCTCGACCGCCACGTCACGCGGGTACACGCGAATGGTTTGGCCGACACATTCGTCCAGCGCATCGTTCACCTGCGTACCGACCGTGGGGCGCGTGATAATCAGGAGGTGCTGGTGCGCTACCTGCCCGGCGAGCAGGAAGTGGAGATCCGCGAGGCGCGCATCTTTCGGCGCACCGCCGCGGGCGAGATCGAGGTTTCCCAGGTGAGTGGGCGCGACGACCGCGATCTCTCCGAACCCTGGTATGGCCTGTACTACGACGCGCGTGCTGAGGTGGTGACCTTCGAGAACCTGCGGGCTGGCGACGTGATCGAGGTGCAATACACGGTCGCCGATGTCTCCTACCAGAACGACATGGCGGACACATTCGGCGAGTTGACCGTGATCGGCGATGTGTTGCCCAAGCGGAGTTGGGACTACACACTCATCGCGCCGGCCCAGCGATCCTTCTACTTCAACCAGCCGCGTTTGCCGGGGCTGAGCCGTCAGGTGGAACGCCAAGGCGACGACGTGGTCTATCGCTGGGCCGCCAGCAATGTGGCTCGCGTCGACATCGAGCCTGCCATGCCTGGGCTCACCGAGGTCGCGCCCTACCTGCACATCAGCACCTACCAGAGCTGGCAAGAGGTGGGCCGGTGGTACTGGAACTTGGTGCTGGACCAGTTGCAGAGTGACTCAACCATCAAACAGGTGGCGGCCCAGGTTACCGCCGGGCTGCACGGCGACGCGGACAAGGTGCGGGCGTTGCACCGGTTCGTGATCGAGAAGACGCGCTACGTGGGGCTGGAGTTCGGCATCCACGGGTACAAGCCCTATCCGGTCAGTCAGGTGCTGCTGCGTCGGTTTGGCGATTGCAAAGACAAGGCCCTGCTGCTCGTGGCGTTGCTGCGCGAACAGGGCATCGAGTCCGAGCTGGTCTTGCTGCGATCGCGCCGGGCTGGCCTGGTGGACAGCCAGCCGGCTTCGCTGGCCATCTTCGACCACGCCATCACCTATGTCCCGCGGCTTGATCTGTATCTCGACAGCACCGCGGAGTTTGCCGGCATGTCCGAGTTGCCCAGCCAGGACCAGGGGGTCATGGTCTTGCGCGTGGGTTGGGGCAAAACCACGCTGGCGCGGACCCCGGTGCTGCCCGCTTCGGCCAACCGCGCTGTGCGTGTCTGGAAAGTCGCGCTGGCCGCCGACGGTAGCGCACGGGTCGACGAGACGGTGACCGTCAAGGGACAGGCGGCGCAGGAATGGCGCGCGCACTACCAGACGCCGGGTGAACGGCGCGAGCGCTACGCCAAGGTGTGGAACAGCCGCCACACAGGCGCGCAGCTTGAGGCGGTGGACATGGCCGGCGTGGAGGATCGCAACCAGCCGGTTGTGGTGCGGGCACGGGCCCTGGTCCCACACATGGCCGAACGCAGCCAGCGGGGCGAGTTTCATCTGCCTTCCAGCTCGCGTGAAACCGATTTGACCCAGACTTATGCGCGCCTGGGCACGCGCCGGTGGCCGTTGGTACTCGGATTTCCCTGGCAACATGAGGAGGAACTCGAGTACCGCCTGCCCGACGGGTTCCGCCTGCTGCGCGCGCCGACGGCGCGCAAACTGCAGTGCGCTTTCGCGAGCTTCGACCTCGACATGTCCTTCGACGGTCGCACCCTCAAGGTGCGCTCGCGGCTCTCCGTGGAACGAGATCGGATTGCAGCCAGCGAATATGGAGAGTTTCGTGCCTTCTTGCGCGACGTCGACATCCTGCTGGGCGAGCCGATCGTGATCGCAGGGGAGAACACGCAATGAGGGTAGGGGGCGGGGATAGGGTCAGCAAGCCGGGCCGCGTGGCTTGCGTGCTCCTGCTGTGCTTCGCCGCGGGCTGCGGGGGAATGCTGGCCGGCGGCCGACGGCTCGACCCGACCAGCGATACCGGCCGGGCATGGCAGGCGCTGGTCGACGGGAAGGACGACGAAGCGGCGCTGATGTTCGGGCGCCTGCTCGGCTCGGATGCGAATCGCGCATCGCGATGCCTGGTCCTCTTTGGAGCCGGCAGCTTGGCCTATGAACGCGGAGACGATGAAGCGGCCACAGCCTTCTACCTCGATCTAATCGAGGCGGCGGCAGGGAGCGGCGATGCCCGCGACGGCCTGCTGGCTGAGGCAGCGGCTGTGCGTTTGCCGCGACTCCTTGACGAGTTGCCCGATCGGCGTGCGGCTGAAAAGAGAGTTCTGGCCCAGCCACGCGACCGCCTGTCTTGGCGCGCGCAGTATCTGCTGGCATCTCTTTCCATCGAAATCGCCCGGCGACGGGCTGACACGGATCTGTTGGAGAGCGAGGCGTGCCGATCAGGTTGTCTGGCGGAGTTGCGCCTGGTCGGCGTGGCCGGCCGCCTGCCGTATCTCGATCTCTCGTCCGATCAAGTGCGGCCGGCGAATCCGGCACGGACCCTGGCACGGTCGGGCTGTCAGTTTTCCACGCCCAGCACCGATGCGTTGCCCGGCGTGCGCACGCTGCAATCCGAGGTCGACGTGCGCGCCGGTCGCTACCACATCGTCCTCGACTACGCGGGGCCTGCCCTGCTGCGCGTGGACGGTGGTGCCTGGCATCACCACGCCGATTCTCCCGACGCCTTTGGCACGCGTTGGTCGGCGCTGTCGTTGGCGTTGAGCGAGGGTCGGCACCGGGTGGAACTGCGCCTGGGCAGTCGCGGCGGTGGCATCGATGTGGGCCTGCTGCTCGCTCGTGCTTCTAGCCGCAAGCCGGTCGACTGGGAAAGCTGGCCCAATGGTTCTGCGCTGGAAGCAGCCGTGTTCGAGCTGGCGGCGGCTTTGTCGGCTTATCTGGCTGGCGATGTGGACCAGGAGCTGGTGCATACCGCCGCGCTTGCCCAGCGTCCCCGCTTTGCGCTAGGCCTGTCCGCGGCAGCGCGCATGTCCGAAATGGATCCCACGCGGCCCGAGAACATGAACAGGGACCGCGCGCGAAGTCTGCACTTGCGGGCGGTGACGGTAGACCCCCACATGGCGCGGGCTTGGCTGGACCTGGCGCGCATGGAACTCGACAACGATCGGCCGCGCGAGGCCGCCGAGGACGCCCAGCAGGCGCGAAGCGCGGCAGCCGACTGGTGGCCGGCGGCTCTGCAACTGGCAGATGCTCTGCGCGCGCGCGGGTTGGAACGCGACGCCGACGTGGCCCTGGCTGACGCCGTGGCGCATGGGCAAGCCGGGCAGGGGGCGTGTGCCGTCCTCGATGCGGGGTTTCGGCGTGCCGAAGAGCGAGCCCTGGTCGGCGAACAGGAACGACTGACCAAGCTGCTGCTTGGCTGTGATGCGCAGGCTGAAGCACCTGTGCAGTGGTATCGCCAGCGCGGCGACGCCGGTGCAGCAGAAGCAGCCATGAGGCGCATGCGGCCCAGCAACACCGACCCGGCGTGGGTGCGCTCTGAGTTGGCGGCGCTGCGGCTGGAGCGGGGCGATGCCGCCGGGGCCGCGTCGGAGTTGCAGGCTCTGGTCGATTGGTCCCCGCGGGATAGTCAGATGCGTCTGCGCCTAGTCGATGCTCTGCTGGCCACGGGCGCCGTCAAACAGGCGCGCGCCGTGCTGGCAGAGACGCTGCGACTTTTCCCGGGAAACGGCGCCGTTCGCCAGGCGGCGCGCATCGCGGGGCTGTCGCTGCCGCTCGACGAATTCCGGTTGGATGGGGGACAGGTGATCCGGGATTTCCTGGCGTCCGGCCATCGTTACCAGGCGCCGGCGGTGGTGGTGTTGGACCGCGCGGTCGAGCGGATCTTCTCGGATGGAGGCCGCGCCAGCCTCACTCACACCATCACGCAGGTGTTGAGCAAGGAAGGCATCGAGCGGGCGGCCGAGGTTGCTGTGCCGTCCGGGGCCGAAGTGCTGGCCCTGCGCACGCGCAAGACTGACGGCACCATCCGCGAGGCCCAGGAAATCGCTGGCAAGCCTACGGTTTCTGCCACGGATGTGTCGGTGGGCGACTTCGTCGAGTGGGAGACCTTGGAATACAAGCAGCCGGCCGAGGCATTCGCACCGGGATTTTTGGGCGAGCGCTTCTATTTCCAGTCCTTCGAGGCGCCGCTGGATCGCAGCGAGTACCTTCTCGTGGTGCCGAGCGAGATGTCGGTGGACCAGGACAGGCGGGCCGGGGCGCCCGAGCCCGCGCTGGAACCCAGTCCCGACGGCACCCGGGTGTGGCGCTTCGTCGCGCGGGAAATGCCCCAGCTCTTTCCCGAGCGCTCGTCCTTTGGCGCGGAAGCCTGGATTCCCTCGGTGCGGGTGTCGAGCGGCGTCGACTTGGCGCGCTGGTCGCGCTTCCTGGCCGACCGTTTGTACACCGTGGCGCGCATCTCGCCTGAGGTGCGGCGCGTGGCTGCGCAGATCCGGGCCGAAACCGTCGCTGCGCGGGCGACTATTCCCGAGGCCATCGTTCACTGGGTGAACCAGCACATCGAGCCCGAGGCTGGCCTGTTCGAGCCAGCGACGGTTTCGCTCAGTCGAGGACAGGGGAACCGCGCGGCCGTCGTGGTGGCCCTGGCACGAGCCCTGGGGCAGAAGGCGGAATTCATGTTGCTGCGTCCACTCACCCGTGCAGCGGCGGCGGCGCCGGCCACGCCGCAAGAGCTGGATGACTTCAGCGAAGCGCTGGTGCGGCTGACTGATCCCGCGGGAGGCGCACAATTCTTCGATCCGCGTGCACGGCGCGTCCCCTTGGGCTATCTGCCGCCGGCGTTGGCGGGTGCGCCCGGGTTCGCTGTGGGTGACGATGCGCTGGCCACCGCCCGCGGTGCGGTGCCGGACGGGCGCCAGGTGAACATGAAGGTGCGGCTGTCGGCTGATGGCAGCGCGAGCGCAAGCGTGACGGAAGCTCTCAGCGGCTGGCCCGCGCTGGAGTGGGGCGAGATCGTGGAACGGACGGGCCAGGACCGAATCAGGCTGCGCCAGGAGTTTGAGCAGCGTTGGCTGAGTCAGCAATTTCCGGGCTCAGTCTTGGGTGAGCTTTCGGTGGGGGAAGGCCCGGCCGGAGGCAAACTTGTCCGCTACACCCTGACCAGCCCGCGCATGGGCACGCGCACGGGGAATATTCTTTGGCTGCGTCCCGGGTTCTTCCTCGCGCAGCCGGGTCGGCGCTACTTCACCGAGCCGCAACGCCGGACGCCTTTGCAACTGGGTTACGACGTGCCGCTCTTGCTAGAGGCCGACATCGAGTTGCCGGCAGGGTCGCAGGTACTCGATCTGGGATCGAGCGGGAGCATCACGGCCGGCGGGGCGCTCTTTTCCGAGGAACGGCAGGTCCAGATCGACGGGCCGCACGGCGACGCACCGGGGGCGGCGCACCTGCTTCTGCGCCGACGTTGGCAGCTTCCCCTGGCGCGTGTGTTACCGGCTGACTACGACGAGATGGCCAGCAACCTGCGCCAGGTGGATCCCTTGGAGCAGGGCGAGATCCGCGTCGAGCTGCCGCCCCAGCCTGGCAAGTAGTGCTAATCTCCGACCACCTCACCATGGCCGCCTTTGTTCCCGACCGAGCCCGATTCCTAGACCTCGCCCGCCAGGGACGCCTGTGCTTCGTGTATCGTGAGTGGCTGGCCGATGCGGACACGCCGGTTTCGGTCTTCGCCAAGCTGGGCCGGGGACCCTACTCGTTCCTGCTCGAAAGCGTGGTGGGCGGCGAAAAGTGGGCAGCCTACAGCTTCGCCGGCGTGCGGCCGCGGGCTGTGATTCGTGCGCGGGGCACCCAGGTCGAACGTCTGCGGCCCGACGGTGATGGCTTTGTCCTGGAAGAACGTGTCAGCGAAGCTAACCCGCTCGACTACGTCAGCCGCACCCTGGCCAGCTTTCCGCCCGCGGTCCCGCCTGGACTGCCGCGCTTCTTCGGCGGGGCGGTGGGCTGGCTGGCCTACGACGCCGTTCGGCGCTTTGAACGCCTTCCCGAGCACGCACCCGACGAGCTGGGCCTGCCCGATCTGTGCTTCGCATTGACCGACACCGTGGTGGTCTTCGACAATCTGCGCGGCACCATCAAGGTGGTGGCTTCGGTGGACGTGGCGGGTGTTGATCCCAACCGCGCCTACGACGAGGCTTGCCGCAAGGTGGATGAGATCTTCGACCGGCTGGCCCGGCCCAGCCGCGCCCTGCCGCTGCTCGATGTCGGGGCTGCGGCCGCCTCGGCGCTGCAGCCGGTGGCTCGCACCAGCCAGGCGGACTACCAGGCGGCTGTCCGTCGCATCCAGGAATACATCAAGGCAGGCGACGCGTTCCAGGTGGTGCTCTCACAGCGTTTCGACGTGGCCCGCGACGGGGTGGACCCGTTCGACGTGTATCGCATCATGCGGGTCACCAATCCCTCGCCGTACATGTTTCACCTGGAATTCCCAGAGGCTGTCGTGACCGGCGCCTCACCCGAGGTGCTGGTGCGTCTGGACGGCCGCCGGGTGGATGTGCGGCCCCTGGCGGGTACGCGGCGCCGCGGCCGCAGCGTCGAGGAAGACGAAGCCCTGGAAAAGGAACTGCGCGCGGATCCCAAGGAGCTGGCCGAACACGTCATGCTGATAGACCTCGGCCGCAACGACGTGGGTCGGGTGGCGGCGCCCGGCAGCGTGCGCCTGGACGACATCATGGTCGTGGAACGCTACTCCCACGTCATGCACCTGGTTTCCAACGTGAGCGGCACCCTGATCGATGGTCTTTCCGCCAAGGATGTGGTGCGCGCGACATTCCCCGCCGGCACGCTCTCGGGCGCGCCCAAGATTCGCGCTATGGAAATCATCGACGAGCTGGAACCGTCTCGCCGTGGGGTCTACGGCGGTGCGGTCGGCTACCTTTCGTACACGGGCAACATGGACCTTGCGATAGCCATTCGTACCCTGGTCACCAGGGGCGAGACCATGCACGTGCAAGCCGGGGCAGGCATCGTGGCCGCCAGCCAGCCCGAGGCCGAACATGAGGAGTGCGTGAACAAGGCGCGCGCGGTGATCGGCGCCATCGAGCTGGCGCGACAATCGGCCGCCAACGGGGGGCGCTAGCCATGTTGCTGGTCATCGATAACTACGACTCGTTTACCTACAATTTGGTGCAGTACTTGGGCGAGCTTGGGCAGCAGGTTCGGGTCGTGCGCAACAATGAAGTTTCAGTTGATGATGTTGTTCGTATGTGCCCGGAAGCTATAGTTATTTCTCCTGGGCCGTGTACCCCAAATGAAGCTGGTATTTCGCTCGAAGTGATCAGTCGTCTGGCTGGCAAGATTCCCATCTTGGGCGTGTGCCTGGGCCACCAAGCCATCGGCCAGGCGTTCGGAGGCAAGGTCATCCGCGCCAAGGAAGTCGTGCACGGCAAGACCTCGCGGGTTTTCCACGATGACAAGGGCCTCTTCACCGGCCTGCCCAACCCGTTCGAAGCCACCCGCTACCATTCCTTGATCGTGGAACGGTCGAGCCTGCCCGACTGTCTGGAGATCACGGCCAAGACCTGGGACGAAGAGATCATGGGTCTGCGCCACAAAACCATGCCGGTGGAAGGCGTGCAGTTTCACCCCGAGTCGTTCCTGACCAAGGTGGGCAAGGATCTTCTGCGCAACTTCTTGCGTCTGGCGAAACCGGCATGACCAGCCCAGCTTCCAGCACGACGCCCACCCTGGGCATTCGTGAGGCCCTGGCCCAGGTGGTGGCAGGTCGCAACCTGTCGGTTGCGGATATGAGCGCGGTCGTGGGCTGCATGATGGACGGGCAGGGCACCCCGGCCCAGATGGGAAGCCTGCTCACCGCCTTGCGCATGAAGGGCGAGACCGTGGACGAGGTTGTGGGCGCAGCCTCGGCCATGCGTCAGCGCATGGCGCGCGTGTCCAGCGATGAGCCTGTCCTGCTCGACACCTGCGGCACCGGGGGTGATGGCTCGGGCACGGTCAATATCTCGACCCTGGCGTCCTTCATCGTGGCTGCCTGCGGGATCAAGGTCGCCAAGCACGGCAACCGGGCGCTCTCGTCGCGCTCCGGTTCGCACGACGTGATCGAGGCCATGGGCATTGACCCGGGCCCCACACCGGAGATGGCCGGGCGCTGCTTGGCCGAGGTGGGCCTTTGCTTCATGTTCGCGCCGGTCTTTCACGCAGCGACTCGGCACGTGGCTGGTCCGCGCCGCGAGCTGGGCTTTCGCACCCTGTTCAATCTTCTGGGGCCGCTCACCAACCCGGCCGGCGCGCGCTATCACATGAATGGCGTGTTTGCGGCCGAGCGCTGCGAATTCGTGGCACGGGCTCACGCGCAGCTGGGCTCGCTGCGCGCCCTGGTGGTACACGGCGCGGGCGGGCTCGACGAGATTGCTCCTGCGGGTGTGACCCAGGTGGCGGAGCTGCGCGACGGAACGGTTCGTTGCTACGAGATCCGGCCTGCCGATTTTGACCTGCCGGAACAGGATCCAGCGGGCTTGGCCGGTGGAGACGCAGCCACCAATGCGCGTCTGCTGGAAGCCGCACTGGCCGGCGCGCCTGGGGCGATTCGGGTGGCTGCGCTCTTGGCAGCGGCTGCTAGCCTCTACGTGGTGGGCGCGGCGCCTGATCTGCGGGCTGGCGCTCGCCAGGCAGCGGCGGCACTCGATATGGGTGGGGCGCGGGCCGTGGTGGATCAATTGCGCCGCCTCTTGCCTGTGCAGAAGAAAGAATGATCCTCGACGATATTCTCGCGCAGACGCGACAGGGCCTGGCCGCGGCCCGAAGCCGAGTGCCGCTTGCCCAGCTGGAGCAACAGCTCGCCACGGCGCCGCCGCTGCGGGATTTCTGCGCCGCCCTTGCTGGCAAGTCCGAGCTGGCCTGCATTGCGGAGTTCAAGCGGCGCTCGCCCTCCAAGGGTTGGCTCAAGCAGGACGCCGACCCAGTCGTGGTGGCGAGGGCCTATCAGGCGGCCGGGGCGGCTGCCATTTCGGTGCTGACTGATGGACCGTTCTTCGGTGGCTCGCTCGACGATCTGCGCCGGGTACGCGCCTCGGTCGACGTCCCGGTTCTGCGCAAGGACTTCGTCATCGATCCGTACCAGGTGACCGAGGCGCGTGCGGCAGGCGCGGACGCGGTCTTGCTCATCGTGTCCGCTCTACCCCAGGATGACCTGGTCGGGCTGCTTACCGAGGTCAGACGCCTGGGCATGGAGGCGCTGGTGGAGACCCACGACCGTGCTGAGGTGGAGCGCGCGCTGGCGGCCGACGCTCGCCTAGTCGGGGTCAACCACCGCGACCTTCGCACCTTCCGGATGGACATGAGCTTGGCCAGTAGCATGCGGCCATTGATTCCGTCACACCGCCTGCTGGTCGCGGAGTCAGGCATTCGCAGCGCAGACGACATGCGCAGGATGCAGGCGGCGGGCATCGATGCGGTCCTGGTGGGTGAAGGCTTGATGTGCGAACCTGATCCTGGCTCGGCGTTGCGCAAGCTTCTGGGGCGCCCATGAGTTTCTTGGTCAAGATCTGCGGCATCACGCGTCCCGAGGACGCGCAACAGGCCGTCGCGGCCGGTGCTGATCTGATCGGCCTGAATTTCTGGCGTGGGTCGAAGCGTTTCGTGCAGGACGACCAGGCACGCGAGATCGTCGCGGCCATTCCCAAGGGGGTGCTGCGGGTGGGTGTGTTTGTCAACGCGCATCCCCTGGTGGTCAGTGAAACGGTGGACGAACTGAAACTTGACCGCGCACAACTGCACGGCGACGAGATTCCGGCGACCTGGAACTGGTTGCGGCCGGAACAGATCATCCGTACCATCCGTGTTCGAGACGAGGCGTCGCTCAAGGAGGCGTTGGGCTGGGAAGCCAGCCTCTTCCTCTACGACGCCTATGCCGAGGGCTATGGCGGTAGCGGAAAACGAGCACCGTGGGCGGTCGTGGCCGAGGGCGCCCGGCGGCCATTCTTGATTGCGGGCGGCCTCAATCCCAACAACGTGGCCGAAGCGATCCGGGCCACTCGGCCGGACGGTGTGGACGTGTCGTCTGGGGTCGAGTCGGCCGCTGGAATCAAGGACACGCGCAAGCTGCGCGCCTTCATCAAGAATGCCCGCGCCGCCGCGCCCAAACGGAAGTGACTACCCTGTCAAGCGATTCGCCGGGCCCAGCCCCTCGCGCAGCACGGTCACCCAGTCGTCCACCAGGCTCACCACCGTCGAGGGCGGGCCGCTCAGGGTTCCACCGTCCAGGATGAGATCGAGCTGGGCGCCGTATTCCTGCCGGATCTCGGCGGCTGTGGTCAGAATATGGCCTTCTCGTGACTTGGCCGTGGCCGTCAGGATGGGCCGGCCCAGCCGCCAAGTCAGCTTCTCGCACAAGGCGCTCTGCGGAATGCGGACCCCGATGGTGCGCCGGTCACCCTGCACGAAGGGCGAGGGGACGCTCGGGTGGGCCAGCAGTTCGGCGCAGTAGGGCCCGGGGAAGATGCGGTTGACCAGCCGATAGCCTGCCTCGCTCACTCGGGTGAAACGGGGAAGCTCGCCCACGTCGGGCAGCAAGAAGGTCAGGGGCCGCTTGCTCAGATCGAGGCCGCGCATGATTTGAATCCGCTCGATCGCCTGTTTCTGGCCAAACCCACACCCGAGGCCGTACAGGGTGTCGGTGGGAAAAGCAATCACGCCTCCTGCCGCAAGGACGCTTACCGCCTGCTGCACAACTGCCTCGGCAGGCTCAAGCAGGGACACTTCCACGATGGGTGCTCGGGTCGATGTCATTGTGGCCGTATAGTGGCAGCGGAAGGGCGCGCAAGCAAAAGCTTGCTTGGCCAGGCGCGAGCCGGATCGGTAGACTCGGCCCGCGATGCTCGCGCCCCTCTGTGCTGCCTTGCTTGTCTTTGCGACGGGTTCTAGCCCGCGCGAGCTCTCGCCTGCGCCCGAGCCGGCCCATCGTGTTTCGATTCGCATGGTTGGACCCCTGGCCCTCGTCCAGGTGGAACGAGAGGTGCTCATCGGCGGTGAGAAGATCCCGGCCCACGACACAGTGGTCGACCTCGATCTGCCCGAGGGTGCGACTTTGCTCGACTGGGGAGCGCAGGGCAGGGGCCCGGCAATCAGAATGGCGGCCACGGCCGAGACCACTGCCCGCGCCGACTACGCGCGCGTGCTGTCGGCGCACAACCTCGCGCCCGCTCCGGCATCGCCCGACGACGCCGTCCGGATCCGGGTGCATCTGGCTCCGCTGGCTGCGGCCGGGCGCGTGCTCCTGCGCTATCGCTACACGGCACCCATGGCCTGTGCCGACGGTCGCTTTGTGCTGCGCCTGCCACCCAGCCTGGAAGAGAACCCGTCCCCAGCCCAGGTGACGGTCAGGTTCGACAATCTGCCAGCGAGGCTGTCCCAGGCGAGCGTTGCCGGTGTGCGGGTTCGCATCCGGCCCAACGGGCGCGCTCCTGTGGTCCATGCGACGGCGCCCTTGCGGGCTGCCTGGGAGGTGAGCTTCACCCTGCGCGCGCAGGCCGGAGCGTGGCCGGGCCAGTTAACTATGGTGCGAGCCGGCCGACGCGCGATGGGCAAGTCGCAGGCAGTCGAGGTGATGACGGTGGGTTTGTGCCGGCCGCAAGGCCCAGCCGTCGAGCCACCACCAGCTGAGGTGATGTTGCTCGTCGATCGCTCCCGCAGCGTCGGCAGCGGCGGCATGTCCAGCCAGCGTGCCCTGGTGCGGGCCACGCTTGAGGCCTTGCCGCCCGCACAGCGATTCAATGCCATCCTGTTCGCGCGCACGACGACGCAGGTTTTTCCCTTCCCGCGCACCGCCACGCGCGAGGCGCTGGACGCCCTCGATGCAGCCGTCGATCCCAATCAACTGGAGAACGGAACCGACTTGGTGGCAGCGCTCGGCCGCGCGGCGGACTGGGTGAAGCACGGCGGGGCGCTTGCGGGCGGGGAATCTCGACTCTTGGTCATCGTCAGCGACGGCGCTCTGCCAGAATCCCAGACCGCCGAGAAGCTTGCTGGCGCGCTAGCGTCCGTCGCTCCAGATCATCGGCTTCGCGTGCTGGTCTTGCTCGTGCGCCCGGCCGCCGATGAGCCCGTCCCGGCCGACGCGGTCGAGCGTTTGGACAAGTTGGTGGGACGCTTTGGCGGCGTTGTGCGCGTGCTGGCAGCCGAGGACTTGCGTGGCGTGGCGCGATCCGCTCTGGCGGCGCTGAAACAGGGTGGAGACTTGTTCAATGTCCGCATGCAGGGGCAACGGGACTTGGCCGCTGGCGTGGCTCCAGGGTCCGGTTTGGTGAAGACGTGGAGGTTGCCGTTGGGGCAGGGTTCCCGCGTCCTGGTGACGGGCGAGCATGCGGGCGCGACGGTCCGGGGTCGCGCATCCGCTGCGCGCGTCGCAATCGAGTGGCTGTTGCCCCTGGTCGATTCCCGGGCGCCCAAAGCCTGGGCAGGCTCGCTTCCCGAAGTCGCCGTCCATGTGGAGGCGGTCGCGTCCAGTCCTGGGTCGCCGGCCGACGGCGTGGCACGGGGACAGATGGACCCGCTGGTCCTACGCAACGCTCTGGCGCTGGCCTACCTGCCGCGGGCGCGCGCCTGCTACCTCCTGCGGCGGGTGGCCAATGGCGTCGACCTGGCCTTGCGCGGTCGCCTTCGTCTGGAGATCCATCTCGAACGGGGCGAGCTCGAAGACGCCATCATCCGACAGTCCAGCTTGGACCGACCCGAGATTGAGAAATGCGTGCGCGACGCCGCTTTCGAGGTGGAGTACCCGCGTCCCATGTTTCGTGATGCGCCGACGGTGGCGGCCGTGAACCTGGTGTTTCGGCCCCGCACGCCCGAGGAGAATCCGCCCGACGCCTCACCCCTGGATCAGCAGCTCGATCTCATCTTGGGACCAGTCACATTCGACCCGCGGGATCTCATCGAAGGCGAAACTCCCCAGAGCGGTGCGACAGAGAAACGCCCAAGCGACTAAGTCAACTTGACCTGGTGCTGCCCGCCGACTATAAAGCCACGTTCTTTCAAGAGGTTTGCAAACCATGTCGCTGAAAATGGGCCTGCTCGGCCGCAAGTTAGGGATGACCCGCGTGTTCCACGATGATGGAACATCTCTGGGATGCACGGCGCTCGAGGTCGGGCCCTGCGTGGTCACGGCGCAACGGACGTCGGAAAAGCACGGGTATGTGGCTCTGCAGCTCGGATTCGAGCAGCGCTCGCCACGCCACTTGCGTCTTTCCGAGTCCAAGCTCTTCGAGAAGCTGAAGATCGAGGGGACTCCCGCGGTTTTGCGCGAGGTTCGCTTGGAGGCGAACGACGCAGCCACCAAGTTCGAGGTGGGCAAGGTTCTGAAGGCTGAAGAGGTCTTCAAGTCGGGCGATGTTGTTGACGTCGTGGGCGTCACCAAGGGCAAGGGCTACCAGGGCGTTATGAAGATGCACAAGATGGCAGGCTCGGTGAACGGCCACGGGTCGCACGAGTTCTTCCGTCACGGCGGTTCCATCGGCTGCCGCCTCACCCCGGGCCGCGTGCACAAGGGCAAGCGGATGTCCCAGCACATGGGGCATGTGCGGTGCACCGCTTCGGACTTGGTGGTGGTCAAGATCTATCCCGAGCAGAATGTCGTGCTGGTCAAGGGCCCGGTCCCTGGGCCGGCCCATGGTCTGGTCTTCCTCAAGGGCAGCTCCAAGAACGTGAAGAAGTACATCGTTCCGGTGGTGCAGAGAGAGGTCGAGGCCAAGAACCCGATGAAGGCGTCGAAGAAGGGGCAGACGAGCGGCTAGACATCGTCGAGCTAGGCGGGCAGGTTGGCTTCGCTGCGCGACCGCAACCGGCGCCACGACGCGTTCTTTCGCAAGGCACGCAGCGAGGGCTTCGCGGCGCGCTCGGTCTACAAGCTAGAGGAAATCGACCGACGATTGCACCTCCTGCGCGCCGGTGCCCGGGTGCTCGATCTAGGCTGCCGGCCTGGCTCGTGGCTGCAGTATGCGTGCGAGGTCGCGGGGCCCCATGGTGTGGTCATCGGCGTGGATCGCCAGCCCCTGCCACAGCCAGTTTCTAGCGCGCGGGTCTTGGTCGCAGACATCTTTACCCTGTCCGACCAGGAGCTCTTGTGCGGCCAGGCTGCCTTCGACGTGGTCTTGTCCGACATGGCACCCGACACGACCGGCATCCGTGCCACCGATCAGGCGCGCTCGGCGGCTTTGGTTGAGGAGGCGCTGGGCCGGGCTGAACGCCTGCTCGCACCGCTGGGCGCGTTTGTGGCCAAGGTGTTTCAGAGCCCTGAGGTGGCCCGCATCCGCGCGCGCATGTCCACGCGCTTCTCGGAGGTGCGCTTGCTCAAACCGGAAAGCTCGCGTGGCGAGAGCACGGAGCTGTATTTGGTCGGGAAAGGGTTCTCGCCGTAGACATGGGAACCCTGGGAGGGTTCCCATGCCCTCCCGCGACGGTACGCGGCGAGCAAAGCTCGCCGGCTCCCCACGCGCGACCTAGTTTCGTGATTCGCCCCACGGCGACAGCGCAATACGCCTGTCGATCACGATGGCCCGCCACATGTGCATCTGGGACGCGGAGAGGCCGCCGAAGGGCTGGCCGGTCCACTCGCGGATGCGCTGACTAAGTCTCTCGCGCACCTCAGTCGCGGCCAGCGGCTCGGTGTCGTCATCGTCAGCGACCGGTGGATACTCCGAGAGCAGTTGTCTGAACTCGTCCAGATTCTCCTGCCGGTTGAGGAGGGACTTGTAGAGGCTGCGAAGCTGCTCTTGCGGGTCGGTGTGAAGAACAGTGTCCATGCGATTCCCTCCGGCTGGGGTCCTGGCACGGATGAGCTGGGGCCCGCGGCCGGTATCAGCAAGACAGGATATCGCAAGATCGATTTGTTTTCTTGAGTCCTGGGAGGAAAACGCTGGTCGACCCCACTGCGTCCGGTGTCAGTGTATGCGTGTCGATCTGCGACTATGTGGACCAGGGCAGTCGAGAAGTCGCCGTCGAGGGAAGCCTTGCAGGGTTCTCAGCCTGCAGGTCTGGCTTCAGCGACGGCTCGGTTCTTCCGAGAAGAGTGAACGACGTGAGACGCGCCCTGGTCACCATGGTGCATCCTATCGCACCCAGCCGAGCCCCCGCGGGATCGGATCGACAGGTCTCTCCTGGCCGCGCGGCTGGGAGTATTCTGCTCATGCTGCTGAGCAAGGCGGGGTGTGGGCTTGCCTGAGCTGCTTCGCGTCCTGATCGTCGAAGGCTCGCCCAGTGATGCCGCTCTGCTGGTGCGGCACCTGACTGAGGCGGGATTGGCCGTGCAGCACCAGCGTGTCGACACAGCCGAGGGCATGCGAGAGGCGCTCAAGCAAGAGCCCTGGGATGTCATTCTGTGTGACGCCTCCATGGCGGGATTCGGCTTGGCCGAGGTTCAGCAGATCCGCCGGGATGCGGGAGCGGACTGCGGGTTTGTGGCGGTGTCTGGCGAATTCTCCGAGGATGCGAGAGTGGCCACGCTGCAGGCGGGCGCGCATGCCTGCGTTTTCAAAGGCAGTCTGGCGGGTTTGGTCCCGGTAGTCGAGCGCGAGATGCGTGAGGCACGCGAGCGTCGCGAACGACGTCGGGTGGAGCAGACTCTGCGCCGAACCGAGGAGGACCTGCGCAACCTGTTGGAGATTTCGCCCTTCGCCGCGGTTGTCTTCGACGTACAGGGCTTGCCCATCTATGGCAACCACAAGTTTCTCAACTTGTTTGGCTATCGCGCGGGCGAACCGGCCACGGTGGACGATTGGTGGCGCCTGGCCTATCCCCAAGTCGACTACCGGGAACGCGTCCACGCCGACTGGATGGCGCGTTTGTCCGACGCGGCTCACAAGGGAACTCCCATGCGGCCCATGGACGCCGTCATCACCTGCCAGGACGGCTCGCTCCGCCATGTGGAATTCCACGCCGCGCGTGTGGGTGACCGGCTCCTCATCATCGCCGTCGACTTGACCGAGCTGGAAAAGGCCGAGGCCGCGCGCCGAGCGGGCGAGGAGCGCTATCGTCGCTTCGTGCAGATGAGCGGGGAGGGGGTGTGGCGCTACGACTTGCTGCCGCCGGTGCCAGCCGATTTGCCCGAAGACGAGATGGTGGCTGCCCTGTTCGAGCGCGCGCGGGTGGGCGAGTGCAACGACGAGTTCGCCCGACAGCATGGCTACAGCCGGGCGCCAGATGTGCTGGGCCGGCGCCTGTCTGAGCTGATGCAAGGAGCGCAGACGGAGCAGTTGGAGTTTCTGCGCTGCTTTGTTCGCAGCGGATTCCGGGTTGCCGATCTGGTCACGGTGGGGAGCGGAGCCGAGGGGCACGAAACCTGGGCGCTGAACAGCCTGGTGGGAATCATCGAACAGAACTGGATGGTTTGCATCTGGGGCACCCGTCGCGACATCACTGCGCAACGGCAGTCCCAGCTTGCCTTGCAGCGGAGCGAAGCGGAGTTTCGGGCCATCTTCGACCGCGCGCCTGTGGGCATCGTGCTGGTCGACCGCGATGGACGACCGCTCCGCTGCAACAGCGCCTTGCGCGAGATGTTGGGCTACGGTCCGGAAGAGATCGGGCCGTTTCCTTTCGCCGAGCTTGCCCACCCCGAAGACCGTGAGCGCGTCGCGCTTGCGCAGGGCGAGCTGACCGCGGGCGGGAGAGAGTGGGTCCAGATTGAGGCGCGTCTGCTACGCAAAGACGGAACCGTCGCCTGGGTCGACCTGGTCGCATCGGCCATCCGCGACGAGAAAGGCCGGTTCGTGCAGGGCATCTGCGTCTTGCACGACATCACTCGGCGCCGGATCGCGGAGCAGGAACAGACCCTGCATCAACAGGAACTGGCCGCGCTCAATGAGATCGTCACCGCCACGACATCCACGCTGGATCCCCGGCAGATCCTCGACAGCGTCCTCAGTAGCGTGCGCAAGATGTCGCGGGTCGACCGGACCAGCATCATGCTGCTCAACCGCGAGACGGACTTGCTCGAAACCGCGGCGGTGATTGGTGCCGATGGCCCCATCCCGGCCAACCTTTGTCTGGGTCGCGGCGAAGGTGCGGCGGGACAGGTGCTGAACGAGCTCAAACCCCTGGTCATCTCGGACGTGCGCGAGTCCTCTCAGTTCGTCGCAGCCCGCGACGCCGGTCGCGCGTGGAGCGCCGCCGAGCAGAATGCGCTTGGCTACGTGGGGGTTCCCTTGGTTTCACGGGGCAGGACCATCGGGGTTCTCTCTCTGGTCACCACCAAGCACCGCGACTTTTCCGCTGGTGAGATCGCATTCTTGCAGGCCATCTGCGGCGCGGCCGCAGTCAGCATCGACAACGCGCTCATCCACCGGGACATCCAGCGGCGCGCAGAAAAGTTGGCTGGCGAGATAGCCCTGCAGAAGCAATATGCCGAGAACGTGGTCCGCAGCATCACCGACGGCGTGCTCACGGTCGACACCGAGAACCGCATCGTTTCCTGGAACCGCGGGGCCGAGGCCATCACGGGCCATGGTGCCCAGGAGGCCGTCGGGCGCCTGTGCCGTGAGTTGGGATTGCACTGCGACGCGGGAGAGAAGACGCTGTGTCTCAGTGACGGATGTCCCTTCGAGGAGATCAGGCGCACACGCCTGCCCATTAGCGCGCGCGAGGTGTCCGCCCAGCATCGCGACGGCCGGCACATCACGGTGAGCATCAGCGCGGCGCCGCTCTATGACGACAAGGGCGAGTTTCAGGGAGTGGTCGCAGTGTTTCGCGATGTTTCGCGCGAACGCGAGCTGGTCGACGGCATCCAGCGCGCCGACCGGGCCAAGAGCGCCTTTCTGGCCAGCGTGTCGCACGAGATCCGCACGCCAATGAACGCCATCATGGGTTTCACCCAGCTCCTGCTGCGCGACCCTTTGCTGAGCGCAGGCCAGCGTCAGTACCTGGAAACCATCGGGCGCAGCAGCGAGCATCTGCAGACACTCATCGACGATGTTCTCGAGATGTCCAAGATCGAGGCGGGACGTGTGTCGGTGCAGCCGTCTACCTTCAACCTGCGGGCCTTGGTGGCTGACTTGACTGGCATGTTCCGCCTGCGCACCGAGAGCAAGCGGTTGCGTTTTGAGGTTGAGGTGCCCGATGAGGTGCCCGACAGCGTGGTGACGGACGAGAGGAAGCTGCGTCAGATCCTCATCAATCTGTTGGGCAACGCCATCAAGTTCACCGAGCAAGGGCACGTCTTGTGGCGCGTGCGGGTCAAGCCCGGCGATGCTCTCGCATCCCGCCTCCTGGTCGATGTGGACGACAGTGGACCGGGGATTGCCGCCTCCGACCGTGAGCGGATTTTCGATCCCTTCGAGCAGGCTGCGGCCGGGGCTCGGGTGGGAGGCACGGGCCTCGGGTTGGCCATCAGTCGCCAGTTCGCGCGTCTTCTGGGAGGAGACCTCACGGTTGCCAGCGAGGTGGGGCGGGGCAGTTGCTTCCATGTCGAGATTCCTCTCGGACAGGAGGACCCGGAGCACTTGCACGTGGAAGTGCCTTCCCGACGGGTTGTCGGGATCAAGCCGACGGCCGATCCCTATCGGGTGTTGGTGGTCGATGACCAGCCCGAGAATCGCAAGGTGATGTCGCGGATGCTCGAGGCTGTCGGATATCGCATCCGCGAGGCCAACGACGGAGCAGAGGCGGTCGCCAGTTTTGCGGAGTGGGAGCCGCATGCCATCCTGATGGACATGCTCATGCCCAAGATGGGCGGGGCCGAGGCGATACGACAGATTCGCGCGACGCCTGCCGGGCAGACCCCTTTCATCCTCGCTGTGTCGGCCAGCGCATTCGACGAGAATCGGCAGCAGGCGCTGGCCGCCGGAGCCGACGGCTTTCTGAGCAAGCCCTTCCGCGAAGCCGACCTGCTGGAGCGGCTGCGCGTGCCTCTGGGGGTCGAGTACATCTCGGCCGACCTGCCGGCGCCGGCTCCCGGGCCGACGGTCGTCCGCAGCGACGGCTCAGCGAATTCCACCCTGGCGGGGCTTCCTTCCGCTTTGCGCGAGGAAATCCACACCGCTGCTGTGCACGCCGACTATGATCGGCTCATGGGTCTGGCCGATCAGCTGGCAGCGCTGGACGCCGACGGGGCGTGCCTTCTGCGCCAGACCGTCGAGCGATTCGACTACCAGAAGCTTATCGACCATGTGCAAGGGGGACAGGGGCATGTCTGAGGACTCGTCACACCGGGACAGTGGCGCCAGCATTCTGGTGGTCGACGACACGCCGGCCAATCTGCAGGTGCTGGTCGGCATGCTCAAGGAACGTGGACATCGGGTGCGGCCGGTGTTGGACGGACGCCTCGCGTTGCGGGCGGCCAAGGCCGAGGTGCCCGATCTGGTCTTGCTCGACATCAACATGCCCGACATGGACGGCTTCGAAGTGTGCGAACAGTTGAAGGCCGATCCCAAGACGGCCGACACCCCGGTGATCTTCATCAGCGGGAACACCGAAACGGTGGACAAGGTGAGGGCGTTCTCCGTCGGAGGAGTCGACTACGTCACCAAGCCCTTTCAGATGGCGGAGGTGGAAGCGCGCGTGGCCACGCATCTGGAACTCCGGCGCAAGCGGCGCGAACTTCAGGAAAGCTACGAGTCGCTGCGACGCTTGGAAACCCTGCGCGATAGTCTGGTGCACATGGTGGTGCACGATCTGCGCTCGCCGCTGGCGGCTATTTCGGCCAGCCTGGAGGTCATCAAGTGGGACGCGGAGGAGCAGCATCGCGTGGAGTTGGCGAGTGATGTGGAAATGGCCTTGCACGCGACCCGAACCATCATCCGACTGGTCAATTCGGTGCTCGACGTGAGCAAGATGGAGGGCGCGGAGATGCGCCTGCAGTTCGCTCTGTGCGATGTCGCCGCGGTGGCTAGGGAAAGCGTGGACGAACTGGAATCCCTGGTCGGGTCGCGAAGGCTGGTGCGAGATTGGCCCGACGAGCCGGTCATGGCCTTGGTGGACCGGGACGTGGTGGCGCGCATTCTGCAAAATCTGCTGGGCAACGCACTCAAGTTCACGCCTGCTACTGGGGTCATCACCGTCTCGGTTGAAGCCAACGACGACATGGTGCGAGTGGCGGTCAGCGATACCGGGCCTGGCATTCCGCGGGAATATCGCGAAAGGGTGTTCGAGAAATTCGGGCAGGTCGAGGCCGCTTCGAGCGGCCAGAAATTCTCCACCGGACTCGGTCTCACCTTCTGCCGACTGGCCGTGGAGGCGCACCACGGCCGCATCGGAGTGGACAGCGAGATCGGCCATGGGAGCACGTTCTGGTTCGTGCTGCCGCGCAAGGGTCCGGCGCCGAGGTGAAAGAGGCCGGAGCCGAATCCGGATCCGGAGCCGGCGACCGGCCACCGGCGACCGGCCACCGGCGACCGGCCACCGGCGACCGGCCACCGGATCCGGCCACCGGCCGCCGGTCCGCAGCGGCGTCTCAGTTTCCCGACTCGCCGCTCGCGCGCTTCAACTTGTCAAGCAGGGTGGTGCGGCTCAGTCCCAAGAGGTCGGCCGCGCGGGTCTTGTTTCCGCCGGAGCTGCGCATGGCCCGATCGATGAGGGCGGCCTCGATGCGGGCCAAGGTTGCCACCAGGTCGATGGCCTCGGTCGACGAGCTGTTGGCAGTGGCAGCGGCAAAGTCGGCCGACGGGCTGCGTACCGCCGTGGGCAGGTCCTCGAACCCGACGACCCCGGTGCGATTGAGGATGACCAGCCGCTCGATCAGATTCTCCAGCTCGCGGACATTGCCCGGCCAACTGTACAGCTGCATGGCGAGCAGGGCCGCCTCGGACAGGGTGATGTTCTTGTGGCTGCGGCGATTGGCTGACGCCAGAAAATGGTGAGCCAGCGGCGCCACGTCCTCGGCGCGCTCACGCAGAGCCGGAAGGAGAATGGGGACCACGTTGAGACGGAAGAAGAGGTCGTTGCGGAATTTCCCTTCCTTGACCAGGCCTTCCAGATCCTGGTTGGAGGCCGTCACCACCCGGGTGTTCACTGATCGCGTTTTGGATTCGCCCACCGGTGTCACCGTCTTGTCCTGCAGCACGCGCAGCAACTTTACTTGCAGAGCCAAAGGCAGCTCGCTGATCTCGTCGAGAAACAGAGTTCCGCCGTCGGCTTCCACGAACTTGCCTGCGCGGGCGTCGGTGGCGCCGGTGAACGCGCCCCGGGCATGGCCAAATAGCTCGCTCTCGACCAGACCCTCGGGAATGGCCCCACAGTTGACCGCCACAAAGGCATTGCCCAGGCGGGGCGAGAAGGCGTGGATGAGGCGCGAGACGACCTCCTTACCCGTGCCGCTTTCTCCCAGCAGCAGCACCGTCGCGTCAGTGGGGGCCACCTGGCTCACGATCTCGATCACGCCGCGCAAGGCGGGCGAATCGCCGACCAGGATGGCCTGGGGCTCGGCCAGGTCATTGCTGCGCGTGGCTGAGATGCGCGGGCTTGGCCGCCCTTGCGCCAGCGCCGCTTCCACCACCGACTTCAAGTCATCGCCGTTGCAGGGCTTGACCAGGAAGTTGAACGCGCCGAAACGCATGGCCTCTACGCATTCCGACATGACCGTGCTGGCGGTGAGGATGATCACCGGTGTGCGCAGCGCGGGTTCCTGAGCCTTACGCAACACCGCGAATCCATCAGCACGCGGCATGCGCAAGTCGCTGACCACCAGATCGAAGCCGCCCCCGTCCAGAGTCTTGATGGCTTCTTGGCCATCCTCGGCCTCGGTCACTTTGTGCCCCAGACGTTCAATGGCACGCCTGACAACCTGGCGAACTTCAGGTTCGTCGTCGACAACTAGGACCCGTGACACGGGCACGAGTGTATCACACACGGCGATGTGCACTCGCTCGCTCGCCCTCCCTTTGCGGCCAGGCAATGCAATCGCAGGACCAGCGAATCCGCGCAGGAAAATGCTGGGTGACCTGGCACAGGCGGCGACAAGCCGACGGCGTCCTGGCCCGCAATGCGTCGAGTAACCGGCGGGCGGGCATCCTCCGCAAGCATCCTGTATCTCGTTTTCGCGGGCGCGCCTCCCTGATACCCTGGCTCGGCAAAGCATGGAACTTCACGCGCCCACGCCCCGTATTCATGTCCTGTCCCACGAGCTGGCCAATCAGATCGCGGCCGGCGAAGTCGTCGAGCGCCCCGCCTCGGTGGCCAAGGAGTTGTGCGAGAACGCGGTCGATGCGGGCGCCCGCCGCATCGACGTGGAGATCGAGGCTGGGGGCCGGCGGCTCATTCGCGTGGTGGACGACGGCTGCGGCATGACCGCCGAGGAGGCGCGCCTGGCTTTGCAACGCCACGCCACCTCGAAGATCACGTCTGCGGACGATCTGTGGGGCCTGACGACCTTCGGCTTTCGCGGTGAGGCGCTGCCCTCCATCGCCGCGGTCTCGCGCCTCACCCTGCGCACCAAGCTGACCGGGGCCGCCGCCGGCTTCCGCCTGCTGGTCGAGGCTGGGGTCGAAACCGACGCGGGCGAAGTCGGCATGGCCGAGGGAACCCAGCTTGAAGTGCGCGATCTATTCTTCAACACGCCCGCGCGCCTCAAGTTTCTGAAGTCCGAGGCCACCGAGGCGGCCAATGTCTCCGAGGCGATTCTGCGTCTGGCCTTGGCCCACCCCGAGGTGCATTTTCGGCTGCGCGCCAACGGCCGCGTCACCCTCGATTTGCCGCCCCATCGGGACATGGCCGAGCGGGTGCGCGCGGCGCTGGCTCGACGTGGCGCCAGGGTCTTGCACGAGGCCGAGGGAGAAGAGGGCGGCATCAAGGTGCGCGCCTTCCTGGCTTCGCCCGAGGAGGCCGCGCCGGCCGGACGTTCGACCTTCCTGTTCGTCGGGCGCCGCTTCGTGCGCGATCGCGCCCTTCTGCACGCCTTGGCCCAGGGCTATGGCGAATTGCTGGAGAAGGGACGCTACCCGCTGGCCGCGCTTTTTGTCGACGTCGCGGGCCCCGAGTTGGACATCAATGTTCATCCGCAAAAGTTGGAGGTGCGTTTCTCGCGGCCACAGGAGGTCTACGCAGCGGTCCGGCACGTGGTGGGCCGGGCTGTGTCGCGCGCACCGTGGCTGGCGGTGTCTCCCATTCGTGCCTACACCCTGCCGCCCGAACGCATGGCCCAGGCAGAAGACGACCATCCGCTGCCGCCCAGGCCGGAACGGGATCGGCAAGAACCCCTTTCGGCTGTGCGATCGTCTGAACCGGGCGAGATGCTTCCGACCCTGCTGCGCGATGAGGCTGTGCCGGCAGCGGCTGAGCCCGCGTTGCGGGGCTTTTTCGGCGGACTCGAGTACATAGGCCAGCTCCGGCGGACCTACCTGGTGTGCGAGGGTCCTTCCGAGTTGGTGCTGGTGGACCAGCATGCGGCACACGAGCGCATCATGTTCGAACGCCTGCGCCTGGCCCATCGACAGCGAGCCGTGGTTCGCCAGCGCCTGCTCTTCCCCATCCCCATCGAGCTCGACGAGGTGGCTGCTGCTGCCGCACGCGAGGGGGCGACGGTCGAGGCCTTGGCGGGACTTGGCTTCGAGGTCGAGGGGTTCGGACCGAAGACCATGCTTCTGCGCGCGGTACCCGATTTATTGAAAGACGTAGATCCCAAGCCCCTGCTGCGCGACGTTTTGCACCGGGTGGCGGAAGGGGATTCTCTGCGCCGGGCCGAGGAGAATTTCGAACAAGTGTTCGCGACCATGGCGTGCCACGGGGCTCTGCGCGCAGGCGACGTGGTGACGCGCGAGGCGGCCCTGACGCTGCTGGGCCAGCTTGATGCCGTGGATTTGCATTCCCACTGTCCGCACGGCCGCCCGGTGCTCCTGCGCATGTCCATCGCCGAGATCGAACAACGCCTGGGACGCACGTAGCATGGTCGTCGCCATCCTAGGCCCCACCGCTTCGGGTAAGAGCGAACTCGGGCTGGCCCTGGCGGAACGACTTTCTGGCGAGATCGTGTGCTGCGACTCCATGCAGGTCTATCGCGGCATGGACATCGGCACGGGCAAGGCCACGAAGAGGGATCAGGCTCGCTGCCCGCACCATTTGCTCGATCTGGTCGATCCGGGCGAGCCGTTCCACGCCGCGGCTTGGGCCGCGCGGGCCCGCACAGTCATCGATGACATTCACGGCCGCGGGCGAACTCCCATCATCGTGGGCGGCACGGGACTGTATTTTCGCGCCCTGCGGGTGGGGCTTTTCGATGCGCCGGCGCCCGATCCCACGATACGGGCACGCCATCAGGCCGAGGCGGCCGCCCTCGGCGTCCCAGCCTTGCACCAGCGACTGCGGGGGATCGATCCTGAGGCCGCGGCGAAGATTCTTCCCGGCGATCTGGTTCGCACCAGCCGCGCCCTTGAGGTGTACGAGCAGACCGGAATTCCGATCAGTGAGCTGCGCCGGCGCGCAGTCGGTCAGCCGCTTCCTGGACGCCTCTTTGTTGTCGTTCTCGACTACTCCCTCGACAAGCTGCGCTTGCTCATTCACAGCCGGGTCGAGCGCATGATGGCGGCCGGCTTCCTCGCCGAGGTCGAGGCTCTGCGCCTGGCCGGCTTCGGCCACACCCGCGCTTTGGCTGGCTTGGGCTACAAGCAGCTCGGCCAGCATCTCGACGGCCATCTGACTCTGCAAGAAGCCGTGGCTCAGACCAAGACCGCCACCTCCGCCTACGCCCGGCGCCAGCGCACCTGGTTCCGGCGCGAACCAGCTGATCTGCGGGCCTCGTCGCCTCCCGATCTCGAAGTCCTCGTGCGCGCCTTCTCAGCCCAGCTCTGACGCCCTTCGTTGCTCCCCTCTGTGCGCTCTCCTCTCACCTCTGTGTTCTCAGCCGTGGCGGCTTCGACGAACCAACGTTTCTCTTCACATAGATCTCTTGCCCCCGCACCCGATCCGAAACAGGATGGCACCCGGACATGCCACACAGGAAAGAAAAGACCAGGGAAGCTCCGGTGCTCGATTTCGAGCGCCCCATCGTCGATCTGGAACGCAGACTCGAAGAACTCAAGCAGCGCACGCGGCTGTCGGGGGAGATACGGCGCGAGATCGAAACCCTGGAGACGCGAGCGCGTGAGTTGCAGCAGCAGATCTTTTCCGACCTCACGCCCTGGCAGAAGGTGCTGCTGGCGCGGCACCCGGCCCGGCCCTACACGCTGGACTATGTCAGCCGCCTCTTCACCGATTTCTGCGAGGTGCATGGGGATCGCCGTTTTGCGGATGACCCCGCCATGATCGGCGGCATCGGCTTCTTCGAAGGGGTGCCCATCCTGTGCCTGGGCCAGCAAAAGGGGCGCACCACCAAGGAGAAGCTCGCGCGCAACATGGGCATGGCCAAACCCGAGGGCTATCGCAAGGCCAAGCGCCTCATGGATCTGGCCGCGCGCTTTGGCAAGCCCGTCATCTGTCTGCTCGACACGCCGGGTGCGTTTCCCGGCATCGACGCCGAGGAGCGCGGACAGGCCGAGGCAGTGGCCAAGAACCTGGAGATCATGGCCGGGCTGCCGGTGCCCATCATCGCCGTGGTCATTGGCGAAGGCGGCTCGGGCGGGGCGCTGGCCATCGGGGTGGCAGACCGCATCTTGATGCTGGAATACGCCATCTACTCTGTGATTTCGCCCGAGGGCTGCGCTTCGATTCTCTTCCGCAGCGACGAGCGCAAGGCCGATGCGGCCGAGGCCATGAAGATCACGGCGCCCGATCTGGCCCGCCTGGGCATCGTCGACGAGATCGTGCCGGAAGCCCCGGGTGGCGCCCACCGCAACTTCGATCTGACCGCGCGCAACCTGGCCGCGGCCCTGCGTCGCCACCTGGCGGATCTGCTGCCGCTTCCGCCCAGCCTGCTCAAGGATCTTCGCTACCAGAAATACCGACGCATGGGCGTCTTTGTCGAGCCGGGCGGTCTGGCTTCGTGATGACCGCCGACCAGGAGGGAACGGCCGTGGCGGACTCCCACTTGCAGAACAGCACAAGGCGAAGCGTCAGCCCGGGGGCCGAGGAAATCCTGGGCCTGTACTTCCCGGTGCTGGACCACGGCTTTGTCGCCTTGATCGACTACATGGGCAGCGACGAGGACATCGAGCGGGCCGCGCGGGTCAGCTATGGCTTCGGCACGCGCAAGCGTAGCCAGACGCGCGGGCTGCTGCGCTACCTGCGCCGCCACCGGCACACGACTCCCAGTGAGATGGTGGAGCTGAAGTTCCACTGCTGCATGCCCATCTTCGTGGCGCGCCAGTGGATCCGACATCGCACCGCCAACGTCAACGAACTGTCGGGCCGCTACAGCCTCATGCCCATGCTGTTCTACACGCCGCCCGACGAGCAACTGCAGGCGCAGAGCGCGCACAACCACCAGGGACGCACCGGCCAGCCTCTGCCGGCCGGGGTGCGCGACCAGGCCAAGCAACGATGGCAGGAGGGTCGGGCGGGCGCCATGTCGACCTACGAGTGGCTGACCAGCCACGAGCTGGCGCGCGAGTTGGCGCGCATCGACCTGCCGCTCTCGACCTACACCCAGTGGTACTGGAAGATCGATCTGCACAACCTGCTGCACTTTCTGACCTTGCGGGTGGATTCGCACGCGCAGTGGGAAATCCAGCAGTACGGCAACCTGATGGCGGGCATGCTCAAGCGCGTGGCACCGCTTTCCTACGAAGCGTGGATCGACTACGACGTCTGCGGAGCCCGGTTCTCACGCATGGAGCTGGACGCCCTGCGCGCGCTGCTGCACGCCAGCGAGGACGGCATCGAAGGGCAGGGGCGGAGCCTTGGTCGCGAGGGGCTGGGCCAAATGGGCCTGAGCAACCGTGAGGTGGACGAATTTCTGTCGACCTTGTGCCGGAGCCAAGTTCCTGACTTCGAACTGGACCTGGCCAGCGCGCGTCCTGCCTCCGACTTCGCCGATCGCTTCGCCGCTGCCGTGCTGCGGGGCGAGCGAGAGCCTGGCGAAGAGTAGCCGCTCTGATCGCAAAAGCCGCTCGCTGGGGCGGGCGGCTTTTCTGGTCGGTCGTGCTGCCCGTGGTCCGCTACGCGAACCGCGGCCTCACGGCACTATTTGGTCAAGGCTTTGCACGTCGTTGGGTCGGCATTGGCGCAAGTCAAACACTGCATCCCCAGGCGCGTGCCAGCCGGCGCCACTGTGTCCGTCTTGCGCAAGGCAGAGATCCTTTGGCCCTTGTACGAGGCAGTCTTGCAACCCAGGGCGGTGTTATCGTAGGAGAGGTACCAGCAAGGCCGCGAGTCCTGACTGATGTTGGCGAGAAGGGCGTCGACGGCAGCTTGGCCGCCAGCGCCGCTGGGGTCGAGACTGGACGGGTCGAGAATCTTCCCTGAAGCGTCTTTGCACTCGGGGAGCTTCGTCTGCGTGTAGCCGCTTGTCAGACAGGTTCCGACGCCCGCATTGGGGCACGGGGTCTGGTCGTAAACCACGCATTCGGGCTCGGTGATATTGGGCGTACTGGGGTCTGTGTCGATCAATGGGTAAGTGACACAGCCAGGCGTTAGCACCTGAACAATCGCATTTCCAATTTGAACCATGGCATTCGTGAAGTCCGAGTTGCAAATGCTGAACACTTGCCCCTTGTCGCCGAAAGCATCGACGAACTTCTTCAAGCGAAGACCGCCATAGGCCTTGTAGATATTCCCATCCGCGGACTTCTGGGACGGAATCGTGCAAATGGGCATGTAGTCCCACAGGCTCTGCTGCGATGGCGGAAGCGAGGTGGCATCCTTGTCAATCCGGTAGTTGGGGTTGGTTTGAAGGTCGGTCGGGAGGTTCTTGTCGTTCGGGCCCGGGGGCCAGCCGATGATGCCAGACACGAGGATCTTCTGCCCGGCCTGCGCTCCCTTGGTCCAGTTGACGCTGTCGATCATTTCCTGAACATTGTAGAGCGGCAGATAGACATGGTCTGGATTATTGGGGTCAAGCTGAACCTTGGCCGAGCAGTCGGTGAAGGTGTGCGAGAAAGGCGTCGTGCCCGTGTAGCCGATCGACGGGTCGTAGGTTGGAATTTGGTCGCCGCCGCACAGGTGACCGCGCGCCGCACATCGCAGGCTGGTGGTGTCGCCCACGTCTCGCTTGGTCACCATATCGAACATGTCATCGTTCTGGCCGTTGTCATTGTTGGCGGAGCAGTCATCCTCATCGGTGAT
>PLNW01000147.1 GCA_003142855.1 Myxococcales bacterium
CTAGCAGCCCGTGGTTTTAGTGGTGTGAATGGCTTCGCTCATGCGGCTGCGCGAGCGAGCCACGGGACGGGTGATTGGATGGGGGCGAGCTGATTCTCGCGGTCGGCGTGCCCTGGCAGCCGCATGAGCGAAGCCAGGAGGTTCCAAAGTGTAACCAGGGCAGCCCAAAGGGCGGCCGACTGGCCCTGGAGACACCTCGGTTTGCCAACGCCGAAGCACTTGCGCATGAGCAGACCCAGGTTGTAACCGGCAATGTGCACCAGCAGCCGTTTGGCGATGTTCTCCTGGTGGCAAAGGTACAGGCGTCGCATGCCGCCGGTCTCCAGCACATGGGCGAAGGTCCTCTCGATGATCTCGCCACGGAGACGCATGAGATGGCGACCGCGATGGCCGTTCTTCCGCCGACGATTGGCGTAAACCGCGTCGCGCTCCTCGGCCTCGCCCTCCCAATTCTGTCGGCCACGACGGGGCTCGGCGATGTAGCTGCGCCATCCCCCGAGCCGCAGCGCCAGCATCACCATCTTGCTGTGATACCCCTTGTCGGCCACGACCTCGCTCGGCTCGTGCTTGCGCTTTGAATCTTCTCCCGCGTGTTCTCGGGCTTCTTCGAGATTCTGTTCGGCTGCTGCCAGCGTTCCCTCCAGCGTCGTCGTGTCCCCCGCGGTTCCGCCGTCCAGGGTCACTGCCACCACCGCGCCCGTGTCCATATCGACGGCGTGCTCCTCCTTGTGCGAAAGATGCGTGCTCCCGTCCTTCATCTTCGAGATCTTCGCCTCCGGGTCGTACGGGTTGTACCAGTCCGCGTTCGACCCCTTCTTCTCGCGCTTGCGATCCATCCGTGCCAGATCTTCACGCGTCGGCGTCGTGATACCCGACGTCTTGGCCAGGTCTGTGAGGAACTCCTCGTAGCTGCGCCCGTCGTCGCGCCTCACGATCGATTTCATGGCCGCGTTTGCTTCCAGGGTCGTGCCGTCCACACCGAGGGTCTTGCCTCGAATGAGTCCCGCGCCGTCCAGCACGCCCAGAACCCAGCTGAAGACAGCCTGGTGCGTCTCCAGGTCGAGCAGTCGCCGTGTTCGCGAAATCGTCGAGTGGTCCGGCGTCACTTTGCTTGCTGCAATACCGAGAAAGTCGCGCAGGCTCAGCGAATCAGCGGCTCGCCACGCGATCCCTCGTTCGCTGTCGATGCCCTCGAAGTACCCGAGCAGCAAGCAACGGAAATACACGCCAGGTGCCATGCTCGGCCGTCCCATCTTTTTCGCGTAGAACTTCGCACAGGTCTTTTCCGCAAACCTGTCGAAGCCACTTTCGGCCAACACCTTGTTGACCGCCTGATAGTAGGGGTGGCTTTGCGAACGAAGCTGCTGGTGCGTGATGAACAGCTCTTCCTGCTCGCCGTCGCGGATGCCCATTGCCATACCGCCTTCGTACACCACCGAAGATCTGCCGTCGATCTTGATCAGATGTTCAGGTCATCAACCAAGCACCAGACGCGCCCAAGCGCGTCTGGTGCCCATTCGGACTTTCACCACGGGCTGCTAGCCCAGCTCTCGTGCGAAGAGCTGATTTCCGTCGTCGAAAGATTCGAACTGAAGGTTGCGGATCGTCGGAAGAAAGACGACCTCCTCGAAGCCGTGGCGTCCTCGAAAAAGGCGACACTGGCCAACTTCTTGCCCGATCTCGGCCGCGAGCGGCTCAGAGAGCTATGCGTTGGGCTGGGCCTAGACTACAGCGGCAGGGAGAAGGTCGTCCTCATCGTGCGGCTTGTGGGGAGCGGCAAGGCCCAGTCCCAGCGCCAGCACACTCAATGCCATCTTCTCCATCGGATTCTCCCTTCGTGATTCGGGTGTCCAGTGGTTCACGGACGCTCATTTCCTCCGGGGGTCTGGCCAGAGAATGAACCAGTCCGTGCGCCGCGACTGTCCACCATCGCTACCGTCGAGAAACGCCCGTCGCGGATGACGTCTTGGCGAAGGACAAGGGCCTCGGCATAGAGCAAGTCGTCACAGCACCCCGGTCCCCTTGGCAGAATCCATATGTCGAGCGGCTTGTCGGATCCATACGGCGAGAGTGCCTCGATCACGTCATCGTTCTCGGTGAGCGCCATCTCCTGCAAATTCCGAAGTCGTACTTTGCCTACTATCACAGGGCACGGACCCATCTTTCTCTGGGCAAAGACGCGCCCGAGCCGAGAGCCGTCCAGCCGCCGAGCATGGGCAAGATCGTAGAACTGCCAGAAGTGGGCGGGCTCCACCATCGCTACGAGCGCGCGGCCTGACCGGCGCAATTGTCCGCCATGCCGACATCGACATGGATGGCCATCCCTCTGCTCACGGGACGAAGGCGGCCCCGCTCCGACGTCGATCACGCGCTCGACGTGGGCGCACTCGCGCGCGAGCACGCCTTCGACCTCACGCTTCGCCGTGGATCGCGCCTCGACGGCGCCTGGATGACAGGGTGGCGAAGGACAGGCATGCTGATCGAGTGCGCTCGCCACCTGGAACGGCTCGGGGCTATTTCTTCAGCTACTGGCCCCAAGCCGACTGAATCAGCGCCAACCCGGACGCATTGTTGACTGTCAGAGAGAGATTGGTGCCCGTGCCCTGCAAAGTGGTGATGCTGTACCAGTCTCCATTTCGCAAACCTGGCCAATAGCAGCTCTCCATTCCAGACGCCCCTATTTGACTCGTGACCCCTTGCGCATAGGCGACGTATGCGTTGCCGTTGACGGCACCACTATAGTCAGTCCCATCCGTCATGGGCGCGCCGTATTCCGAAACAACTGTCCGAGTGGCGTATGCTCCGACCGCGTTCTTGAGGGCTGACGTCCAATTGGATTCGCTAGTGTCGGTGCTGCCGATAGCGTAGATGTGAACAGACAGCAGGCAGTCAGCTAGTCTAGCATCGGCGCCTTGCTGGGTGACGTTGGAGTCATTGTAATTGCCGGCCACCACGATGTGATTCTTGGGTACACTTGGATATTCCCCCATCCATTGAACAACCAAGTTGATAAAGTCGGTTGGACTATACGCCCATGGTTCGTTCATGACGTCGAAGTAGACGAGGCTATTGGTTCCATACGCATCGACGACGGTCTGCCACATTGCAAAAAATACGCTCAAGTCGGCGGGTTTGCCTCCATTGCTGCCGGCCTGACCCCAATAGGCGATCATGGTCTTCATGTTCTTGCTGATTGCCGCATCTATGATGCCCTTGTAGGCAGTCCACCACGCTGTATTGGTAACGACGGTGGATTCGTTGATCGGAATGCGTATCGCATTGGCGCCAAGTGCCGTTTGAAAGCCAGACAGGATCGCGTCGGACTTGGCCAGAACGGTGTCATAGTCATCCGAGGAGAAAAGCCCGGATGGCTGAAGCACACCGGCTTGGAAATTGTCACCCGTGTCGGCCCAGTTGACGCAGCGGAAGCTCGAAGCGTCGCTGATTTGGTCGCCAGTGCCACCGGCGGCGGTAGTTCCGCCGGTAGCATTCGTGGGCGTGGAACTGCCCGTGTCAACACACGCTATGATTGGAGAAATTGTGCTCGCGATAATTAGGGTTGTGATTTTGGAATTGGGTGATCTCATGGTGAATTCTCGAAGTCACAAGACACGGCGTGAATCTTTCGATTGCTTACCTGCTCGAAGCGGACATCTGGGCGACGCACCTGCTTTGAATCTCCCCTGTGCATCGCCATTCCCTCCGCGCTCAGTGGGTGATGGGCCGGGACGACACGATGAAGTCGTCGTAGTCGACCGTTTGGTCGGTAGCCGGTGCCCAGGTCGAGTCGCTGCCACCGAAGAAGGTGGAGAAATACAAGGCATCGATCGCGAACGTGGCGCCCGGCGCGCGGTAGTAGAACTGGTTCTCGTCGAGCACGAGCGCGCCATCCACCCATGCTTGTAGAATTCCGTCGCGCTGGCCCGGCGTGTTCATGACGATACGGTGCTCGATGGTTTGCCACTTGCCGGGAACGAACACGAAATTCCTCCCGTCTGAGACATAGGAGAAGTCGTCCCCACATCTGTTCTTCTTGTCCGGATAGTACAGGTATTGCACGGCGGCGCCACCGGGCCGCCACATGCCACGCGCCGAGAAGCCTCCGTGGTCACTGATGCAGTCGGTGGGTGCCGTTCCCCCGACCAGTCCGGGCAGCTTGCCCCCCTTCACGTACTGGAAGCCGCTGCCGAATCGCAGGCGGTACGACAGGTAGAGCTCTTTGTGGCTGCCGCCGAGGGGCACCTTGAACTGAACCCCGCCTTGAGTGGGTCCGTACTGGTTGGCCGGATAGCTGACGCGGAGAAAGCTGTTTCCGTCTTGGTTCACGATGGTGGCCCGTCCTGCGTCGAGGCCATTGTTCCATGACGCGGCGGCTCCGAAATCTCGGCTTACCATGGTTTGGGTGTACCGACCCGGAGATCGCGCTTCAAAGTCGGCATGGATCAACTCGCCCGCGTTCCTACTAGGGCCGGTTGTGACGCTCGGCCCGGTTGCTCCGGTGCCGTCCACTCGCTTGGGTGGACGGTGCGCGCATCCGGCGACGGGCATTAAGCCCGCGAGCACCGCCACCATCGGCCTGCGAAGCCTTTGAAGGCGTGCGGTCCGACGGGATCGTCCCGGTCGCTGTTTTGCGATGTGCAAGAGATGGCGAGATGGCGTGCAAGCCACGCCCATGATGCGAGTGTAGCATCCAGGTCGCTGAGGAGCGTGTTCTGGTCTGGGTCAGGCGGCGAGCCGCACCTGCTGGGTGGTGACCGCGCGAAGCAGGTCTTCGTCGGTGGGGCGGGAGTAGACCGCGGTCGTCAGAATCGACTTGTGCCTTGGAAGCGCCGACGACAACCATACAAGGCAGGCGCTCGAGCTGGTGACGGAGGCCGCCCACGCGGTCGAATGTAGAACAGTCCACGACGACAACGGCCGTGTCCGTTGCGCCCAGCAATTCTGCGGGAACGCCCGCAGAGAAGCGATCCGCGAAGCCGGCAATTTCGGGGCTATCAAAAGGCCCCACCGAATACAGCGTCGCCGACTTACCGAGCGCGGATAGGAGCTCAGCGCACACAATCTGGGATGCGATGCAGTCGCCGTCTGGCTCCTTGTGGCCCACGACAAGGAAATGCCGGTGCGAGTCCACAAAGGTTCTCACCCCAGCGGGCACATGCAGACCATCTTTGGGGCGGGCGATCTCTTGGGGATGGGTCGGAGACATGGCGATCAGCGCATCTTGCCAGGTCTATGCCAGCTGATCGAATCGGTGGCTGTCCGAGCCCTACTGGAAATTGCTGCCGTCGTGGTGGGCACAACTTGCGGGGTCTACCCACGGGTGCAGCGGGCATATCAACAAGGACCGCCAACCTCATATTTTCTTGACAGCCATCTCGATCCTGAGGAGCATTTTGCCGTTTGAGATCCCGAGCTGTCTAGACAGGGACAACGTTCGAAAGGTACCGCTTATGCGCCATGAACTTGAGACGTCCCATCGTCGTCGAACATTGCTCTCTCGGTGTCTCGGCGTGACCTGGTTGCTCGGGTTGAGCGCCCGCGCGGCCGCTCAACCGCCTTCTTGTCCCCCCTCAGCTATAGCGGCGCCCACCGCGGAATTCGCTATCCAACTCGACGGAACCGTCACTCGTAGAAGTGCTGCTGTGAAGGACACCGTCGCCGTTTTCGCCGACGCCCCGGCTCGTCAGCTGTCCCCTGGCAAGGACAGGGTTACGGTGAAAGTGTTCGCGATCGACAGCAGGACGCCGGCCACGAATCCGCGGCTAAAGCCCGTCCAGACATTTTCTTGTCCGACGAGCGATTTCGCTACAAATGCGATCGTGCTTGATCGCTCGCAGCTACGGGACGCCGACATGTGGCGCCTAGTCATCATGCTTCCGCAGACGGTCGTCTACTCCCTCGACCTGGGAAAGCCCCAGGCCCGGAGTGGGGCTCGCTGGGACAGATTGACCAAACATGGGGATGAGTACGAGGAGGCCTTTGTTCGGTGGAAAGTCGCAGACCTGTTCAACAACACTCAGGTGCCGAATCCGAGGCTGGTGCGCGATCATCTTCCCGCCTCGGATGCAATTCCGGCCGCGATCAAGAGCCTCAACCATAGCCCGAGGGCCGCTGCTGGATTGGCGAGGATCGCCGCCGACCTCAAGGAGCTCAGCTCGGCTGCCCTACTCGCGGGGACGGACTCCAAGAATCCAGCGTTCTTGGCGGCACTCGAGAATTTTCCTGCCGGAGGGCGCCCTCCCATCGAGGCCTGCCAGGTCGAAATGCTGGAGCATGCATCGGATCCGGACGAACTCTGGATGTTCGGAGCGTTCGATCTTCCGACGACGGACGTCGCTTCGACCATCCCGCTTCCGATGAACGGAGTGACCCAGCTCGCACGGCAGATGTCTGCCCTGGAGCCTCTGACGGCGTGGGCGACCTACGTTCCGCGAGACGTCGAGGAGGTTCAGTTCCTTTGGGCCAAGGGACCCCGAACTACCGCCAGCATCGCCGCGGTGCTTGGTGCGTTCGTGTCGGCACTAGCGCCCGTGTCGGCCCCGGTCAAGGCACTTTCCGTCGATGCAGAGATGTTGCTCAATCTCACGGCCGCAACGGGATGCGAAGACCTGACATTTGACTATCCGCTCACGCAGCTCGCGCACTTCCGATCAGTCGTCAGTACCAGCCGGGAAGCTGACACCGGCAAGATCGAGAGGGACACGAGCTACACGGTCTACGCTTGCAACGGACCCTGCGTTGTCGCTGGTGACAAGGCTACTTCGCTCGCGCAGGGAACGTTCACAACGCCGTCTGGATGGGGGCTCACCCTGCTCGGCGCCATCACGTACGACTTCCGCCTCTCCGGAACCGATGCCCCGTTCTTCACTCAGTATCAGTGGGTCCCGGCGACGGCCTCGTCGGGAACTCAGCTTTTCGAGCTGCGCCAAGTTCGGGCGCCCCTTCAGAGCTTCTCTTCGTCCCTGTTCCTGACGCTGCGGTTCCCCGACCCGTCCGAATCCGTGCGCTTCGCGATCGGAGCCGGTCCTACCATTCTTTTCGGCGACGGTTCGGGCAAGCTGAGCCAGTGGACCGCCAACTTGTTCCTGTCGCCAGGGTCGACATTTTCCGAAAACAAGCTCTATCTCACGGCAGGGATCGGCTTCCGCCTCTACAACCGGCCGGTGGGCGCGAACGAGGGCGACGTCGTGCAGAGTTCGTCAGCGCCGACGACGCTCGTCCAGCAGCTGCACGCGGAATGGGTCGCGACGCTCGGCCTCGCTATTGACCTGTCGGTGCTTGGCGACGCGGCTTCGGCGGTGTTCGGCGCCAAGGCGCCGGCCGCGCCCAACACCGGCGCGAAGACAGGAGGCTCGCCATGAAGCGCGTCACGCTTGTCGCCCTAGGCATTATCGGGTGCAGCGCCCAGTCAATAGAGCAAACGCCGTCAATCGTCACACTTGCGGCCCCGATGGTCTCTGCCCACGGAGCGACGTCGGGGGGCTTGCTCATGTCGGTCGACGTACTCGCCACCTCCCTTTCCAACGCCTCGGCGTCCGTCAAGCCGGTAGCAGGGGTCATCCTGACATACTCCACAAATCAGAGCGGCGTCACGTTCACGCCCGGCACCGTGACCACCGGCCCGGATGGACACGGCGTCGCGACAACCGTGATTCCCTGGGGGGTGCAACTCGTGGCCTCGATCGCTTCGGGCAGTGGAGGGTACACGTCGGTAACGCTCGGGGCCGATCCGATTCAGCTCGCGCCGACTCAAAATGAGGTGGTTACCTTGGAGCCTGGAGGGGCGCTAATCACTCTCACCGTCGTGGCAACCGTGCCGGTATCAGCGTCGGCAGGCACGGATGCTGGCGTTTCAACAGCCATGGACGCGGGCGCATCGACGGGCACGGACGCAGCCGCACCGACGGTCATCGATACGGGCGCAGGGACGCCGCCAGCCGCTGGCGTACAACTTTCATTCGGGACGAATACTACGGGCGTTGCTTTTGCTCCCGGGACGGCCTTGACCGACCTCTCCGGACAGGCGACCGCACGCGTTTTCGTGCCGTATGGCGGCTCAGAGATAGTGGCGACGATATCGGGTGGGGGTGCGTCGGTCGTCATCCCGCTCTCCCAGAGCCTCCCGGCCGTCATCATCGGGACGCCGCAGTACACGGACCCTGTCGTTCAGACGATTGGAACTGGGACTGGGACTCAGGGAATCCGGTACACGCTCACCACCAGGATCACACTCATGGACGGGAAGACCCCGATCCAGGCGCTGCCTGTAGCGTTCGCACAGGTCGGTGTGTCGGGGAGCAACAATCCGTTCACGCCAGCCTCTACGATGACTGATGCGACTGGCCATGCGGTGACGAACGTGTTCGTCCCGATGCTGGACCCGGATGCCGGGGTGCTCTCCTACGTCGTCACTGCGGGAGGAGCGTCCGAGGTGTTCACGCTCCCGTGATATCCGGCCCCGCGCCAGCCCCCTCGAACTCCTCGACCAGCGGCGTCCAGAAACCGCGACCCCGGCAAATCTGCTTCGGCACGCCCAGAGTCTGCCCGAAGCCACTCTTCGCCCACCAGACGCGGGTGCCCGAACGGATACGAGCTTCGCATTTTTCACGGCCGTCCCCATGCGCGCCCCGAGTTTCGTGAGTTCGAAGGGCTCGTACTTGAAGGCGCTGGGGCGCGATGGGCGGTGGCCTATCACGCTGGCCCGGGGGTGGTTAGCGCTACTCGTGCGCACCGACGCGGAACGGGCTCGGCAGGATTGAGAGAAGTGCCTATGTACTCCCGATAATCCTTTACCGGGGTACATAGGCCCTCGAAAAGTCGCGCTACCGTCGGTGCTGAAACCCGTTGGAATGATTGGAATTCAGGTTCCCAGGGCCGAGACAGGATCCCGTTGGACCTACCGGCTGCAGCCAATGGCACCGCTCTGTGCCTGTGGATGTGGCGAGCAAATCCAGCTCAAACCCCAGCATCGGTGTCCGACCAAGGGCATTCCGCGCTACATCCGGGGTCATCACCCGAACCCGCTCCGCCGCTTGTACGCGGCCGTTCGTGCCCAGGGTCTACTGCTCACCCGTGAGGTCTGCCGGAAGCTCAGAATCTCCGAGACCCAATACCATCGCTTGGAGGCGGCAGGGGTCTTCCCGCAGTCACGGAGGTGGGGGCGTCTGCCCCGGCCAGGGATGCGGGTGTTCGCGCCGGAGAATGTGGCCAGGATGCGGGCGGTGCTGCGGCAATTTCGCAGCCAGGGGTAGAGGATTCTACCTGTCCCCATGACTCCGCCACGTCGCGTGTGGGATGCGGCTCGTTAACCGGCGGGTCGTTGTTTCGAGTCTCTCTCGGGGAGCCACCCCATGTCCCCCACCAACTTCGGTGGGGTTTCGATTTAACTGCGGCTCCCCAGCGCTCGGTCGAAGCATCGCGCTCTTCGGCCTGTATTCGCGGGCAGTTGCGCGAGCCGGCTGGGCCGGTGCTCACGGTGGTGGCTCTCGCAGAGATCACGATCGCGCGCGCCAGAGCCGCTGATCTGGGCTCCGCGTGCTCTCTGTGGGGGCCACTGGGGAGAGAGCAGCAGAGAGCGTTTAATAGCCAGAGAGCGCATTTAACAGGTCAGGCCGGTTTTGGGCCGCTTTCCTGTTGAATCGGGTTCGACTCCGTGGTGCTACCCCTTTCCACCTACTGCCGACCGGCTGGTTAATGGTTAATAGCCACCAGAGAGCAGGCGCGCAGAAGAGGGCGGCACGACGTCGACATGGGAAGCTCACCAGGCTCGAAGTGCCCGTGCCCGAGCTGCAAGCCCGGTCGCTGGAGCGACCGCCAGCGCCACAGCTCCGCGAATGGTAGAGTTCTATGGGCGATGAATGGATTATGCAGCGACACGACGTCTTCCTCAGGCGGGTGGGCTCACTCGTGCGCGGCGATGGGTGGCCGTAAGGCGAGGGGATTCGACGAAATCTCACGCAGGCTGCTCCTTCTATTCGTGGTTGCTAGTTCGATGTTGGGGGCCAACTGTGGAGCACCTGAGGAGGTGATGCGCGGCCAGGGGCCTCTCATAGGTGGTAACGCCGGTGGCTCCGATGGCGAGATATCTAGCTCGATCGATGGTGGAACTGGTGGCGTCGCGGGCTCCGCCACGTCGAGCCTGCTTGCGGGCGGCTCGGTTGGTCCGGGCAGCGCGGGCAGTTCCGGCGGCTCGGTTGGCACAGGTGGCGGGGCCAGCGCGGGTGGGATCGGAGGTTCAGAAGGGGCGACAGGCGGGACTACAGGCGGGATTGCGATTTCCACATCTCCGTTGGGCGGCTATGGAGGTCTCGGCGGCACGACGGGTGTGACAACTGGCGGGACCGGGATTTTCACCTCTCCGTTCGGCGGCTATGGAGGTCTCGGCGGCACGACGGGTGTGACAACTGGCGGGGTCGGGGCTTCTGGCGACGTCGGGGGGACCACAAGTTCGGCATCGGAGCCACCACCAGCCAACGGCTTGGCTGTATGGGTCGTGCAGAAGACCGCTGGTGACACGGGCCAGATCACCCTGGATCTCCGAATTGACAACAAGACTCCGCAGAGCGTCGACATGTCGACCGTGACTCTTCGCTACTGGTATCAAGACGAAGGATTAGGCACCGCATTGGTCGTGTGCTTCCGGGGCGCGTGC
>PLNW01000128.1 GCA_003142855.1 Myxococcales bacterium
AGATCGACCAGCAGATGATCGGCCAGAAGAGAACGCTCCCGCGCCTGCCGGAGCCGAGTCGGGTGCGGAGAATCAGTTGAGCCCGGGCGAGCTGGAAAACCGGCGCAGGCTTCGGGAGGGGGACTACCTGACGCAGGGGCGTGACCTGCTGAGGGGAGAGACCCCGGCAGCGCCGGCGACCCTTCCGCTGGCCGAGCTATCGAGTGACGAGAAATCGCCGCTCTCTAGCGATATCGCTCGCCGCGCGCAGAAGCTGATCCATGACAATCAGGCCAAAATCGACGCCGCTCGTGCCCGGCTCCACAAACAGTTGCCCGTACTGCGGGGCCAGCCGGAGGTGGCCAGTCCCGGCCCTGATGGCCATCATCGGCCCCAAGCAGACCCAGGGAGCGAAGCTCAGCCGACGAGCGATCGCCCGGGGAGAGGCGCACACGGCGATGCTCGTGATCCCGCCGAGACCGAGTTCCGCACGACAGATGAGGTGAGCCAACGTGACGCGGAAAATGTGCTGGGGATTCTGGGGTTGAAGTTCCCGCCAGAGACATCGGGCGTGTCCGACGGCAGAGGTCCCGCGCAGCCCGCTCCTATCCCGCCGTTGGGGCCGCTCGAGACAGGACCGGCGCCCGTCGGAAAGTCTGATGGCAGCGCGAAACAACAACACCAAACTCTTCAATACAGGTTCGATCAAGTTCACAACGACATGCACAAGCGGCTCAACGGGAAGCGACACCAGCGGGAGGTGGCCCAATACGGCCCCCAGGGGGAGGCCCGATCAGTGGCACTGATAAAGAGAGTCGAGTCGATCAAGCTCGACAAGATCATCGACGATCCGAACTTCCAGAATTGCCGTCTCACGCTCGACAAGGAAAAACTGCGAGAACTGGCCGCAAGCATGGCATGCGAGGGTCTCAATGACCCCGTCACTGTCGTCGAGGCGCCGGGGGACAGAGGGGAGTTTCTTCTCCGAAAGGGTTTCCGGCGAACCACAGCCGCGCGTAGCCTCGGTTGGAGAGAGATTCCGGCAATAATTCTCCCCAAGGATACGCCGGTGGTCGAGGAGCATTGGATAAACATCATCGAGAACACGGCCCGCTCCAATCTGTCGACATACGAAGTCGCCAACGCTGCGAGAGTCATGCGGGACGACTACGGCGTGAGCCCCTCGGATTTCGCTGCGCGGGCCGGATACAGGGACTCCTACGTTTGGAAACTGCTTCGCTGCCTCGACAAGTTGCCCGCCGAGATCATCGAGCAGTGGCGAGCCAAAGCTCCCATTCCCGTCGACCTCCTTGCCGAGTGGACGGCGCTGTCTCCGGTGGACGCCATCGAGCAGTTCCACATCTTCACCGCGCAACGCCGCAAGGGCACGAAGCAATACATGCCGTCTCCCCGCGAGCGCATCAAGAACTCGCCACTGATGACGGCCACGAACTTTGGCCTCAAGAGAATGCAGCGGGTGCGGTTCGCCATCGAGGTGGCGCCGAGTCTCGATGAAGAAACCAGGGCCAAGTACCTAGCCATCGTGGACGTCTGCATGGGCGCAAAGGAGGTAGTCCCCGGCATCTACGACCCGGCCATGAAACAACGCACGTACAAGTCCAGGCGGCGGAAGGACGAGCCCAAGATGCCCGATCCCGCCGATGCTGACGATGCTGGCGAACCGTCTAGTGGAAAGAAGGAAGACAAGTAGCCAGGGAGCCCAACAGTGATCACGAGTTCACCGAAGCCGGTAATGGCGGCCTCGCCGCAGGTCGCCCCTGACCCCTTCTGGAGCACGGTTCGACCCGGGACTGCGGGGGCGCCCGGCGGAGCGGCAGCTGGCTCCACTCATTAGATCAGCGACGACAACGTGGTGGGCGGCAAGGGCGCCAGCGAGAGTGGACAGATTGTTGAATGATGTACAGCAGTTACATGACCATATACGTAACCAATTGTAATTCCACGCGTTTACGCCTGACGCAATAGTCCTATCTTGAAGATTGTGTGTTCCCGCAAGTCCAGAAGGTTGGCTGGCGGCGTTCTGGCCATCAACAACGTGGATACCAGTATGGCGTGGTTTCAAAGTATCGGGATGGGAGGTGGACACCGATGAGGTGCAGTTTCGCGATCCCGAGATCCACTAAGGAACTGCGGTCGCGAGGGTGCGGGGCGCGCGAGTCAGCAGGAGCCAGCACCGACCCAGGCTACGCTGGGTTTTTCCTGCGCGGGGCCAGGCGGGCCGTGAGCGTGCTGACCTGGATCGCCTGCGCGGTCGCGCCGCCCTATGGCCGGGCCGAGGTCTCCCACTCCGGCGGAGACGCCACCGTGACAGCGGGCGATACCACCCGAATGGCGCGGGAGACGATGGTGCGGGAGCAGATCGGAGGGCGCGGGGTGAAGAACGCGGCCGTGCTCTCGGCAATGCGCAAGGTTCCGCGACACGAATTCATGCCCGAGAATGTACGCCCCCTCGCCTATGACGATCGGCCGGTGCCCATCGGCATGGGCCAGACCATCAGCCAGCCCTACATCGTGGCCCTCATGACCGAGCTGGCGGCCGTGGGACGCGGCAGCCGCGTGCTTGAGATCGGCACCGGCTCGGGCTACCAGGCCGCAGTGCTCGCCGAGCTTGGCGCGCATGTCTACTCGATCGAGATCCTGGCGCCGCTGAGAGAACGCGCGGTCGAGATCCTGGCGCGACTCGGGTATGGGCAGGTAAAGACCCGCGTCGGCGATGGCTATCTGGGCTGGCCCGAGGCCGCGCCCTTCGACGCCATAATCGTGACCGCCGCGCCTCCCCG
>PLNW01000048.1 GCA_003142855.1 Myxococcales bacterium
AGACTGGTTCCCAGCACTCCTGGTCATCGGTGGCGTCGTCGTGGGACGGCACGAAGCTGGTCGTCTTGGATAGCGATGGCTACATCTGCACGTCAGCGGACTCGGGCGCGACCTGGACGCAGACTCTTGCCAAGCCGGGCTGGACATCGGTGGCGTCTTCGGCCGACGGCACGAAGCTTGTCGCCGTGTCTACCGGCTCCGGCAGCAGCCTCCTCGTTGGCGACTACATCTACACGTCGGTGGACTCGGGAGCGACCTGGACACAGACAGGTACCAAGCAGGGCTGGATATCGGTGGCGTCTTCGGCCGATGGCGCAAAGCTTGTCGCCGTAGCCAGCGGCGCTGTTGGCGGAGACATCTATACGTCAAAGGATTCCGGGGCGACCTGGACGCCGATTGGTCTAGCGCAAGGCTGGAAGTCCGTGGCCTCGTCGGCTGATGGTACGAAGCTCGTCGCCGCGGTTCTCGACGGCTACATCTACACATCAGGGGACTCCGGGGCCACCTGGATACAGACTGGCACCTGGGGGTACTGGGGGGACGTGGCGTCGTCGGCTGACGGCACGAAACTCGTCGCACTGGGTGACCACATCTACACCTGCCCGTGATTCGAACCTGTGTTTCACGGGTGGGCCATCACTTGGATCGCCTGTTGGTCGTTGCGACCCTCGGCAGCTTAGGCCCAACGAAGGGGAGTTCTGAGAGGGCGTCTGAAAAGGCTCAGAGCATGTCCGGATTGGCCGCGTGATGTGCCAAGCAAATGATCGTGGGGGGCAAAGGCGACGGACAAGGACTGGAAAGGGAAGGCATGGGCAACACAATCGTCGCGTGCTGGACGCGGCCGGTTTCGCGCCGGGTGAACGCCCAAGACAGCTTTTCAGACGCCATGTAAGGTCGAGCCGCACTCGGGGACTAGGAGGGTCATGACGAGCCAAACTCGCTCCAGCCAAACGCCATGCCCTCGGACCACCCTTCTGATAGTCTTGCACCTATGAGTGAGTGTCGGTGGTCGGCCATCGGCGTGGCGCTATCGCTTGCGGGACTTGCCTGCTTTCGGACACCCATGGACAAAGGGCACGCAGGCACGATGAACGCCATCGGCACGGGAGGAGAAGCTGCGACGGTCACGAGGGGAGGAACTGCTGGCACGAGTGGAAATGCCGGTGCAGGTGGCATGGGTGGCAGCAACGGAGGGAGCACCAGCACCACGGGAGGCATGGGTGGAGGAAGCGCCGGTGAAGGAGGCACCATGCGGACGGCCGGTGGCACATCTGACTCCACTGAGGCTAGCCGTCCCCCTTCGTCCGGGGGCACGAGCGTTCAGGGACTTTTCACACCGACGGGCAGCATGACCAAAGCAAGGTGGTTGCCCACGGCAACTTTGCTGCCCAGCGGAAAGGTGCTCATCGCCGGCGGGCTAGGCTACGGCAATTTTGCTCTCGCGAGTGCTGAAGCATACGACCCAGTGGCTGGGGCCTTCACCGCGACGGGCAGTATGACCACGGGCAGGCAGTATCACACGGCGACTTTGTTGCCGAGCGGGAAGGTGCTCATCGTCGGCGGAAGCGGGGACCACAAGGTGTCTCTCGCGAGGGCTGAGCTATACGACCCAGCAGCCGGGACCTTCGCAGCGACGGGCAGCATGACCGTGGCCAGGCAGCAGCACACGGCGACTTTGTTGCCGAGCGGAAAAGTGCTCGTCGTCGGTGGGTACAGTGACAGCGGTGGGGACCTCGCAAGCGCTGAGCTATACGACCCAGCGGCAGGGACATTCACACCAGCCGGCAGCACGGCCGTCGCAAGAAGCGACCATACGGCGACGCTGTTGAACAACGGAGATGTGCTCATCACGGGCGGAGACCTATTGGGCACCGCGGACCTATACATCTCAGGGATCGGGACATTTGTGGCCATCGACAGCATGACCACAGCAAGGAACAAGCACACGGCGACCTTGCTGGGGAACGGGAAGGTCCTCATCGTCGGCGGTGGGAATGATTCGATGACGGAGCTATACGACCCAGCGGCAGAGACATTCACAGCAACCGCCAGCATGACTGTCGCAAGGGAGTTGCACACGGCGACGTTGTTGCCGAACGGAAAGGTGCTCATCGCAGGGGGGACCGATGGCAACGGCGACGCTCTCCCCAGCGTGGAGCGCTTCGACCCCAGCGCCGGGACATTTGCGGCTAGCGGCAGCATGAGCGAAGTGAGGGAAAGCCACACGGCGACGTTGTTGGGCAACGGAAAGGTGCTCATCGCCGGTGGAGATGACGGCTGCGGGAACTATCTGGCGGACGCCGGGCTGTACGACCCAGAGATGTCCGGAAACTAGGGCGTGTCCTCAAATTCGCCTAGCTCCTAGAAAGGGGGGGCGAAAGGAGGGCGTGCGGATGCCAGTGGAGCGACGGACAAGGACTGGGGAAGGATCGGGCGGACAACTCACGAACGAGGTCAGAGTAGCCTCACCCCCAACCCCTCTCCCGAAGGGAGAGGGGCGCCGGAAGATAGGCGGGAAGGTGACGACGGATACGGTCCAGGACGCGAGCCGGGCGGTGCAAGATTTCGTGGTTCGGCACATGAAGCACGACGAAGTCAGCAGCGGCAAGCCAAGCGTCGCGGCGGCGGTCGCGGGGTGGTCTGGGGAAATGGGGAGCGCCATCTGCTTCAACAACGAGGCGCGCCTCTTTGCAGAAGAAGTCGACGATGAAGGGTCCGATGGGATGCTGTCGGCGGAACTTGGCCTGCATGACACTTCTGGCGCGCAACATCTGCCAAAGCTGCTGTTCGGCGGGAGTGGAACTGCATCGCAGAGCACGCGCCTGCAAGGTTCTGTCTCTGAGCAAGCGGGGCATGCTTGGTTATCGGCAACCAGGCGGAGTCGGTTGCCTCAGTTTCTGTTTCCGACGCCCCTCTCCCTTCGGGAGAGGGGCTGGGGGTGAGGCTGCTTCCGTTTCCGAAGTTGATCCGTGCCACGATTGATGGACCCATCTTGAGCGGAAATTTACGTGGAGCGTGACTCCGTGGTGACCGTGGCGAATGCATCGTCACGAAATTACCAGCGAGGAATGGGTTCGCCTTGAACCCTTGCTTCCACCCGAACGCAATCGGCGCGGTCGGCCGGCAAAGATGCCCAACCTGCAATTCATGAACGCCGTGATCTACATAGCCAAGACCGGTGCCCCCTGGCGCGACCTCCCCGAACGTCTGGGCCCTTGGAAAACCGTTCACAACAAGTTTTCCCGCTGGAACAAACAGGGCGTCTTTGAACGCATCCTTGGCGTGTTGTCAAAGGAGGCTGACAATGAATCGAGTATGGTCGATTCCACCTGCGTCCGCGCCCACCAGCACGCTGCGGGTGGAAAAGGGGGGCCCAAATTCAGTGTATTGCACGCTCTCGCGGAGGCCCTACCACGAAGATCCACGCTCTCGTGGACGCTTTGGGTTACCCCAGCGCCTCTACTTCGTGGACCGGCGGATCCACTCGAGATACGGCGCGCTGCCGGCGGCCAGGGGCAGGGCGATGATCTCCGGCACCTGGTACGGATGAAGCGCGGCGATGCGATCGCGCAAAGCCGGAAACAGATCGATCCGCGTCTTCATGAGGCACAGCACCTCGGGTTCGTCGCACAGCTTGCCTTCCCATCTATAGATGGAGCGCAGGCCCGGAACGACGTTCACGCAGGCAACCAGCCTTTCATCGACCAACACGCTGGCTATGCGGCCAGCCCCGTCGGCATCGGGTGCGGTCACAAGCACCACGATGAAATCAGCAGGGTGGGGCGCGGCTGGGTCAGGACTTTCCATGGTCCGATTCTAGCCTTGTTTCTCCGAGACGGACCTTGGTTAGCGTTAGCGCTTGAAATGCCATCGGGTTTTCTATATACGTCGTGAAACGGGTAACGTTCGTTTACTCACCCTCTCTGCGCCGGGAAGTGACAGAACCGCTTTGTGACGGACAAGCGAAGATGAAGGACAACATGGCCGAGACTCAGGAAAGCGTCATCCGGGAGATCTGCGGACGGTTCGGCAACGAATCGACGCGGCTGATGGACATCCTGCTCGAGGCGCATCGACGGCTGGGCAGTGTGTCGGGCGAAGCGGTGGATGCCATCGCGCAGGCGGTGAAGCTGCCGCGCGTGGAAGTCGAGAGCACGCTCTCGTTCTACGCGTTCTTTTCGCCCAAGCCGCGCGGGAAGTTCGTCATCCGTCTGTGCAACGACATCATCGATCAGATGCACGGCGCGGACCGCGTGGGACGGGCCTTTCGCGAGGAACTAGGCATCGACTTCGGCCAGACCACGGCCGACGGGCTGTTCACCCTTGAGCACACGCCCTGCATCGGCCTGTGCGACCAGGCTCCTGCGGCGCTCATCAACGACAAGGTCGTCACCAATCTGTCGAGCGACCGCGCGCGCGAGCTGGTCGAGGTGCTGCGCGCTAGCGGCGACGTGGAACGCCTCAAGCTCACCCTGGGCAACGGCAACAACAGCCATCCCTTGGTTCGCTCTGTGGTCAGAAACAACCTGCGCGAGCGCGGACCGGTCATCTTCGCACCCTTGGTTCGCGGCACGGCCTTGCGCAAGGCCCTGGCGGAAAGCGCCACCGAGGTCATCAAGAACGTCAAGGTTTCCCGTCTGCGCGGGCGCGGGGGCGCGGGTTTCCCCACTGGCATGAAGTGGGAGTTTGCCCGCGCTGCTGCGGGCGAAAACAAGATCGTGGTGTGCAACGCCGACGAGGGCGAGCCCGGCACATTCAAGGATCGCGTGATCCTCACCGAGGCGGCGGACCTGGTCTTCGAGGGCATGACCATCGCTGGTTACGGCGTGGGCGCGTCCACCGGCATCGTCTATCTGCGCGGCGAATATGCCTACCTGCTCGCCTTCTTGGAAAGCCTGCTCAAGGAACGCCGCGAGGCGGGTCTGCTCGGGCGCAACATCCTGGGCAAGCAGGGGTTCGATTTCGACATCCGCATCCAGTTGGGCGCCGGGGCCTACATCTGCGGCGAGGAAACCGCGCTGCTCAGCTCGTGCGAAGGCAAGCGCGGCGATCCCAAGAACCGGCCGCCCTTCCCGGCCCAGTCTGGCTATCGAGGCTGGCCCACCGTCATCAACAATGTGGAGACTTTTTGCTGCGTGGCCCGCATCTTGGAAAACGGGCCGGGCTGGTTCAGCGCCATCGGCACCAACGACAGCACCGGTACCAAGGTCTACAGCGTTTCCGGTGACTGCGATCGGCCGGGGGTGTACGAGCTGCCATTCGGTGCCAAGGTCAGCGACTTGCTCGCCATGGCGGGCGCGCACGAGACGGCGGCTGTGCAGGTGGGCGGCGCTTCGGGGCAGATGATCGGCCCCAACGACTTCGGCCGCACTTTGCGCTTCGACGATCTGGCCACCGGCGGCGCGGTGATGATCTTCAATCAGCAGCGCGATGTTCTGCGCGTGGCCGAGGCGTTCATGGACTTCTTCGTCGAAGAGAGCTGCGGATACTGCACGCCCTGCCGCGTGGGCAACCGCCTGCTGCGCGAGCGCCTGGGGCAGGTGGCCGAGGGCAAGGGAAGTCCAGAGGACCTCGCCTATCTACAAAAACTGGGTGAAACCGTGAAGGCCACCAGCCGCTGCGGCCTGGGGCAAACCTCGGCCCAGCCTGTGCTGACCACGCTGCGCTCCTTCCGGTCCGAATACGAGCGACGCGTGCGCAAGAGCGAGGCGGATCTGCTGCCCAGCTTCGACGGAGCTGCCGCGGTGGCGGTGGCCGAGTCGCTGGCGCAGCGCCGGTCGGTCTATTTCGGGAAGTGAAAGGGATACCATGAGCGGCGAAATCAACTTCACCATCGACGGTGTGCAGGTACAGGGCCAGGCCGGCCAGAGCATTCTGCAGGCCGCGGCGCTGTCCAACATCTACATTCCTCACCTGTGCGCCAGACGCGGGCTCAGTCCCTGGGGAAGCTGCCGTGTGTGCACTGTGCTGGTCAACGGCCGGCCCCAGGCCGCGTGCATTCAGCCCATCGCAGAGGGCATCCTGGTCGAGAACGACACCGAGAATCTGCGCAGCATGCGCCGCGAGCTGGTCGAGATGTTGTTCGTCGAGGGCAATCACTTCTGTCCCTTCTGCGAGAAGAGCGGCAATTGCGAGCTGCAAGCCATGGGCTATCGCCTGGGCATGCTGGCGCCGCAGTACCCGTATTTCTTCCCGGTGCGTGACGTGGACGCCAGCCACCCTGACCTGTTCCTCGACCGCAACCGCTGCATCCTGTGCGCGCGCTGCGTGCGGGCGTCGCAAGAATTGGACGGCAAGCACGCCTACGGCTTCGTGGGTCGCGGCGCGCACAAGCACGTGGCCGCCAATTCAGCCAAGGGGCTGGGCGGGACCGACGCGGCTGCCAGCGACATGGCCAGCGAGATCTGTCCCGTGGGCTCGCTCATGAAGAAGCGCGTGGGCTACGCCATCCCGATTGGGCAGCGGGCGTATGACAGCAAGCCCATTGGGTCAGACATCGAAAAAGGCGCTCAGCCAGCGCAAGCAGGAGGCGCGCGATGACAACCACGTCCGCCAAGCCCAAGATTGCCACGATTTCCCTGGCGGGCTGCTTCGGCTGCCACATGTCGTTGCTCGACATCGACGAGCGCATCTTGAAGCTGGTCGAGTTGGTGGATTTCGACAAGTCGCCCATCAACGACATCAAGGAATTCACCGGCCGTTGCGCCGTGGGAATCATCGAGGGCGGCTGCTGCAACGAAGAGAACGTGCACGTGCTGCAGAAGTACCGGCAGCACTGCGACACCCTGGTGGTGATCGGCGAGTGCGCGACCATGGGCGGCCTGCCCGCCATGCGCAACGGTATTCCGCTGCGCGAGTGCCTGGCCGAGGCGTATCTGAACGGGCCCACGGTTCACAATCCCAGCCAGAAGATCCCCAACGACCCCGAGATTCCTCTGCTGCTCGACAAGGTCTACCCCTGCCACGAGGTGGTGAAGATCGACTACTTCCTGCCTGGCTGCCCGCCCTCGGCGGACACCCTGTGGGAATCGTTGGTGGCTTTGCTGACTGGCAAGCCGGTGAAATTGCCCTACGGGCTCATCAAGTACGATTGAACCGTACCAAGGAGAGTGACGTGAGCGTCATCAAACGAGTGGTCATCGAGCCCGTTACCCGCGTCGAGGGTCACGGAAAAGTCACCATCCTTCTCGACGAGGCCGGCAAGGTCGTGCAGGCCCGCCTGCACGTGGTCGAGTTTCGCGGCTTCGAGCGCTTCGTGCAGGGGCGGCTCTTCTGGGAAATTCCGGTTCTCGTGCAGCGCCTGTGTGGCATCTGTCCGGTCAGCCACCACCTGGCCGCGGCCAAGGCCATGGACATCATCGTGGGCGGCGAGAAGCTGACGCCCACGGCGGAGAAGCTGCGCCGCCTGATGCACTACGGGCAGATGTACCAGTCGCACGCGCTGCACTTCTTCCACCTGGCGTCGCCCGATCTGCTCTTCGGGTTCGATGCCGATCCCGCCATTCGCAACGTCATCGGTGTGGCGGCCAAGTATCCCGAGCTGGCCGTGCAGGCCGTGATGATGCGCAAGTATGGCCAGGAGATCATCAAGGCCACGGCAGGCAAGAAGATCCATGGCACGGGCGCCATCCCCGGCGGCGTCAACAAGAACCTGAGCCTGGCCGAGCGCGACGTCCTGCTCAAGGATGTCGATCAGAACATGGCCTGGGCCAACTCGGCGGTGAAGATCGCGCGCGAGTACACCACCGCCCACCTGAAGGAACTTCTGCCCTTTGGCTCGTTCGATTCCAACCACCTGTCGTTGGTGCGCGCCGACGGCGCCATGGATCTGTATCACGGCAACCTGCGCGCGGTGGACGCCCAGGGCAAGACAATCTTCGACCAGATCGACTATCAGAAGTACGTGGACCTCATCGCCGAGGACGTGCGCGATTGGTCGTACATGAAATTCCCCTTCATCAAGAAGCTGGGGCCGGAGTCGGGCTGGTACCGGGTGGGACCGCTGGCGCGCATGAACACCGCGGATTTCATCGACACCCCGGCGGCTGAAGCCGCCCGCAAAGAGTTCCGCGCAGTCACCGGCGGCAAGCCCAACAACGTCACCATGGCCTACCACTGGGCGCGCATGATCGAGCTTCTGCACTCGATGGAGAAGATTCAGACCCTGCTGCACGACAAGGACCTGCAAGGCAGCGACTTGGTGGTCAAGGGCCAGCGCCGCGAGGAGGGCGTGGGATTGATCGAGGCGCCGCGCGGAACGCTCTTCCACCACTACCGGGTCGACAAGAACGACCAGGTGGTCATGGCCAATTTGATCGTTTCCACCACCCACAACAACGAGCCCATGAACCGCGCGGTAACCAAGGTGGCGCAGGATCACCTGTCAGGCGTCGAGATCACCGAGGGCTTGCTCAACCGCATCGAGGTCGCCATCCGGGCCTACGATCCTTGCCTGTCGTGTGCGACCCACGCGCTGGGGCAGATGGCGCTCGAAGTGAGCGTGGTGGACCCCGAGGGCAAGGTTCTCGATCAGAAGAGCCGAGGATGAGTTTCCCAGGGTCACACATCCTGGTCTATGGCTACGGCAATCCGGGCCGTGGCGACGATGGACTGGGGCCGGCGTTTGTGGAAGCGCTGGAACTGCTGGGCGCGACCGACTTGGACTGCGAGTCGGACTATCAGCTTGCCATCGAGGACGCGGCCAGCCTGGCCAAGTACGACGTGGTGGTTTTCGTCGACGCCGACGCCAAGGGGCCCGCGCCGTTCTGGTTCGACCGGGTTCAGCCCAGTCGCGAGCTGAGTTTTTCCAGCCACAGCGCCTCGCCCGGCCAGGTGGTGGGCCTGGCGCGTGAGATGTTCGGGGCGCAGGTGAAGGCCTACGCCCTGGGCATTCGCGGCTACCACTTCGGCGAGCTGAGCGAGTCGCTGTCGGAGCAGGCTCGTAGCAACCTGGCGCTGGCGCTAACTTTTGCCCAGCGAGCCGTGCGCGAGCAGCAGTTCGATGAATACACGAGGCAGTTTGGTATCGATTCCGGTCGCGGCTGTGCCTGCGATCCCCAGCCAGAGGCCTGAGCCATGAAAAATGGAAAGTACCTGATCCTTTGTGTTGACGACGATGGCGACATCCTTGAGGCCCTGCGGCTGCGGCTAGAAAAGGCCGGCTATTTGACCGCCACGGCGCTCTCTGCCGAAGAGGGGCTGAAGAAATTCAAGGAAACCCAGCCTGACCTTGTCATTGCCGACCTGATGATGGAGGAGATCGATTCGGGCACAGGACTAGTCAAGGAGCTGAAGCTGGCGGGCAACCGCGCGCCCGTGCTCCTACTGAGCTCGCTCGGCGATTCCTTGACCATCACGGCCAGCACGCGCGAGATGGGACTGGACGCCGTCTTCCAAAAGCCAGTTAACTTCGACGCCATGTTGAAGACCATCAGGGCGAAGCTCGGGCAGTAGGTTCTCGGCGATAATCAGGCAGAAACCCCGGCTTGATGCCCATGTGCAGCTCCTGTTGGAGTCGAGTTTTAGGCTAGCGATCCGGCGTCTTCAGGTATCCCCAGCAGGTGGCGTACCCGTCAGGCCGCAGGCCGCAGGCGTGGCTTTCGCCCATCGAGACTTGCGTGAACGTGCCGGCTGGGACGTCGATCTCGCCGCGGGAGTCGTCGCCCCAGCAATAGGCCGTGCCATCTGGGCGCAGACCGCAGACGTTCCACATGCCGACGGAGATCTGCGTGAACGTGCCGCTCGGGTCGGGGTTGGCAGTGTCCCCCCAACAGTTCACGGTTCCGTCGTTGTGCAGGCCGCAGGTCTGCTCTTCACCTGCGGCGATCTGTTTGTAGGTGCCAACGGGAACCGGCGCCGAGGTGTCGCCCCAGCACGTTGCGGTTCCATCGGCATGCAGGCCGCAGGAATGAAACTTGCCCACAGAAATCTGCACGAAGCTCCCGTTCGGAACATCGCTCTGTCCGAAATCATCGGCGCCCCAACAGTCCACGCTGTTGTCGGGTCGCAATCCGCAGGCGTGGCCAAGGCCCGCGCCAACTTGGGTAAAGGGGCCGGACGGAGGGGTGAGATCGCCGAGGTAGTTTTTTCCCCAGCAGGCGACGCTTTCGTCGGTCCTCACGCCGCAGGTAAATGACGAGCCATTCGCGATTTGCACAAAGGTTCCGGCTGGAGGTGTGGACTCGCCCGAGTCGTTGCCGCCCCAACAGGCGACAGTGCCGTCGGGACCCAAGCCGCAATTGTGGTCGTAGCCGGATGAGATCGTCGTGAATGGGCCGGCGCTCGGAGTGGATTGCCCTTTGCCATCGTCGCCCCAGCAGACCGCGCTGCCATCAGCGAGCACGCCGCAGGCAAAGCCTTCTCCGGCGGTAACCTGGACAAGGGGCCCGGTGCCCGAGGAAGGCTGGGCGGGGCTACTTCCCCAACAGGCAATGCTGCCATCCGAGCGTCGACCACAGGCCAGGGTACTGCCCGTCGATAACTCGGCGAAGGAGCCTGCCACCGGCTGGCCTAGCTCGGCGTCCGTGTTGTCGGGCGCGACCCAGCACTGGGCTGTCCCGTCGGGGCGCAACCCGCACGCGTAGCCCGAGCCCGCATACACATGCACGAAGGGACCGGGATCAGTGAAGTCATGCCAGCCATTGATGTCGCTCCAGCACGCGATGCTTCCGTCCGGCCGCAGCCCGCACGGATCGAACCCGCACGCGATTTCCTTGAAGTTGCCACCCGTGATAAGCCCCTGCCAGCTTCCCCAACCGTCGCCCGCACACGCCACGGTTCCATCGGCCCGCAGCCCGCACGTCTCGCTCCACCCAGCACACACGTGCTTGAACGTGCCCGACGGACCATACGCCGTGCTCGGCCCGTTGCCCGCCTCGTAGGTTCCCCAGCAGACAATTCCCCCGTTCATCTTCAATCCGCAACTGTGGATAGAGCCCGTCGCGATTTCCGTGAACGTCCCCGCTGGCGGGCTCGCTTGTTGATAATCATTCGCGCCCCAACACGCCACGCTCCCGTCCCGTCGCAGCCCACAAGCATGGTAGTCGCCCGCCGCGAGCTGCACGAACGCGTGTGGGGCGCCCGACGAGGGCGCAGATTGGGTCGGCGTGATGGCCTCCTGCGGAGAAACAGACAGCGCAGTTCCGCTGCACGCAAGGGCGGTTGGCGAAACGAGCAGCCATAGGAATCGGGCGGTCGCCATGGCAGAGGGATTGAGTGAGCGCGCGATTGCTGTCATGAAATCGCCTCCTCGCAGAACCGGAAGTCGAGCCTGGAAGATGCTACGCGCGGAGACGGGAGTGGGCAAGAGGGTGGTGGCGGTCACGCGCGCACATAATGAGAGTGTGGTGCCAGCGTTTTCCTGGAATCTTCCTGGAACCTCGACGGATGAGGCCTGTGGTCACCGTTGATGTGGGTGGAAGCGACGGCCAGCAGGGCTGCGGCGGAGGGAAAACGGTGGTCGGCGGGCTGGCCAGGACGGAGATCGGAGCCGGGGAAGTGTGGATCTTCCGTGGGCGGGGGACGACGGGCATGGCTTTCCCTTAACCACCTGGCCGGCGGCCTCGTCAGCGCGGTGGTGGCCAGCCCCGGTCAGGCCGGGGCGTTGAATGGCAGGGCAGGCGGAAAGGCCCACAGGGGAAACATCTCCGCCAGCTCGCGTGCGCGGTCGCGCAGGCGCTCGGCGCCGGCGCGGAAGGCGTCGACGAAGGCGCGGTACTGGGCGCGGAACTCGAGCTCGATCTGCTCGTCGGAGGCGTGGACAAAGGGTGCGGGGCTGCGGTCGGTGGTGGCGGGACGGCTGTGCGGATCCTGGGCCAAGATGGCGGTGACGCTCATGCACTTTTCGGTCTGAGAAAGCACCTTCGTGCTACGCTTGAGATCCGGAGGCGGTTCGACGGACACACCGCAAACACAAATTCCGAAAGCGCTGGAAGAAGCGCTGGCAAAGCTGAGGCAGGATCCGTCGCATCCGGTGCGTGCGCACCTAGATGAGCTGGACGTGGAGCTGCGGGCTGTGCCACCGTCGCGGCGGCGGGGTCCTGGACTTGGCACGCGAATGGCGGCGCTCGGGCCATGGCAAGGCGAGTCCACCGAGGAGATCATCCGCATTCTGCGTGAGGGCCGGGCATCTGGTGGAAGCGCCGAGTCGCCCGAGGGTCTGTGATCTGGCTGCTCGACACGAACATGCTGGTGTACGCCCGCAACGGGGTGGCACCGGTGGTGGCGCGGCTGGATGACGTCTGGGAGCAGGGGGAAGTGGTCACGAGCCTGCTGGTAGTGGGCGAGCTGATCTACGGAGTTGAGAAATCGATCGCCGAGAAGGGAACCTCGCCGCGGTGGAACAGCAGCTCGCCATGCTCGATGGCATCCTGCCGCTGACCGACGCGATCGTCCGGCGTTTCGGCCGGCTGAAGGCGGAGATGGGGCGACGCGGGATCATCAAGCAGGACATCGATCTGCACATCGCCGCCACGGCGATCGAGGCTGGTGCAACGCTGGTGGCGAACGACGGCGCCTTGCTCGACGGCAAAATCCCTGGTCTCACCGTCGAGAACTGGAAAGTCTGAGCGTAGGACTCGAGCGCGGAAGCCCGTCGGGAACTTCCCCTCTTCAACTGCTCTTGCCGGCCGAACCTAGAACCAAGCGGACTTCATCGGCCAACGCCAAGCCAATCACGGCACGCGCAGAACTTTGCGTGCAAACGACCAATAGGCAGACAAAACCGGGTTGGCCACGCGTGTGATGATCGGGTGGTCGAGCCCAGGGAAGAACATGTTGCCGGTCAAAAAGGCGCCATCGGTCGCCTTGGGCGAGCGGTTCTTCTGCACCTGGCGGCGGTCACGCACCACCGCCGGCAAGAGATGCAGGATTTCCGCGTAGCTGGCCAGTTTTTCGCGCAGCCAGCCCTGGCGGGCCGCGAACACCAGCACGGCCAGCTCGGCCCCGACCAGGGCTGGCGCCGCCACCGCCAGTCGGGCCAGGGGCCAGTCCTTGAGCAGAACCAGCCATCGGTTGCGGTCCAGCAGCGCATATTTGCGCGCCGAGAACCGCGCGGTGAACTTGTGCAGAACGCGCGACGTCGGCACCAGCACGCAGTCGTAGCCAAGCTGGCGCAGGCGAATCTGCAGATCGCAGTCCTCGTGATAGAGGAAGAGCTTCTCGTCGAAGTCTCCCGATTGCGCCAGGGCATCCATGCGCAGCAAGAGGGCCGCCCCTGAGGCAAAGGCCACCGAGCGCGGCTGCACGTCGCAGGGGAGGCTGTCGATGGCTTGGCGGTAGGCGCCGCAATAGCCGAAGCCACAGAAGTGCAACTGGTTGCCCGCGGTGTTGACCAGATGGGGCTCGTTGTATAGCACGACCAGGGGCTGCGCCGCCGCGACCTCCGGTCGGGTCTCCATGACGGAAAGCAGCGGCTTGAGCCAACCCGGCGTCACCTCGATGTCCTGGTTGAGCAGCAGCGCGAAGGCGGCTCCGCGCTGGCGCGCCCAGCGCAGGCCGATGTTGTTCCCTTCCGCAAAGCCGGTATTTCTCGTCTGCGGCAGCACCTCGAGGCCGGGCCAGTCTTGGCCGATGCGAGACAGCTCGGCCAAGGTCCCGTCCGATGAGGCGTTGTCGACCACCACGACCGCGATGTCGTCCAGCTCGGTGTGCTGCTTGAGCGTCGCGAACAGGCCGTCGAGATAGCGCTCGGCCTGGTAGGTGACGACGACGATCGCGAGCTTCATGTTCACTCGTGAGGAGCGTCTGCTTTCCTGGGTGGCGGTAGCGCCGGGGTTCCGCCCGGGGCCGGTCGAGCCCGGGCGCTTTCGATCTGGTCGAGCTTCTCTCGCAGGATTCCAAGTTCCTGCGTGAGCGTGATCGATCGAGCCTCGGTGCGCGACAAGGTGACTAGGGTGTGGACGTGAAACAGGGCCAGCGCGCCCGTGGCAAGGGCGAAGAAGAAGTTGGAAGGCAGGGCAAATCCCATGGCATGGGCCAAACGGGTGGTCAGGTTGGGCACCACCGCCAGAACCACCAGGGCGGCCAGCGAGAAGAAGACCCAGAGGCTGCTTTGAATGGTGATGCGTTCACGCAACACCAGGCGGAGGAGCAAGGTCGCGACCACGCAGCAAAAAGCGGCGAATAGCCAATACTGTTCAGCTTGTTGCATGGTCTTACAAAGTGCGGGGTTCGATTCGATGCCAGCTTCGCGCGTAGGCCAGCAGGATCGCGGCGGTCACCTTGAGCATGTAGTAGGGCGCGTGCACGATGGAAATACTGCTGGCGCCACCCTGTCGCTCTTTCATCACCACCGGGACCTCGACCACGCGCAGCCCGGCCACCTTGGCCAGAACCAGGGCTTCGGGCTCCGGGTAGTCATGCGGGTATGACCAGTTGAAGAGCTTGAGCGCGCGGCGTCCGTATGCGCGATAGCCGGAAGTCGGGTCGGTGGTTCTTTGACGAGTCACCAACCGGAGCACCCAGCCCAGCCAGCCGCTGCCCATCCGGCGGGGCAGGGTGGACTGGAATCCCTCGCCGTGCAGGTAGCGACTGCCCACCACGATGTCGGGAGCAAGCGGCGCCTGCATGGCGGCAAGGAGTTTTCTCAGCTCAGAAGGCGGATGCTGGCCGTCGCCATCCATTTGCACGGCGCAATCGAAGCCCTCGCGCAGGGCCAGCCGCAATCCGGTCTGCACCGCGCCGCCGATGCCAAGGTTGCGGCACAGCCGCACCACGCGGGCGCCGTGCTCGCGCGCGACTTCAGCGGTCCGATCAGTCGAGGCATCGTCGATGACGACGATTTCCGCCGAGAATCCGTCTCGCTCGGCCACAGCGCGCAGCTCCGAGAGCAGCGGCGGCAGACCACTCTCTTCATTCAGCGCGGGCACAACGATGAGGACTCGCATCCAGCGGGGTGAACCATATCACGACGCTGCGCCCACTGTCCCTCCGTGTTCTGCCTCGGACTTGAAGATGGGCAAGGTCAGGAAGAAACAGCTCCCTTGGCCAGGCGCGCTCTCCAGCCCAACCTGGCCGCCGTGGGCCTCGGCTATGCGGCGGACGATGGAAAGGCCCAGACCCGTGCCGGCTTCCGCGCCCTTGCCCTTGGACACACGCACAAATTCCTGGAACAGGTGCGTTTGTTTGTCGATGGGGATCCCGGGGCCATCGTCCTGGACCTCGACCCGCACATGGTCGTCTTGGGCGCGCAGGCGAAGCACGATGGTACGGCCGTCGCCCGAATACTTGATGGCGTTGGTGACGTAGTTGACCAGCGCCTCGCGCAGAAGGCGTGCGATGCCACGCACCGGCGGCAGACTCTCGGGCAGCTCGGCGGTGAGGGACTGACGGCGCTGTTGGGCCAGGTCGGCGTACTCCTCCACCACCTCCCGCGCGATGGCCTCCAGGTCGACGGACACCATCAGGTTCGCCAGAGACTCGGTTTCGAGATCCGCCAGAACCTGCAGTCCGCGCAGCAGCTCGAGCGCCCCGCGCAGACGGTGATCCGCGCGCGCGACCCACTGGCGTTGCTGTTCCGTCAGCGGGCCGCCCAACTCGCTCGACAGATTGTCGAGCAGGGTGGTCACCGCCCCGAGCGGGCTGCGCAGATCGTGAACCACCACGTGCAAAAAGGCGCGCCGCAGGTCAGCCAGGCGTTCCAGGCTCAGGACCGCTTCGCGCAGACGGCGCTCGCTCTCACGCAGGCGCGCGGCGATGCCGGTGGCCAGGTAGGTGGTTGCGGCGGTGAGCAAGCCGTAGAGGAAGAGCAGCGTCCACACCACACGGAAGTCGTCCTCGGGTCCGCCGAACACCGCACCCAGAGGACGGTGCCGGGGCAACCAGCCGAACCATTCCCCCAACACGAGCGCGGCCAGCATCAGGTATCCCGCCGAAGCGTGGGCAAACGCCGCTCGGCGCGACAGCATCACCGAGGCAAAGATGGCGTGCAGGACATAGAAAGCCAGAAACGGCGACTGACTGCCCCCCACCTGCCAGATGGTGAAAGTCAACACCAGGTAGTCGAGCAGGATGGTGGCACTGGCGGTCCAGATGAGAAGGCGAGTCGCGGTGGCGGCACGCTCGGGCCGGCGATAAGGCCGAACCGTGAAGTACACCGCCAGATTGCACAGGGCGAGAAAGACGGCGGTGCCGGCCAGTGCGCCGAGGTTGAGCCCCTCGATGCCCACCACGTGAATGGCAAAGAGACCACCGGTCAGGATGCCGGCAGCGGCCAAGAATCGGAGTCGCGAAAAGAAGTAGAGGCGCTCGCCCAGCAGCAGGCTGTGGGAAAGCAGAGCGTCACCACCATTCGCGCTGGTGGCGGCGCTGGCGGCTACGGCCCGATTCTCAGACGACACGAGTGAAGACTACCACTGCCGGGAAATTCGGGCGGCCCGCAATTACCCGACAGACTCTAGCTGGAGCTTGTCTGGAAATTCGGACGTCTGATCGCGCTGACTGGCCATCCCATGGTGCTACGCCGTGGCCAGCTTCGCGTTTCCACCTGGCGAGGCGCCCCGGTCCGCTCGCTTCGCTCATGCCGCCAGGGCAATTCCCCGCCTTCCCGCGGCGCCCCGAAGCAGCTTGGTAAGGTTCAGGCCAAGCACTGCACGTTGGCCGCACACGCCCATCATCGCGGCCCAGCGAGCAGCCGGGCGGTTGAATCCGTATTTGGAGCACCTCAGCGCCTACCTCGGCATCGCGGAGGCATCGAGCCGCCAAGGTGCCGACCGGCTTTGTCGCTTCCGCTGTGCGCGCGGCGAGGCGTGCGAGGCAGCCGCCGCCCTGGAAGGCGTTCTGGTACTCAACCTTGCCCCCGAGGCGGAAATCTTGACCCTGCTGGCTTTGCTTGACCGCCTGTGACCGCGAGGTCGGTGAGCATTTCTTTGATGATGATACTGCCATTCGTGTCGGCTGGCGCGGGCTTCCGGGTGCAGTACAATCGCTTCCGCCGTGACCTCTCCCCATTCTGCTGCTTGCACGATTCCGGTCCGTTTCTGCCGCCTGCGGCCGACCGCCGTGCTCCCGCACTACATGACGCCGGGCTCGGCCGGCATGGACCTGGCTTCCGCTGCCGACGGGCCGGTGACTGTGCCTGCGGGCGAGCGGGTGGGCATCCCCACCGGATGGGCCATGGAACTGCCGCTGGGCTACGAGGCGCAGGTGCGTCCGCGTTCGGGGTTGGCTTGGCGGTCGGGGCTGACCGTGGTGAATGCGCCAGGAACCATCGACAGCGACTACCGGGGCGAGGTCGTGGTCTTGCTGGTCAACCTGTCCCAGCAGCCAGTCGTGGTTCAGCCTGGTGATCGCGTGGCCCAGATGGTGATTGCGCCGGTCATTCAGGTGGCCGTCGAGGAAGTGGCGGAGCTATCGAACACCCAGCGCGGTGGCGGTGGGTTCGGACACACCGGTTGATCGCGAACTATCGAGTATGATTACGTGCAACCATGAGCAGCACCCCGGTTGACATTTCACCAAGGCGGGCCGGCATCGTCGGCGTTTCCGGCTATTCGGGGATGGAACTGGCCCGCATTTTGGCCAGCCATCGGCACTTCTCCATCGGGCTGGTGACCAGCGACAAGTGGGCCGGCAAGCGTCTGGGCGACCGCCTGGCCGTGGCTGGACCCGCGGCGGATCTGATTTGCTTGTCTCACGAGCAGGGCCATGCCCACCTGGGCGAGGTGGACGTGGTTTTTCTGTGCACGCCGGCCGAGGTTTCGGTCGAGCTGGCGCCGCGTGCGCTGGCCGCGGGCGCGCGTGTGGTGGATCTGTCGGGCGGGTTCCGGCTGGCGGCTGACCAGTTCCCGCAGTGGTACGGCTTTACCCATCCTGCGCCGGCGTTGCTGACCGAGGCGGTGTACTCCCTGCCTGAGGCCACCCGCAACGCCGAGAAACTGCGCACGGCGAGGCTGATTTCCAACCCGGGCTGCTACGCGACGGCTTCGGTGCTGGCCGTGCTGCCACTGCTGCGCGCGGGTTTCATGGAAGCGGATTCGGCGATCATCGACGCCAAGAGCGGAACCACGGGCGCGGGCCGCAAGGCGAACGAGGAGATGTCGTTCTCCGAGGTGGCGGACGACGTGCACGCCTATCGCATCTTCCGCCACCAACACGCGCCCGAAATCGAGATGGCCCTGGCCTTGGGCGGCGCGCCCCATGTGCGCGTCACCTTCATTCCCCACCTGCTTCCTGTGCGGCGGGGCATCTTGGCCACGGCGTACGGACGGTTGCGCCACGGCACCGGGGGCAGCGACCCGGCCGGCGGCGTGCGCAAGGCGCTCGACGATTTCGCCGAGGAGCGGCCCTTTATCCGCGTGGTGGCCCCCGAGGAAGTTCGCCTGCAGGCCGCGGTGGGAACCAACCGCGTGGTGCTGGGTGCGTCCGCCGACGCCAGCCTGGGCATGGTGGTGTCGTTTGCGGCCATCGACAATCTGCTCAAGGGAGCAGCCGGACAGGCCGTGCAGAACGCAAATCTCATGTTCGGATTTTCGGAGACAGCCGGTCTGCTCAGGCTGGCCGGGGCCATGCCATGACCGACATGCAAGCGACGCAGCCGGAATCCCTGGTCGATCGACGCGAACTGGTGGTCGAGGCGCTCAAGTACATCCAGAAGTTCACCGGCACGCGCGCGGTCATCAAGTACGGCGGCGCGGCCATGGTCAAGGACGACCTCAAGCGGAGTTTCGCCCTTGACGTGGTCTTGCTGCAGGCCGCAGGCTTGCGGCCGGTGGTGGTTCACGGCGGCGGGCACGAGATCACCAAGACCCTGGATCGCTTGGGCCAGAAGAGCGAGTTCATCGACGGTCAGCGCGTGACCGGCGCGGCAGAAATGGGCGTGGTCGAGATGGTGCTGACCGGCAAGGTGAATACCGAGATCGTGGGCCTCATCAACACCCTGGGCGGAACCGCGATGGGCCTGTCGGGCAAGGACGCGCACCTCATCAAGGCGCACAAGTTGTCGCCTCGACCGGGCAAGCCCGACCTGGGCTGGGTGGGCGAAGTCGAGAGCATCAACACCGAGATTCTCGATCTGTTGCTGGGCAAGAACTACATGCCCGTGATCTCGCCGGTGGGATTGGGCGTCGAGGGGGCCAGCTTCAACATCAATGCCGACATGGTGGCCGCCGAGATCGCGGTTGCGGCCAAGGCGAAGAAGCTGATCTTCCTCACTGACGTGGCGGGAATCTTGGACGAGAACGGCCAGCTGTTGAGCGAGCTGCGGGCCGCGGATCTGCGCGGTCGCCTGCAAGAAGGACGCGCGGTTAGGGGAGGCATGCAGGTCAAGGCGCAGGCCATCCTGCGCGCCCTGGAAGGAGGGGTGGAGGCGGTGCACGTGGTCGACGGCCGTGAGCCCCACAGCGTGGTGGTCGAGCTGTTCACCGAGAAGGGCGTCGGAACGCTGGTCACGGCTTAGCGCCGGCGCGCCTCGACGCCAAGACGCTATCGGCCCACATCGGGCAGGTCAGATTCCAGGGCTGAAATGACCCCGGCGAAGGCCTGGCGGTTCGCCTCGCTGAGCGAGGCCAGGTCGCGATGGGCGTCGAGCATGAGTCGTCCCATGATGTCGGGCAGGAGGTCCCCATCATCGAGGGGCACCTCGGAAACGCTGGCTTCCTCTGGGAAGGGCCAGCGCTCGACGATGACGAACAGGGTGTCGAAGGCCGCCGATCGGAGGCACGTCATCACGTCCTTCACCCCGCACACGATGACCGCGCGGCGGCCGTGCTGCAGGGTGGTTCGGCCCAAATGGGCCAAGAGGCCCATGCCGGTGCTGTCGATGCTTTCCAGTTCTCGCAAGTCGATGATGAGGGTGTCGCCCGGCTGCCGTGCCAGCAGATCGTCGATGAATAGGCGCAGAGTGCGTGCGGTCACGTAGCGAAACTGGCCCTTCAGGACCAAGATGGGCGACTGGTCAAAGCGGCCACAATAGGCCCTAGGCGCTGGTACGGTTGCCATGGTTACCCCCACGCTGAATGATGAGCATCGCCACGTCGTCGGGCAGGGCTAACAGGCCGTCGAGGTGCAACTCCTGTCTTGCCTGCTCGATGGTGACATTCGGTCTTCCGAACAACCCCCGCAGATACTCCAGCTTTTCGTCCAGGGTCGACTGCGACAACACTTCGAGCACACCGTCGGAGAAGACCGACAGGCTCATGGAGGGGGCCAGCGGCACGCGGTGCTCCTGGTAGCGACTGCGCGGCAGCATCCCCACCGGTACGCCCGGTTGTTCGAGCACTGTGACCGCAGCCCCGTCGCACAGGACCGGCCACGGAAAATGCCCGGCGTTGGCGTAGAGCAAGGTGTCCTCTTGCTGGTCGATCACTCCGTAGAAGATGGTGAGATGCTTGTCCAAATTGTCGCGGGCCATCTCGTCGTTCAGCCGCATGAGCAGGCGTGCCGGCGACAGGATTAGGTCGTCGCCAGACTCGATGGAGCTGGCCACATGGCGCTGCACGAAGCTGCGCAGCAAGACCGTAACCAGGGCCGAGGAGACACCGTGGCCGGACACATCCGCCAGGTAGAAGCCCCAATGTCGTGGGTCGATCCTGAAGACATCAATGAAGTCGCCGCTGAGAAAACTGGACGGTATGACGTCGCGAGTGAAAAGGTAGTCACCGAAGCGCTGGTGGTTGTGCGGCAGCATGCGCACCTGGATCTGCCGGCCGGCGTTTTCATCCTCAGCCAAGAGACGCAGACTGGCCTCCAGGTCGCGGTTGAGGCGCTCGAGGTGGGCTCGATAGCGACGGTTGTCTTCGACCAGCGCGGCCTTCTCCAACGCCTTGTTGATTGCGTGCTCGAGCACCGGGAACTCGACGGGTTTCTCTACATAGTCCCACGCGCCCAACTGAAGCGCGCTGACCGCATCCTGGAGAAGACCCGCCCCGGACATAACGATGATGGGAAGCTCGGGCGACTCCTTCTTGAGGATCTTCAGGACGCCCAGTCCGTCGAGGTTGGGCATGCGTAGGTCGCACAGCACCAGGTCGGGCTTGTTCGCCCGAATCACATCGAGGCCCTCCTGGCCATCGGCAGCCTCAAGCGTGGCAAACCCGAGCCGCTCCAGGTAGTGGACGAGAACCTTCCTCACCATCTCGGTATCGTCGATGACCACGATTCGTTCACGTCGTGATACCATCTGCCTCAGTCTCCCTTCAGCCGGCGCGGGACCACCGGCGACCCAGAACCGCTAACATTACCGCGGATTTTCGTCAGAGCACGGGGCGCGTTCGTGGAAATCAAGGTCTGTCGGCATGTTGCGGATCTGTTTCGGGAAATTGCGCCTCGCTGGGCTGCCTTTGGGCGGCTGCCGGTCGCCTTGTCGTAAGCCAGCCCACGGGCTTTCGAACCCGGGTGGCTATCCGTTGACCATGGCCCGGCCTCCAGCTTGCGCAAAAACCAACGCACAGTCCATTCCGACTTGGCCGCAGGGGCGAGTTTGCTGTAGGCGCCGTGGTTATCAGGAAGGGCGACCAAGAGCGGCCGAGGGTGCAACGGCAGGCCCTCGGCCTCGTGGCCGCCCAATCCAATGCTGCCCCGGGTGGTGTGCCGGTCGCGATCTCGTACAGGAAGCGGCGGTCAGGGTGACGTTAGGGTCGCGGCGTACTTGCTCTGTATGTAAGTAATAATCGTTGTGCCATCCGGGTCTGTGAGATCGGCCGTGGTCCACGGGCCATTCGCGCTCGCGTTGGTCTTGAAGATGGAGGACGTCTCGCCATTGGTCTCGACTGCCCAGTTCGTGCAACCGATGTCGTTCGCATCCAGGAAGGTCCACCATTTCTGCAATTCCGTCGCATTGAAGGTGCCGTTTCCGTTCGCCGAGCATCCACCGTATTCGGTAACGAAGATGGCAAGGCCTGCGTTCAGCGTCGTGGTGATCGCCTTCTGGAAACCGGCTAGAGGATGGCTATTCGCGTAGAAGTGGACCACATAGGCCAGGTTCGTGGAAGTGGTGACAGGATCGGCGGCGGCCGTGTCAGGTTTCTGGTCCCATTGGGGAGTGCCAAGGAAGATGATGTTGTCGGGATCGTTGGCACGGATCGCCGCGATGACCGCCTCATGGTAGGTCTTGACAGTGGCCCAGGCGACGGTGGGTTCGTTCCAGGGCTCGTACATGATGTTGGGATTGCTGCCGTACTTGGCGGACATGTTGCCAAAGAAGGTTGCGGCTGTGGTTTGTTGAGAGGCGCCGCCCCCGTGCCAATCGATGATTGCGTATATGCCGTTGGCGATGGCAGCGTCGAGCACGGCCTCAAGCCGGCTCAGCCCCGAAGTGGCGTTTTGGGGCAGGATGGGAACTCGAAGAATGGCGCAGTCAAAGTCCTTGGCCAGGTGGCCAACCGCGGATGCGTTGTAGAACTGCCTCCCCTGTTGAGACCAGTCGTACATCGACATTCCATGCAGCGTGACCGGATTGCCGTTCTTGTCGACGATCTTATTGCCGACGACCTTGAGCTGTCCATGCACGCCCACGGGTGTCCCTGACGGCGCAGACCCTGTGTTTGCCGTGGTCGTGCCCCCGTTGGACGTGGTACCGCCGTTGGACGTGGTACCGCCGTTGGACGTGGTACCGCCTGACTTCGTACCGCCCGTGCCTGTCGCGCCAGCTGAGCCGGAACTGCCGGCCGCAGCGGTCCCTCCCTTGCCACCGGCACCGCCAGAACCCGTCACGCCACCGGCGGGCGTGGCACCACCCGAGGTAGTCACACCACCGGAGCTCTTCGCACCACCCGAGCTGCCTGTCGCGCCGGCTGAGCCCGTCGTCTTGCCGCCAGCGCTTGTCCCGCCCGCGCTCTTGCCGCCAGATTCCGTCGCGCCACCAGATTCCGTCGCGCCACTCTCGGTCGTCACACCACCGGAGTCAATCGCGCCACTCGGGCCGATCCCGCCCTCCGAACCAGCACCAGCAGCGGCGCCAGCGGCCCCCGTGTCGCCCGCAATTCCAGGGGCGCCGCCGGTTGCGGGATTCGCGCCGCCTGTTCCGGGAGATGAAGCAGCCGCGTGTCCTGCTGCTGCCGGCGCACCGCCGGTTTCCGGAGTCCCGCCACTCGCTCCGCCTGAGTGCTCCGGCGATGGCGACGTAGATGAGTCGCATCCTCCGACGGCCAGGACTGGCAGCATTGCAAATAGACCCAGGAGTATCTTGCCAACGCAGTGGTGGTTCATGGAGCCTCTTCCTTCAGGGGTTGCATGACAGCGGTGTCACCACTGGGGAAATGTGGGTGGGTGGCCCAAAGCTTCTATAGAAAGACCGGAGCCCACGACTTTCGAATCTCCGTCAGAAGCCTGTCCGTGTGCGCCGCGTGGCGCGCGCCGATGAGTCGCTCAAGCGACGATGCGCGGCGTTTCGTCGAGCGGCTGTCCCACACCAACCTCGCTGGCGCTCAGGTGCTGGCTGGGTTTGTCGCCGACGCCATCAAGAACCAGGGCATCGGCCTCGCACAGTATCTGCGGTAGAGATCAGGCGGCACGGCGAGGCTGTCACGAAGCCTCGCCGCCTCTCGGGGGTATGGCGCGCGTCATGGATGTTTCGATAACTATCGAAAAAAGTCGTGACTATTTTCGATGATCATAGAAGTACGTTTCGAGAACCTGGTCGCGCTCCACCTGCTCAAGCTCGTCGACGCATGGAACGACTACGGGTACGGCGACTACGCCTTGCTCTATGTCCGCGACAGGGAGAAGCGAGAGGTCGACTTCCTGGTCACGGATCGCCGCCGACCTGTGCTGCTGGTCGAAGCCAAGCTTTCAGACAGCGAGCCGAGTCCGGCCTTGCGCTATTTCGCCGAGCGGCTACGCCCCAAGTGGGCGATCCAGGTCGTGCGCCGTGGCCACACGCGGATTTGGGGAGCGATCCGCGTCTTGCCTGCCGAGCGTTTTCTGGCCTGGATCTGATGCGCGGCTACTCCGACATCGGTTGATCCGTTCCGCTCGTCCGTCGTGTATCATGGTCGGCGACAGTCGAGGGATCTCATGTTTGCCCGCTTTGCACGAGCCCAGGACGCCTCTTCCCGCATGGTCGTGACGGGCGTGTTGGGTGGGGTTCTCTTGGCGGCGTGGTCGGCCTGGTTTTTCTTGGCGCGGGTGGGGCTCTACGAGGTCAGTCGCTCGGCGCGCTTGGAAGTGGCGACGGCGCCCTATGATGTCGATTCGCCGGTGGCGGCGCGCCTCCTGCGCAGCGCCTTGGTGCTCGACCGGCAGGTGCAGCAGGGCGAGATTCTGGTCGAGCTGGATGCCGAGGCATTCCGCTTGGAACGCGCGGCCGAGCAGAGCCGACTGGCGACCCTGGGCCCGCAGATCGAAGCCTTGCGCGAAGAACTGGCCTCGCAAGAGCAAGCTATGCGCGGCGAGGGGCGCGCCAGTGCGGCGCAGGTGAACGAGGCGCGCGCCCACCTACGCGCCTCGAATGCCGTGGCCGAGCAGAAAGAAGCAGAGCGGGTCAAGATCCAGTCGCTGCACGAAAAGCGGCTGGTGGCGACGCTGGACCGCGACCGCCTGCAGGCCGAGGTGCAGCGACAGAACGCCGAGACCGAAGCCGCGCGCGTGCAGGTGGGCCGGGTGGGCAACGAGGGCGCGGTCAAGGTGAGCGAGCGCAAGGCGCAGATGGCGGGATTGCAGGCCGACATCGCGCGCCTGCAGAGCGAGCGCGCCGACGCCGAGGGCAAGCTGCGCATTCTCGATCAGAAGATCGACTTGCACTTGATTCGCGCGCCCATCGCCGGCCGCATAGGGAACATGGTGAACCTGCGGGCTGGCGCCATGCTGGCCGAACGCACCCGACTATGCACCGTCGTTCCCACCGGCGGGCTGCGCGCCGTGGCCTTCTTCGACCCGGCGACCGCGACCGGGCGGGTGCACACGGGGCAGAGCGCGCGGCTGCGCATGCTCGGTTTTCCCTGGACCAAGTACGGCATGCTGCAGGCCGAAGTGGATCGCGTGGGCAATGAGCCCAAGGACGGCCTCATTCGCGTTGAGTTGGTCTTGCGCTCGCCGCAGCGGACGAACATTCCTTTGGAGCATGGCCTGCCGGCTAGTGCCGAGGTCGAGGTGGAACGGGTTTCGCCTTTTGCCCTGGTGCTGGACACGGCCGGCCGGTTCCTTATGAGTGCCCAGGCCAGTGCCGCGCCCGCCGTGCCCAACCCGGCGCAGGTTCCAGATAGATGAGCAGAACTGTTTCAAAGGACCACGCCCAGGGTGAGTCGGAGAGCGCGCGGGAGCGGCGGCAGTTCTTCGCCCACGAGGTGGTGCAGACCTCGGCCATGGACTGCGGCCCCGCAGCCCTGAAATCGCTGCTGGAAGGTTTCGGCATTCGCGCCCACTACGGTCGGCTGCGTGAGGCTTGTCACACCACGGTCGACGGGTCGTCCATCGATACGCTCGAGGATTTGGCTGGAAGACTGGGTCTGGAAGCCAGCCAGATGTTGTTGCCGGTGGAGCACGTGCTCTTGCGCGAATCCGATGCGCTGCCGGCCCTGGTCGTGGTCAGGCTGCCTTCGGGCCTGACCCACTTCGTGGTGGTGTGGCGCATGGTGGGGCCGTGGATCCAGGTCATGGACCCGGGCCGCGGCCGGCGCTGGATGAGCAAGCGAGATCTCCTGCGCGATTTGTACGTACACGAGATGCCAGCCCCGGCGGCAGACTTTGCGGCGTGGACGCGCGAGCCGGGCTTCCTGGATCCGCTGCGGCTCCGCTTGCACAGGCTGGGCGTGCGCGATGCCGGTCAGCGCATCGCTGCGGCCGCGGCCGGTGCGGACTGGCGCCCCTTGTGTGCGCTGGAGGCCTGCGCCCGGGCAACCGAACAATTGTTGAGCGGCAAAGTCGTATCTCGTCCCCGTGCCGCGCGGGCCTTCGAGTGCCTGTGGCAAGAGGTGGTGCGTGACGTGGAGTCGCCGCTCGTGCCTGAAACTCTGTGGTCCGCGCGCCTAGCCGCGCCGGTCGACGGGCAACCCATGCTGACCTTGCGCGGAGCCCTGGCGCTGCGGGTTTCTGGCCGGGACGGGCAGCAAGCGGCACAAGGGCCGCCGCCCGATCTGGCGGCGGTGCTGGCTGACGATCAGCCAGGTCCGGCGCGCAAGCTGCTTGAGTTCTTGCGCGCAGACGGGCTTCTGCGTTTCGTACCTGTGGTGGCCGCGTTGGCGCTGGCCGGAATCGGGACCGTGGTGGAGTCGCTGCTTTTCCGCAGCGCTATCGACATCGGTCAGCGCCTGCCGCTTTTCGAGCAGCGCCTGGCAGCGGCGGGCGCTTTGCTCGTGCTGCTCGCCTCATTCTTCCTGGTGGAATGGCCTTTGGCGCGGGCCCTGTGGGCCGTGGGCAGCCGGCTGGAGATGCGGCTGCGCCAGGCTTTTCTGCGCAAATTGCCCCTGCTCGGGGATCGCTATTTCCAGAGCCGGCCGATTTCGGACATGGCGGAGCGCGCGCACCTTCTGCACTGGCTGCGCCTTCTGCCCGGGCAGGGTGGTCAGCTGGTGCGCGCGACCTGCGAGATGATCACCACCACCGCCGGCGTGATCTGGCTGTATCCGTCGGGCGCGCCCTTGGTCTTGACGCTGGCGGGGCTGATGCTGGTCTTGCCGTTTTGTTTCCAGCCGGCGCTGGTGGAACGGGATCTGCGCATGCGCGGCCACGCCGGGGGCTTGGCGCGCTTCTATCTAGACGCGCTGCTGGGCCTGTCAGCCATTCGCGCGCACACCGCCGAGCCGGCGCTGCGCAGCGAGCACGGCGGGCGACTGCGCGAGTGGGCGCGGGCGGCCCGGGACGCCACGCGTTTGGCGGTCATCATCGAAACCGCGCAGGGCTTGCTGGGATTCGGTCTGGCGGCGGTTCTGGTCTTTCGCTACCTGATGTCAGCCTCGGGCTCGGGCTGGGCGATCTTGATCGTGTATTGGCTCTTCATGCTGCCGTCGCTGGGCCAGGAGATCGCGTTTCTGATCCAACAATACCCGCAGCATCGCAACGTGACCTTGCGCCTGATGGAGCCGTTGGGCGCGCCGGAGAGCCCAGCCGAAGCGGAGGACGGTTCGCTTCCGCAGTCGACCGCGGCCGGGGCTGCCGTGGATCTGCGCGAGGTACGCGTGATAGCGGCGGGCAACGAGATCCTCGCGGTCGACAGGCTGACTCTCGCGGCGGGCGAACACGTGGCCATCGTAGGCTCATCAGGCGCGGGCAAGTCCAGCCTGGTCGGTCTTCTGTTGGGCTGGTATCGCCCGGACGTCGGCGTGGTGCGCGTCGACGGCCAGGAACTGCGCGGGCGCTGGCTGGACGAGCTGCGACGCCAGACCCTGTGGGTGGATCCCGCGGTGCAGCTGTGGAATCGGTCGTTGCTGGAGAATCTTCGCTTCGGCAGCGACGGCGAGCATCGGGCTGTGGGCGACGCGGTGGAGGCCGCGCAGCTCGACGAGGTGCTGGCCCGTCTGCCCATGGGTTTGCAGACGCCGCTGGGCGCAGGCGGGGCCTTGCTTTCCGGCGGCGAGGGCCAGCGGGTGCGGCTGGGTCGGGCCGTGTGTCGGGGCGCGGCCCGCTTGGTGGTTTTCGACGAGCCTTTCTGCGGGCTGGAACGTTCGCGGCGGGAAGATCTGCTGAAGGCCGCGCGGGCACGCTGGGCGACGGCGACATTTCTGTGCATCACCCACGACATCGGCCAGACCCTGGAGTTTCCGCGAGTGCTGGTGGTGGACAAAGGACACGTGGCTGAGGACGGTGCGCCCAAGCAACTGGCCGGCCAGGCGGGCACGCGTTACGCCCGCTTGCTGGCGGCCGAGGTGCGCGCGCGGGCGCGTCTTGACGGCCCGCAGTGGCGGCATCTGCGCCTGGACAAGGGACAGATCGAAGAGCGCCCGGCACAGGGAGGAACCACATGAGCCGCGGGCGTGCGGACGCGGCGACGATGGCCAGCCCGGCGGCCGCAGCCTGGCCAGCCGGTAGACTGGGTGATGCTCTGGTCGCGGTGACCGAGCGCCTCCTGCCTCAGCGACGGGCGACCCGCTTGCAAGATCCTCCGTCCAACATCGGCGACGGTCCGGCCCTGGCTGCTTTCGTGGAAGATGCCGCCAGTCAACTCGGGCTGGAGATTGAGCCGGTGGATGCGCGCGTGTCGACCGTGCGTGGGCTTCTGGCCGAGGGAGGTCCGGTGTTGGTCGCCCATCCGGGCTCGGACTCGGCAGGGGCGCTGTTCTTGGTGCTGCTGACCTGTGACCAGCGCGGGCGTGTGGCCGAGGTGCTGGGCGCTGACCGGCGCGTGCATCGTCTGGCCGCGGCCGAGATCGACGCCTGGCTCGACGATGAGCAGCGCGGTCCGGCCGGGGAGGCCTTCGCCCGTTTTGCTTCGGCCGTGGGCCTCGCGGCTCGCGATGAAGAGAAGACCCGCCGGATTCTCGGCGGCGTGGTCGGGCCCAGCCGGGCGGCGGTGGGCTGGGCGCTACACCCGGCTGCCAGCAGCCTGGCCGAACGCTTTGCCCAGGCAGGGGCCAGGCGCGTGGTGGGCACTGCGCTGGCATCGTATCTGGCGGGCTTTGCGCTCATGGTGGGCTCGTGGTGGTTGCTTGGGGCCGCGGCGCTGCAGGGCCATCTGGAACCGGGCTGGCTTTGGGCATGGGGCATGTTGCTGCTGACTTTCGTGGCGTGTCGGGGAAGCGGGGTGTGGGCGGCTGGCCGTCTGGCCGTGCAAGTGGGCGGACTGGTGCGCGAGCGTTTGCTCGAAGGCATCCTGCGCCTGCCCGCCGACCAGGTGCGGGTCAAAGGGGTAGGGAACCTGCTCGGCACTGTCCTGGAGGCTGATGCCCTGGATGCTTTCGCGCGCACCGGTGGGCCTTTGTTGTTGGCCGACGTATTCCAGTTCTTGTTTGGCGCTGTGGTGTTGCTGCTGGGCGCGGCGCCGATTCTGCACCTCGCGCTGCTGGTCGGCTGGCTGCTCTTGGCCGCCGGACTGGTGCGCCGCCTGTATCGACGACTGCTCGACTGGGCCGACGCACGCTTGCTACTCACCGACGAGCTGGTGGAAACCATGGTGGGCTATCGCACCTTGGTGGCGCAGCAGCCAGCGGCGCAGCAACAGGAGGGCGCGGACCGAGGTCTGGCAGTCTACGGTCGCAAGCAGGCCGCCCTCGACAGCGAGATGGCGCGCCTGTCGTCGTTTTTGCCCCGCGGCTGGCTGGTGCTGGGTGTGGCGGCGCTCGCCCCGAGCTTTGCAACCGGCACAGCGCAAAGCACGCCGTTGGCGGTCAGCCTGGGCGGCGTCTTGCTGGTGTACTTGGCTCTTCGTCGCGTGGCCATGGAGACCGGGCCAGGCCTGGCGGCGGCCTTCCTTGGCTGGAGACGCACGCAGCCCTTGTTCGAGGCGGCGTCAGAGACGCCTGAAGCGGGAGAGAGCGTGGCCGTGCTGCCCACGGAAGTGGACGAGGCGAGCGCCGGCCGGCGTGGGTTGCTGGTGGGCCGCGACGTCAGCTTCAGCTACCCGGGCCGACTCGAGCCGGTGTTGCGTGGCTGCAGCATCGAGATCCGGCGGCACCAGCACATTCTGCTCGAAGGACCATCGGGCTCGGGCAAGTCGACCCTGGGCGCGCTTCTCTGTGGGTTGCGCCAGCCGTCGAGCGGCTTGTTGTTGTTGGGCGGATTCGACCATCACAGCCTGCGGCCCGAGCGCTGGCGCCAGCGCGCCGCAGGCGTGCCGCAGAGCCACGAGAACCACATCTTGTCAGCGTCGCTGCTGTTCAACATCGCCATGGCCCGGCGCTGGCCGCCGCGCTCGGAAGACGAGCAGGAGATCGAGGCTATCTGTCGCGAGCTGGGGTTGTCCGACCTGATTGCGCGCATGCCGGGAGGGCTGCAACAAATGGTGGGGGACAGTGGTTGGCAGCTTTCGCAAGGCGAGCGCAGCCGCGTGTGCGTAGCGCGGGCGCTGCTGCAGCAAGCCGACTTGCGCGTGCTCGACGAGAGTTTCGCTACCCTTGATCCCGAGACCCTGGACCGCGTGCTCGAGTGCGTGGTGCGACGTTCGGAAACCCTGGTGGTGGTTTCGCACGCGTAGGCCTCTGTGTCCTCTCCTCTCCCCTCGGTGTTCTCAGCGGAGGGGAGACATCCAGACGCACCCGCCTACTTCGCCCGTGCCTGTTTGACGATATCAACAAATAACTGCGCGCGATCGGTGACCAGTTCGTCGCGTCCCTCGCGCAAGGCTTTGACGTCGACCAGGTCGCCGCCCACGCCCAGGGCCTCGGCCCCAGCCTTGATGAAGGCCGCAGCAGTCTGCAAGGAAACCCCTCCAGTGGGGACCAGCTTGATGTGCGGCAGCGGCGCCTTGAGGGCCTTGAGGTAGCTCGCTCCGCCCACCGCGCCCGCGGGAAACACTTTTACGAAATCGGCGCCCGCCGACCAGGCAGTCACCACCTCGGTCGGGGTGAGCGCGCCCGGCATCACCAAGACGCCTTGCTGCTTACAAAAGGCAATCGTCTCGAGGCTCAGCGCCGGGCTCACGATGAACTGGGCACCAGCCTCGATACAGGTCTGCGCGGTTTGCGCGTCCATCACCGTGCCCGCGCCGATGATCACCTCGGGATCGATCTCCTCGGTCAGTCCCTTAATCACGTCCACCGCACCGGGAACCGTCATGGTGATCTCGAGCACCGAGATCCCGCCCTTGAGGATGGCCGCCACCGCCCGCCTTGCCATGTCGGTGGACTCGGCCCGCACCACGGGAATGATGCCGATGGATGTGAGACGACTGCTAACTTCTGCTTTGTCGCGCGATCTCATGCTGCCTTTCTTTGGAAACTAGCGGGCCACGCGCGCACTGGCGCCCTTCATGACCTTTTCGACTTCTGCCAAGGTTGCCATGGTGGTGTCGCCGGGCGTGGTCATGGCCAACGCCCCATGCGCGGCTCCACATTCCACGGCCCACTCCGGGGATTTGTCGGCGAGAAAACCGTAGATCAACCCGGACGCGAACGAGTCACCGCCGCCCACCCGATCGTAGATTTCCAGATCGTTGCGGACCGTGGCGGAATAGAGCTGACCCTGGTAGTAGCACACGGCGCCCCAATCGTTGCAGGTCGCGCTTCGGGCATTGCGCAGGGTGGTGGCCACCAGCTTGAGATTGGGGTACGCGGCGATCACGCGTTCGATCATTCGGCGGAAACTTTCTGGGTCAAGTTGCGACAGGTTCTCGTCCACGCCTTCCACCTCGAAGCCCAGCGCCGCGGTGAAATCCTCTTCGTTGCCAAAGAGCACGTCGACCTGGGACACGACCTCGCGGTTGACTTCGATAGCGCGTTTGCGCCCACCGATGGCTTTCCACAGCGACTCACGATAGTTGAGGTCATAGGACGCCACGGTGCCGTTGTCGCGCGCGGCTTTGAGCGCTTCCTTGGCCACCAGGGGTGTGGTTTCCGACAGGGCACAGAAGATTCCGCCGGTGTGGAACCAGCGTGTGCCTTCCCCGCGGAAGATCAGTTTCCAGTCCACGCTGCCGGGTTGCAGCTGCGACACCGCGGTGTGCCCGCGGTCGGAACAGCCGAGCGGGGCGCGCAGCCCGAATCCGCGTTCGGTGAAATTCATGCCGTTGCGAACCGTGCGGCCCACGCCATCGTAGGGAACCCATTTGACGTGCGATTGGTCCACGCCCCCCTGGTAGATGAGATCCTGCACCAGGCGGCCGATGGGGTTGTCCGCCAGGGCGGTCACCACCGCGGTTTTCAGGCCGAAACAGCGATGCAGCCCGCGTGCGACGTTGTACTCGCCGCCGCCTTCCCACACCTGGAACGAACGTGTGGTTGCGATACGTCCATCCCCGGGATCGAGGCGCAGCATGATTTCGCCCAGGCTGACGAGATCCCACTTCGCGCTTCCTGCTGGCTTGATTCTTAGAGGTTCCATGTGCAAGTCACCGACGAATTTTCTGGCCGGAGCGTACAGGAAATGCAGCGGGCGATCAAATGCGTGTTCTCGACGCGCCAGCCACGCTCAGGTCCGATGTCCGTCGCTAAACGCCCATCACGCGATGTTGGGGTGGATCAAAGTCACCTGTTCCACACAGAGGCACAGAGGCCGCAGGGGCGGAGGAGAGAGGAAAGGGTTGGATTATAGCGCAGTCTAAATCCTTTCTTCTAATCCGAGATCTGTGCCCTCTGTGCCTCTGTGCGACATAGGTAACTGGCACCGTATTGGATCGCGCTCTACAAGATCCTGGTCAGTGCGCGACGCTGCTGGTGCAGCCTGCCGCCGTCGGGTTCGCCAAACAGGAAGCCGCGTAGTTGCCAAACTGCGTTGGACAAGCGGATTCGGTGGCGGTCAAATCCATATTTCCGCTGGAGTCGCACTTCTCGTTCGCCTCTACGCAGTTCAGAACGGCCTGAAACGGGCTTCCGCAAGTCGAGGCCAACATCGCCTGGCAGCCGGTGACATAGGTCGCCGAGGGTGTAGTGTCCTGCGCGCATTTGCCCTTGTCCGAGCACTTGACATCGTCGTTGCCGCAGCCAGAGAACGCCATCGTGGCAATGGTCATCGCAGCAAGAAAGAGATTCTTCATTTCGTGTCCCTCCAAGTCTCGTAGGTGTGGCTAGGCTTCAAACGACGGGGAGAACATTATGCTGCCGGGGAGGGCAGGGCAAGACCTCGCGTGTAGCACCAAATTCAGTGCTATATTGCGGTCTATGCGAGCGACCAGTGCGCGACCCATCACCGACCTCAAGACTCATACCAAGGATGTGGTTGGCGAGGCTGTCCGTACCGGAGAGCCCATCTTGATCACCCAGAACGGCCGGGCTCGCGTCGTCGTGATGGATGCACGACGACACGACGACATGCAAGCCACTCTCTCGATGTTGAAGCTGCTCGCGCAAAGCCAGGAGTCGCTCACTCGGGGCGAGAAGACGTACTCCAGCGGGGACGTACGCCGGCGCGCTCACGCCGCCCTGCGCCGGGCCGCCCGGCGATGAGGCGAGTCCGCGAATTTCGTGTGGTGTGGACCGGGCCGGCCGCAGCCGACCTTGAGAGAATCGCTTTGTTCTTGCTGGGCGAGTCTTCGCTGCGGGCTGGTCCGATAGTCGACCGTATCGTCGACCGAGCGGAGTCCCTGGCCGCGTTCCCCAACCGTGGCCGCACTCCACCGGAGCTTCGGTCGATAGGAGACCACACCTGGCGCGAGATCCAGGAGAGCCCGTGGCGGATCATCTACCGGGTCGGTGCTGGTGTCGTTCAGATCCACGCGGTTTTTGACGGTCGGCGCAGTCTCGAGGATATCTTGATGGAACGGATCCTTCACGGTTGACCGCGGGCCGAGCCGTTCATGGCCGCTTCGTGGACGGGTGGCGCCGACGGCAACAGTAGGTCCGGCCCCATGCTCGCGCTATAGTCACGATCAAATCATGACCGAGTCAGCCACACATTCGTCGCTTGCGCCGCCTTCCGACGCGGAACTGCTGCGTCTGGCGGGCAAGTTGCGCGAGGTGGGGCAGGCGCTGGACCGACGCTTCCTCGACAAGGGATCTGACGTGCAGCTCTTGTCACAGCTGCGCAACCTGCAGGACATCAAGGTCGCGCTTTCGGCCATGGCCAACGAAAATGCCCAGAAGATGGTAGGCGAGGTGGACAAGCTGCTTGAGGGCATTTTCGAGTGGTCGCGATGGAACGGATGAAGAAGCGAGATCACAAGGGCGAAGGAGGGAAAGCGACTCCTTCCGTGCTCAGGGTCGAACGCCGCAAGCAGGCGTTTTCCGTCTTCGGCGGGGCGGTGGAACAGGCTGGCGACCACGAGAGTGCGTTGGCGCTGGCCCAGCTGCTCACGCCTGACCCGGGCCTGGCGCGTGCGCTCACCCACGGGTTTCACAGCTACGCCGGTCGCATGCACCCCTTCACCGCGCGCACTGCCATCGCGCGCTTCTCGCAGCCTGGCCAGGACGTGCTGGATCCTTTTTGCGGCAGCGGCACGGTCCTGGTCGAGGCCATGGCCGCGGGTCGCAAGGCCGCGGGCAGTGATGCCAGCCCGCTGGCTGTCATCATCGCGCAGGTCCGCTCGACCACCCTGGGGCCCGAGGGTCGCGCGCGACTGGTGGAGAGCGCACGCCAGATCGCTGAGGAGGCCGCGGAGCGCGCACGCAAGCGCCAGCGGCCCGATATTCCGCAGTGGGCAGCCCGCGAGAAAGACCGATTCTTTCCCCATGTCGCGCTTGAGCTTTACGGTTTGCGCGCGCTTATCGGCGAAACCAAGGAAGACGACGTGGGCCGGGCTTTGCGCGCCGGCCTGTCATCGATCCTGGTGAAGTTCATGCGCGGCAGCGAGGAGGCGGAAGCCCGGCGCATCGGCCGGGGCGTGCCCTCGCACTTCTTTGCCAGCCGTGCCGAAGAACTGGCGCGCGGCCTGGAGGCCTTGGAACGGCGAACACCGGAGGGAACGCTCCCGCCACGGATTCGCGTAGCCGACGCACGGGATTTGAGCCCGCTGGCTGCCGCTGGGTTCGATCTGATCTTGTCTTCGCCACCCTACGCCGGAACCTACGACTACGCCGAACACCACGATGTGCGCTTCCTTTGGCTGGGGTTGCCGCGCGCGAATCTGGATCGCGTGCAAGTGGGCGCGCGCGACGAGGGGTTGGGCTCGGCTGCCCAGCGCTGGCTGCACGATCGGCGGCGCTGGCTGTCGGAGATGGCACGCGTGGCCCGTCGGGGCGCGGCCGTCATCTTGCAGGTTGGCGATGGTGTGGTCGCGGGTGCGCCCGAGGACGCCGCGCAAGCCGTCGAGGACGAGGCCCGGCGCCTGGGCCTGGTTCCGGTGGCGCGCGTGTCGCAGGCCCGGCCGCCCCACGACTATCGCCTGCGCCAGATCTTCGAAGGCCGCCCTCGACGGGAGCACATCGTGTTGTTGCGCAAGGAAAGTTAGTTGCTGTCCCAGGTGCTGCACACCATTCGCGAGCAGGCGCTGCTTGCGGCCGGCGAGCGCGTGCTGGTGGCTGTCTCGGGCGGCCCCGACTCGATGGCTCTGCTGCACGCACTGGTGCGCCTCGCGTCCCGCTTGCACATCGAGTTGGTCGCGGCGACCGTGGATCACGGTCTGCGGCCGGAATCGGCAAGCGAGGCCGCCCTGGTGGCCGAGCGTTGCCACGCCCTGTGCATTGCCTGCGAAACTCTCGAGGTCGACGTCAAGGCCGCGCGCCACGCCCATGTGTCGTGGCAGGAAGCCGCTCGTAACGTGCGCCTCTCTGCTTTGCAAGAAGCTGCGGTCCGGCTGGGGTGCGCGCGCGTCGCTCTCGGTCACACGGCCGATGATCAGGCCGAAACGGTGCTGTTTCGTATCATGCGCGGCACGGGCATCGGTGGCCTTGCAGGAATTCCGTGCCAGCGCGGGATCTTCATCCGGCCCCTGCTTGACGTTCGCCGCAAAGGCATCATTGCATTTCTGGCCAAACGGCACATTGCCTTCATCGAGGATCCCTCGAATGCCAACCGGCACTATGCGCGGGTGCGGATTCGTCTCGACCTTCTGCCCATGCTGGCTCGCGAGAACCCGCGTGTGGTCGAGGCGCTGCTGTCCCTGGCACAAGAGGCGCGCGCCATCGCCGCAGGGGCGCCGACCCGTGACCCGCTCGCGTTTCCACCTGTCCCGCGGCGTGCGGCCGCGCTGATCCAACGGATGGCGGCTGAAGGGCGGGGCACGCGACGGGTCTCGGTCCCCCAGGGTGAGGTGGTGGTGAGCTACGGAAACGTCCACTTTCGACCACACGTGCACCAAGATTTTGGCCCTTCTTCGTCCGAGGCGGTTCGGGTGAAGGGCCCAGGAATTTATCGTCTGCCGGGTCGAAGCGAGGGCCCGGCTCTCAAGCTGGAAGAAGGGCGGTACCCCGCGGTCCCACCGAGCGGGGCCGCAGTCTTTGATGCCACACGGATCGCGCGGCCCCTGGAGGTGCGCGCCTGGCGCCCGGGCGAGCGCATGCGTCCACGCGGCGGCCGCGGCAGCCGCAAGGTTTCGGATCTGCTGGTCGATGCCAAAATCCCTCGCGACCTCCGGCACGAGCTGCCCGCACTGGTCGCCGCCGACGGAAACATCCTGTTTGTCGCGGGTCTGCGACCCTCCGAGATCGGGCGTCCGCAGGGCGACACGGAGCGCTGGCTCGCCGTGCGCTCTGTCTGACAGCGTTGCCGACGGGAACTCTCGTTGACGCCGCGCTTTTTGCGGTCAATATTCTGATCAGATAGTCGACAGCATCAGAGGACCGCGCGTGCGCAATAGTCACAAGACCATCCTGGTTTGGGCCATGCTGCTCTTCACCTTCTTTTTGGTGTGGCAGCTCATCAATCCGCGGGCAACCGACCAGAAAATGGCGTTCTCCGAGTTCATTCAGAAGGTCGAAAAGTCGCCCGCCGACTTCAAGACGACCCCGTTGCAGATCCGCATGAACGGCAACAACGCCGAATTCCGCGGGATCTTGAAGAAGGGCGACGAGGCCTTCGTGACCAACGGCTTCATCGGCGAGCAGACGCTGGAGAAGCTCAACAAGGCCAACATTTCCTACGAGATCACACGCGAGTCCGAGGGCGGGTTCTGGCAGCAGATGTTGATCACGTGGCTGCCCATCATCGTGGTCGCGGTGGTTTTTCTGCTCTTCATGCGCCAGCTGCAGATGGGCGGCGGCAAAGCCATGAGCTTCGGCAAGTCCAAGGCACGTCTTCTGTCCGAGAGCCAGAAGAAGATCACCTTCGCCGACGTGGCCGGGATCGAGGAGGCCAAGGACGAGGTCGAGGAGATCATCGCCTTTCTCAAGGACCCCAAGAAGTTCACCCGCCTGGGCGGCCGCATTCCCAAGGGCGTGCTCATGATGGGACCGCCCGGCACGGGCAAGACCCTGCTCGCGCGCGCCATCGCGGGCGAGGCAGGGGTTCCCTTCTTCTCCATCTCTGGCTCCGACTTCGTGGAGATGTTCGTGGGCGTGGGCGCCAGCCGCGTGCGCGACCTGTTCGAGCAAGGCAAGAAGAACGCGCCTTGCATCGTGTTCATCGACGAGATCGATGCCGTGGGCCGACACCGCGGGGCGGGCTTGGGCGGCGGCCACGACGAGCGCGAGCAAACCCTCAACCAGTTGCTGGTCGAGATGGACGGCTTCGAGTCAAACGACGGCGTGATTCTCATCGCGGCCACCAATCGGCCCGACGTGCTCGACCCGGCGCTGTTGCGACCGGGGCGTTTTGACCGCCGCATCGTGGTTCCGCGGCCCGACGTCAAGGGGCGGCTGGGCATCCTCAAGGTTCACACCAAGAAGATGCCGCTGGGATCCAACGTGGATCTCGATGTGGTGGCGCGCGGAACGCCCGGTTTCTCGGGCGCCGACTTGGAGAATCTGGTCAACGAAGCAGCCTTGCTGGCCGCGCGCGAGGACAAGGACCAGCTCGATCGCCACGACTTCGAGATGGCCAAGGACAAGGTCCTGATGGGTCCTGAGCGGCGCTCGATGATCATCAGCGACCAGGACAAGCGCATCACCGCGTTCCACGAGGCGGGGCACGCCCTGGTGGGCAAGATGATGAAGGGCTCAGACCCGGTTCACAAGGTGACCATCATTCCGCGCGGACGAGCCCTGGGACTCACCCAGCAGTTGCCTTTGGAAGACCGGCTCAACCTGTCGCGCGAGGCCGCCAACGATCAGATCGCGGTGGCCATGGGCGGCCGCGTGGTTGAGGAGCTGGTCTTCGGGCAGATTACTACTGGCGCTTCCAACGACATCTCTATGGCCACCGACCTGGCGCACAAGATGGTCTGCGAGTGGGGCATGTCGGAGAAGATCGGACCGCTGCACTTCGGACGCAACGAAGAGATGGTGTTCCTGGGCCGCGACTTCGCCGAGCATAAGGAATACAGCGAGCAGACCGCGGAGGACATCGACGCCGAGGTGCGCCGGATCGTCACCGAGAACCTCGACCGCGCCAAGCTGGTGATCACGGGCAACATGGACAAGCTGAACGTGCTGGCCGAGGCCCTGCTCGAGTACGAAACCATTGATGGCGCCGAGATCGACGTCCTGTTTGCGGGTGGCAAGTTGGACCGGTCCCCCACGGCTTCGCCTTCCGTGGCGGGCAAGGACGGTGGAGAGCAGAAGCAAGTCCGGCCCGGGCAACGCCCTGGGCTGTTCCCGCGACCGTTGCCTGACCCCGAAAAGGCATAGCAGAGTAGGCCGGCACAGCCTCGTCTCCGATGGCCACGCGGATTGTTGGTGTTCTCAATGTGACCCCCGATTCGTTCTCGGATGGGGGACGATTTTCTTCGGTGGAGGATGCGGTCGCCGCAGGTCTGGCCATGGTGGCGGGTGGCGCGGATTGGCTCGACGTGGGTGGAGAATCCACGCGGCCAGGGTCCGTGCCGGTGCCCGAGGTCGAGGAGATCGCGCGCGTGGCGCCCGTGATTCGCGAGCTGTCGAAGCGTCTGCCAGCGACGGTGCGCGTGTCCGTCGATACCTACAAGGCCGCCACGGCGCGTGCGGCCCTGGCTGAGGGGGCCAGCGCAATCAACGACGTGTCCGGGGGCTTGCTCGATCCGGAAATCCTGCACGTGGCTGCGGCGGGCCGGGCGGCCGTGGTGGTGGGGCATCTGCGCGGCAAACCGGCCGACATGCAGGCCAACGTCCATTTCGACAACGTGGTCGAAGAAGTGTTGAGCGAGCTGGGCAGCCGCGTGGCTGCGGCGAGGACCGCAGGCTGCGGCGAGGTCTGGGCCGATCCCGGCATTGGATTTGGCAAGCACCTGGATCACAACCTGCGCCTGCTCAAGCATCTTGCGCGCCTGCGGTCATGCCTGGGCGTGCCCATCATGGTGGGCGTGTCGCGCAAGCGATTCATCGCTGATCTGCTTTCATCATGGGAACCCTCAAAGGGTTCCCAAACCCTTCGGCTCCCACCCGCCACCCCTTCCCCGCTCGCTTCGCTTGGCCTCGCGCGATGGTCCGCCGCCGGCGACGAGGGCGCGCGCGAAGCGCGCGGGGCGGGCGGGGTGGTCGTCGGTCCCGAAACCCCCGTAGGGGGAGCCGGCGGGCTCCCCACGCGAGCAATCCGGCCGCCGTCTGAACGGGTCTTCGGCACGGCCGCTGCCGTGGCGGTGGCGATCATGAACGGTGCGGACGCTGTGCGGGTTCACGATGTCGCGGCCATGCGCGATGTGGCTCGCGTAGCCGAAGCTATCGCCCAAGCCAGCCAACTCGACTAGAATGGGACACTCTTTATGAGCAAGACAGACGAAGCACGAAGACTTTTCGGCACCGATGGGATCCGGGGCGTCGCCAACCAGTACCCGATGACGGCGGAGATCGCCCTGGCGCTTGGGCGCGCGGTGGCCGAGCGGTTCCGCAGGGGCGGGCGGCGCTGCCGGGTGGTTATCGGCAAGGACACGCGCCTGTCCGGCTACATGCTGGAAAGCGCGCTGGAGGCGGGAATCGTCTCGGCGGGTGCTGACGTCATGCTGGTCGGACCCATGCCCACGCCGGCCATCGCCTTCATCACGTCCAGCATGCGCGCCGACGCGGGCGTGGTGATCAGTGCCTCGCACAATCCCTATCAGGACAACGGCATCAAGATATTCGCTTCCGACGGTTTCAAGCTGCCCGACGAGGTGGAGGCAGACATCGAGCGCCGCATGGGCGACCCCGAGGCCCCCACGCCGGGCCCCGAACCCAATATTGGCAAGGCCATTCGCATCGACGACGGGGAAGGTCGCTACGTGCAGTTCCTCAAGCACACGTTCCCCAAGACGCGCACCCTCGACGGCGTGCGCGTGGTGGTCGATTGTGCCAACGGCGCCGCCTACCGGGTCGCGCCGCAGGTGTTCACCGAGCTGGGCGCGGACTTGACCGTGCTGTCCGCCGAGCCGAACGGGCGCAATATCAATGACGGCTGCGGGGCCCTGCATCCCGAAAAAGTGGCGGCTGAGGTGCGCCGCACCCGTGCCGCCATCGGCATCGCGCTCGACGGAGACGCCGACCGCGTGATCCTGACGGACGAGCGCGGGGAAATTGTCGACGGCGACCAGATCATGGCCATCCTGGGCACGCGGCTGCTGGCACGCCAGGCGCTGCCGGGGAACACCGTGGTGGCCACGGTCATGTCGAACCTGGGTTTGGAACGGGTGCTGGCCGCGCGGAACGGAACCCTGCTGCGCGCGGCGGTAGGAGACCGCTACGTCGTCGAGGCCATGCGCGACAAGGGGTTCGTCTTCGGCGGCGAGCAGTCGGGACACATCATCTTTCTTGAGGAAGCCACCACCGGGGACGGCTTGCTCGCGGCCTTGCAGGTGCTGTCAGTCATGGTGCAGGAAGAGCGCCCGCTGTCTGAACTGGCCGCCATCATGACCCGCTACCCGCAGGTCCTCATCAACTTCGCGGTCGCACGCAAGACGCCGCTGCAAGAGTTGTCCACCGTCGCGGCGGTCATCGGCCGGGTGGAAAAGGCCCTGGGGCAAGACGGCCGCGTGCTGGTACGCTACTCGGGCACGGAGTCCAAGGCGCGCGTGATGATCGAGGGGACCGACGAGCACACCATCCGCGGCTATGCCGAGGAGATCGTGGCGACCATGCAGAAGGCGCTGGCACAATGATTCGTCTGCACGTCAACATCGATCACGTCGCGACGCTGCGCCAGCAGCGCGACACCATCTACCCAGACCCGGTGTTGGCCGCTGGCTTGTGCGAGTTGGCCGGTGCCGACGGCATCACCGCTCACTTGCGCGAGGACCGGCGCCATGTCCAGGAACGCGACGTGCGCTTGTTGCGCCAGACTGTGCGCGGCGTGCTCAATCTGGAAATGGCAGCGGTGCCATCGATCGTGGACATCGCCCTGGAGATCAAACCCGATTTTTGCACGCTGGTGCCCGAGAAGCGCCAAGAACGAACCACGGAAGGCGGGCTCGATCTGCGCGGGCAGGGCACCGTCATCGGCCGGGCGGTGCGCAGCCTGCGTGATGCCGGTATCGGTGTCAGTCTGTTCATCGATCCCGAGGAGGACGCGGCTCGGGCCAGCGCCGATCTGGGCGCTACTTGCGCCGAGTTACACACGGGTGACTATTGCCATGCGGCTCTCAGCAGCGAGGCGGCGCGTCGTGAGCTGGCCCGGCTGGAGAAGGCAGGGCGAGCGGTGGCGGGCGCTGGGTTGCGCCTGGCCGCCGGGCACGGCCTCGACTACGCCAACGTTGGTCCCGTGGCGGCTCTGCCTTTCATGGAAGAGCTGAACATCGGTCACAGCATCATCTCGCGCGCCGTGCTGGTCGGAATGGAGCGCGCTGTGATCGACATGCGCGCGGCCATGGCAGCCGGCGCCAGGAACAAGGAGTAGGGATCCCTTGGCCTTGGTACTTTCCGCAGCTCAGATGAAGGCGGTCGACCGCGCCGCCATTGACAAGCTTGGGCTGCCGGGCCTGGTCCTGATGGAGAACGCGGGTCGCGGAGTGGCGGAGATCATTGCCCGGGAGAAGCCCCGCCTGTCTGACCTGGACGTGCGCGTGGTGTGCGGCGCCGGCCAAAACGGCGGTGATGGTTTCGTGGTGGCTCGGCACCTGCTCGACCGGGGCGCTCAGGTGCAGGTCTTCTTGGCCATGCCACGTGAGAAGATGACGGGTGATGCTGCGGTTTTTTCGCGCGTCTTCGAGGCGTTGCCCGGCGCGCTGGTGCGCGATGCTTCGTTCGAGGAGGATGCCACCACCTGGCGCACGTATCTCGCCGGGGCTGACGTGATCGTGGATGCCGTGTTTGGCACCGGGCTGCGTTCCGACGTGACCGGCCCGGCCGCGGCAGCCATTCGCGCCATGAACGCGATCGACTGCCTGCGCGTCGCGGTCGACATTCCTTCGGGACTGGATGCCGACACCGGCGCCGTGCGCGGGGTCGCTTTGGTCGCGCATGTGACGGCCACCATGGGCTGCCGCAAGCTTGGGTTGGTGTTGGATCCCGATGCGCCAGTCGGGCGGATCGAAGTCGTGGATCTGGGGGTCCCACCCGACGCTGCTGTGGAAGCCGCCAGGGCCGAGGGGCCGCTGTGCTACTGGCTGCAGAGCGAGGGCGTGGCGCGGATGCTGCCCCGACCAGGTCCGGGGGCCCACAAGGGCACGGCCGGTCACGTCCTGGTGATCGCCGGGTCGGCTGGCAAGACAGGGGCAGCGCTGCTGGCGGCGCGGGCGGCCTTGCGCACCGGCGCGGGACTCGCCACCGTGGCCACGACGGCCGCTGGCCAGGCGGCGCTGGACGCCAAGGTGGTGGCCGAGATGACCGCCTGCTACGCCGACGGCGACGACGCGGATGAGGCGAGCTATTCGCGCATTCTGGCCCTGGCAGGCCGCATGAAGGCGGCGGCTCTGGGGCCGGGCATTCCCACGGGTCCGGGCATGGCGGCTTTGGTGCGCCGGCTGGTAGCCGAGTTGCCTATCCCGCTCGTGGTTGACGCCGATGCCCTGACCCTGTTGGCCGAGGACGCTGGCCCCGTTGTGTCGTCAGCCCGCACCGCTCGCATCCTGACCCCTCACCCCGGCGAGATGGCGCGCCTCTGCGGTCTGGCCGTCGGCGAAATCATGAGGGACCGATTGGGACACGCCCGGCGACTAGCCGAGCGATCACGTGCGGTGGTGGTGTTGAAGGGCGCGCGCACGGTGATCGCATGCCCCGAGGGAACCGCCCACATCAACCCGACGGCCAACGCGGCTCTGGGCACGGCTGGCAGTGGCGATGTGCTTACCGGGGTCATCGCATCCTTGCTGGCGCAAGGGCTGGCGGCGCCCGATGCCGCCTGCGCCGGCGTGTTCGTGCACGGCGAATCGGCGGAAAATGCAATCCGGACGTTGGGTTCACACAATCTCATGGCGGGCGACTTGCCCGACGCGATCGCGCGCACCCTGGAAGGGCTGCGCTCGTTGTAGACTCTACCAATGACCAAAGACACTATCGCCGCCGCGCTTTCGGCCGAAGGCCTGCAAGCCAATCAAGACAGCTTCACGATTCCCGAGGAGCGCGAAGCCGTTTTCCTCGTGGCTGCCCCCGGCGATGTGATGCCGGTGAACAAAGTCGTTCGGGTCGAGCTGCGCGACAAGGTCTTGAGCCTGCAAACCGTCAAGGATGAGCACTTCTGGTTCACCTACGACCTCGTCCTGGGCCTGCGCCTGATCGCGGCCAAGCCGGGCAAAGAGCGCGTCGCGGGCTTCGCCAAGTAGCTTCGCGGCTGCAACCCAGCAAACGAGGTGGTTCACCTTCTCAACCAGCGGCGGTCGAGAACGCAGAGGGGAGAGGGGAGAGCACAGAGTCGGAGAGAACGCTGTGATGTTCCGGCGTTCCAAAAGGATCTTCGCGGCTTGCGAAGAAGCGCGACGCCAGAAGTGCAGAGATCGAATGAGTGCCTGTCCGGTCCGGCTCTGTACTACTAGGTTGCAGTTTCTTCGCAAGCCGCGAAGATTCCGCATCATTCCGTTTTCTCTGCGCCCTCTCCTCTCCGCTCTGCGTTCTCACCGGCGGGGCGCCCGCAAGATGCATCACCTCACACCCTTTGGTTGCGGCCGTGAGGCTGCTCTGTGACCTCTCCTCTCACCTCTGTGTTCTCAGCCGCGCGCGGCTATCGAGACGAATCAGCTGACGCCGTATGGTCGCGGCCGTCGGCCGTCAGCGGATCGACATCGACCAGCTGGCGATGGTGCTCTTGCCCTTGTAGGCAGGAAAACCAAAGGCCTGCATCTGATTCAAGATGCACATCGGAAGCGGCCCCTTGCCCTGACCGTTGACCCGCACCGCCTTGACCCGTCCCGTGGGCTGAACCACGAAGTCGACCTCGATGGTCGGCACGCCCCTGCCCATGATGCAGGGAACCAGTCGGCGGTAGTTGGCGTGCATGACTCTGTCGATCGTGCCTTCGTCCAGGATGGCGTCACCGCCCCCTTGGCTCACGTCGCCGAGATCCATGTTGTTGTTGAAGTCTTCGGCACGGCCAGCCACGCCCCCGGGGCCTGCGCCGGGCCCTCCACCGTGCCTGACGCCACGCTTGTGTTCTGGGAACGAGATCTTGACGTCCTTGAGGAACGCATCCACGTCGGCTTCGCTCACGCGTGAGGCCAGCACGTCATCCTTGGCCGCCACGCGCTTGTGGATAAACCAGGCCAGGCCCCCGGCCAGCGCCAAGACCGCCGTGCCGATAATGAGCAGAGTCCAACGGCCCTTCTTGCGCTCCACGTGTTCGTGGGCTCGCTCGGCCTGTGCCCGGCGCTGCGCTTCGAGCCGGCGCTCATTGAGTCGCGTGAATTCGACCAACTGCGGATGCTCGCGAATCTTTTGCCGGTCACCTGAATCCACATCGACGATGATGTCGTCGCCGCCAAAGATGCCCTTGTCCATCTGGGCCATCACTTGGGCCAGAGAGAACGGGCCGAAGTCGAGCTTGTCCTTCTGGATGAGCCAGCGCTCGTACTCCTCGGTCAGGCGCACGGCATCGGCGACACTGAAAGACTTCCCCATGGTCAGCCGGGCAGGCTTGGGAGGAGCGGCCGCGGCGGGTGAGCTTCCCGCCATGCTGGCAAGCACGGCCCCTAGCGCATCCCAAAGTTCTCTTGGCCGGGAGAAACGCGTTTCCGGAAGGGGGGCCATGCCACGCGCAACCACCGCATCCACGGCAGGCGGAATCGCCGAGTTCACCTGACTGGGCGGCCACAGCGGCGAGGCCGGGGGATGGCCGGTGAGCATTTCGTACAGGATCGCCGCGAGGGAATACACGTCCGCCGCAGGCGAGGGTTCTTCACCTGCCGACATCTCGGGCGCGAGGTAGGCGCCATGCGAGTTGGAGTCAGGACCACCTCGCCGAGCCAGCGCGGGCAACGCACGCGAGAGGCCCAAGTCGGTGAGCTTGACCCGGCCGGCGCCGGTAACCCGGATGGCCGCAGGATTGACGCCTCCATGGATCAAGGCCGAATGAACCGTATCCAGGGCGTTGGCCACATGCCCCAGCAAGACATGGGCGTGATTCAGGCCGATCACATTGCCCTCGTTGCGCCGAGCATCAAAGATCTGTCGTAGACTCGCGCCGTCCACGGCCTCCGAGGCTACGTAGACGCGGTTTCCGTCGAGGCCCCACGCAACCAGCGTCGCTAGGTTTTTGTGTGGCACGCGAGCAGCCTGGGCAAGGTCAGCCTCTGCAGCGGACAGCGTCATTCCCTTCGCAGTGAAGACACGGAGGGATACCGAGGCGCCCCCTTGAGAGTCTTGCGCTTGGTAGACGTCGCTGCCGCATTCCTCGCCCAAGAAGCGCTGGATCTGGAAGCGACCGCCGATCAGAGTGCCTGCCGCGATCTGGTCTTTCGGTTTCATGTCTGCGGAAAGCAAAGGGCTCATGGGCGGAGTGATATTACAGGCTCTTTCCCTATCGACGCTAACAGGAATTTCCGTTAGCCGAGGCGCAGAGTCAACCAAGCGACATGTCCGAATATGAATGACGTCTTGCTGTACAAGGCCAAGGCGGAGGGGGCGAAGTCCTCGCTGCCCGTCGGTGGGGCGCTAAGAACTCCTGAATCGCCGCACCAGCTCGCGCAAGCGGCGCGAACCGCCACCTTCGCGAAACACGAATCGGATGCCGCTCTGCCCCGGACCAGCGTGATAGATGACACGCCCGGCGATGGCCATGGGCGCCACACCGCCAGGCGGCACCAGGTCCAGCACGACCTCGGTACCGAGAGGTGGGGTCACCTTCGCGCAAACCAGCGCGCCGTTAACACTGATTTCTCGTAGGTCGCCGTCTAGTGGCTCGGGAGCGCTGGCCAAGCGGAGTTTGACTGGCAAGCCGATGGGGATTCGTGTGTGCCGTCGGCGTGGCGTGGGTTTGCGTTGCCCACCGAGCGTCTCCAGCACGAAATCACGCTTGGCCCCTTCTTCCGTCGCGAACTTGACCATGGCGCCAGCTCGCACGCGCAACCGGGGCAAGGCCGGCCGCCACGACGTGACCGTACCGCGAACAAAAACCCGGTTGGGCAGGGCCTTGCAGACGATCTCTACGACGACTTCGTCGTCTGGTGCGAGCTGTTTGGTGGTCGGACAGAAGATCCCGCCCTCGGGATGATCAGTATTGTAGAAACCGCGGAACTCCTCAGCACTCCTGCAACGGACACGCAGAATGTTCAATGCGTACCCCCTCCCAAAGGGGCCTGATACTGATGGTGGCCTGCCTAGCCTGATTGTACTAGCTTTCGCACTTCTTTGATGTCAATCCGTATTCACATCGGCGGCCGGCCTTGTTTGTCCCAAGAAGCCGCCGTGCCGGTCTTCGACAGAGGCTTCCTTTTTGGCGACAGCGTGTACGAGACAGTGGGCACGAATCGCGGGCGGCTGGTCTTTCTCGACGACCACTTGGATCGTTTGGCCCGGTCCGCGGAGCGGATCTACCTGCGGCTTCCCCCGCGTGATGAGATCGTGCGAGCGGTGCGCGACACGCTGGCAGCAGCGGAGAACCCCGAGTCCCGCGTGAGGATTATTGTGACGCGCGGAGATGGAACCGTAGATCTCGATCCCGCCGCCGCCGGCCAGCCGCGCCTCGTGGTCATCGTCCAGCCGCTGGGCGGACCGTCGCCTGAGGTGTATGAGAAGGGCGCCGAGGCCGAGATCGTGTCGGTGACCAGAAACTCGCCGCGAGCCATCGATCCCGCGGTCAAGTCCGGCAACTACCTCAACAATGTGCTGGCCATGGGTGAGGCCCGGCGGCGGCGTCCCTCAGCCCATGAGGCCATTCTGTGTGCGGCCAACGGCAGTGTGGCTGAAGGAGCGACCAGCAACGTGTTCGCAGTGGTCGACGGCCAGATTCGCACGCCAGCGCTGGAGGTGGGGATCCTGGATGGCGTGACTCGTGGGAAGGTTCTGGAGTTGGCGCGCACAAACAGCATCATGTGTCATGAGGTTTCATTCATGAGCCCTGACGAGCTCCGGGAGTCAGACGAGGTCTTCTTGACCAGCTCGGTGCGCAGCGTGCTGCCCGTGACTCGGGTCGACGGGCAGGTGTTGGGTGATGGCAAGCCTGGCGTCGTATCCCGGCGGCTGATGGTTCTCTATCGCCAGCTGGTCGAGGCGCAAACATGAACCCGGCGCAGGCTGGACTGAAATTCTTCGTGTTGAGCGGCGCCATTCTGATCCTAGCCGGGGTAGCCCAGGCGCTCGCCCGGCCGCCCAAGGCGCGCGAACGCGGGTTGCAGCGCTACTTCAACGGGGCCACTGTCCGGGCCGTGGTGTTCGTGACTGTGGGGGTGCTGGCCATCATGGTGGGGCTCGGCGTGATTCGAATCGGGTGAGTTCGCCAAGGCAAGTTCCTTGAGCCGGGAAACCAACCCCGCGGAACATGATCCTGCATGAACGCTTCCCTGACGAATCGGTATCCCGAACGCAGTCCACGCTCGGCGATGGCAGGATGGCCCGCGCTCGTCGCGGTCTTGGCGAGCGCTACGATGGTCTGCGGTTGCTCGTCGAGCACGACGAGTGGGGCGTCGACCGGAGGCAATCCCTCCCAGGCTGGCGCAGTCAGTTCGGCGGGTGGTGTCGCGACTGGCGGCAGTCTCGCCACGGCTGGAGCGTTGGCCTCTGGCGGGACATCGGCCGTCGGTGGAACCGCCTCGACGGGCGGATTGACTGCGACCGGTGGCGTTCCTCCTGCCCCGGGTGGAACCACTTCTCTTGCAGGGAGCACCAGCTCGGGCGGAGCGACTGCCTTGGAAGGAAGCACGGCACTTGCAGGGAGCACCAGTTCGGGCGGGGCGACTGCCTTGGGAGGAAGCACGGCACTTGGCGGGAGCGCCAGCTCGGGCGGGGCGACTAGCTCGGGCGGGGCGACTGCCTTGGGCGGGGCGACGAGCTCGGGCGGGGCGACCGGCTCGGGCGGGGCGACCAGCTCGGGCGGCGCAAGCCAATCCGGCGGTTCCACAAGCTCCGCGGGCGTCGCAGGTCAGTCGGGGACAGGCGGAGCGTCGGGCGGCAAGGGCGGAACAAGTTCTGGAGGGAAGTCCGGCTCGGGCGGAGCGTCGGGCGGAACACCCGGCGGAACCGGCGGCGGTTCCAGCACCGGACCGAGCTATCCCTACATCTTCTCGTGCTTCAACGACTCAGCGCCGAGTTCTGACCTGATCATCTATACGTCCAACGATGCGCTGAATTTCACCTTGCTGTACGATACCGGGTACGTCGGGCCAAGCGGATTCCTCCGCGATCCCAGCATCATGAAGCACACCGACGGTAAGTTCTACGTGGCCTTCACCACGCCGCCGACCATGAGCTGCTGCGGTTCCCAGACCAGTTTCGCCATTGCCTCAAGCTCAAATCTGAAGGACTGGACCACGGTCACCCAGGTGCCCAGCGGCATCGCCGGAGTGAGCAACGTATGGGCACCTGAATGGTTCAAGGACACAGATGGGACCATTCATATCCTTGTCAGCATCAACAGCTCGACAACCTATCGCTACGAGCCGACAGACAACACCCTGACCAAGTGGGGCGCGGGGACGAAGATTGGGATGACAGGGGTCATCGACACCTTCATGGTCAAAGTTGGCGACACGTATCACTCGTTCTCGAAGGGATCGTACGTTCAACATGGGACGGCACCCAGCCTGGATGGTCCCTGGACCTACGACGGAATAAGCCACTGGCCGGGCTGCAAGGAAGCGCCGGCCGTGATCGGTCTTCCCGACGGAACCTGGCGCCTCTACTGTGACGCCGGTGGCGGCGGTCACGAGAAATCCAGCGACGGTTCGGCAGATTTCCAGACTTGGACGACGCCGACGACGCTGCCCAATGTCGGCAACAACATCAGCCACGGCACCGTCATCAAGGGGAACTAGAGCACTGAACGGTTTGAAA
>PLNW01000050.1 GCA_003142855.1 Myxococcales bacterium
CGGGGAGGCGCGGCGGTCACGATGATGGCGTCGAAGGGCGCGGCCTCGGGCCAGCCCAGATAGCCATCGCCCACGCGAGTCTTCACCTGCGCGTACCCGAGTTGCGCAAGGATGTCGACCGCGCGGTCCCTCAGCGGAGCCAGGAGCTCGATCGAGCAGACATGCGCGCCAAGCTCGGCGAGCACTGCGGCCTGGTAGCCCGAGCCGGTGCCGATCTCAAGCACGCGGCTGCCGCGTCCCACGGCCGCCAGCTCCGTCATGAGGGCCACGATGTAGGGCTGGCTGATGGTCTGGCCCATGCCGATGGGCACCGGCCGATCGTCGTAGGCGAAGCGGCGCACGGCTTCGGGCATGAACTTGTGTCGCGGCACCCTGCGCATTGCCGAGAGCACGGCCGCGTTCTTCACCCCGCGCCCTCCGATCTGCTCCCGCACCATCCTCTCGCGCGCCATTCGGGTGGTATCGCCCGCTGTCACGGTGGCGTATCCGCCGGAGTGGGAGACCTCGGCCCGGCCATAGGGCGGCGCGACCGCGCAGGCGATCCAGATCAGCACGCTCACGGCCCGCCTGGCCCCGCGCAGGAAAAACCCAGCGTGGCCTGGATCGGTGCTGGCTCCTGCGGACTCGCGCGCCCCGCACCCTCGCGACCGCAGTTCCTTGGTGGATCTCGGGATCGCGAAACTGCACCTCATCGGTGTCCACCTCCCATCCCGATACTGTGAAACCACGCCATACTGGTATCCACGTTGTTGATGGCCAGAACGCCGCCAGCCAACCTTCTGGACTTGCGGGGAACACACAATCTTCAAGATAGGACTGTCGCGTCAGGAACAAACGCGTGGAATTACAATTGGTTACGTATATGGTCATGTAACTGCTGTACATCATTCAACAATCTGTCCACTCTTGCTGGGCGCCCTTGCCGCTACCATGTTGTCGTCGTTGATCTAATGAGTGGAGCCAGCTGCCGCTCCGCCGGGCGCCCCCGCAGTCTCGGGTCGAACCAGCAAGGGGTCAGGGGCGACCTGGCGGCGAGGGCCGCCACTAACGGCTTCGGTTACTCGTCATCACTGTCGGGCTCCCTGGCTACTTGTCTTCTTTCTTTCCACTGGACGGTTCGCCAGCATCGTCAGCATTGGCGGGATCGGGCATCTTGGGCTCGTCCTTCCGCCGCCTGGACTTGTACGGGCGTTGTTTCATGGCCGGGTCGTAGATGCCGGGGATTACCTCCTTTGCGCCCATGCAGACGTCCACGATGACTAGGTACTTGGCCCTGGTTTCTTCATCGAGATGCGGCGCCACCTCGATGGCAAACCGCACCCCGTGCATTCGCTTGAGGCCGTAGTTCGTGGCCGTCATCAGTGGCGAGTTCTTGATCCGCTCGCGGGGAGACGGCATGTATTGCTTCGTGCCCTTGCGGCGTTGCGCGGTGAAGATGTGGAACTGCTCGATGGCTTCCACCGGAGACAACGCCGTCCACTCGGCGAGGAGCTCGACAGGAATGGGAGCCCCGGCTTGCCACTGCTCGATGATCACGGCGGGTAGCTTGTCGATGCAGCGCAACAGTTTCCTGACGTAGGGCTCTGATAATGCGGCCCGCTCGGCAAAGTCCAGGACGCTCACACGGTGCTCGTCCCGCATGACTCTCGCAGCGTTGGCTATTTCGTATGTCGACAGATTGGAGCGGGCCGTGTTTTCGATGATGTTCATCCAACGCTCTTCGACCACCGGGGTGTCCTTGGGAAGAACTATCGCCGGAATCTCTTTCCAACCGAGGTCACGTGCGGCTGTGGTTCGCCGGAAACCCTTTCGAAGAAAGAACTCACCTCTGTCTCCCGGCGCCTCGACGACGGCGATGGGGTCATTGAGCCCCTCGCATGCCATGCTCGCGGCCAGCTCTCGCAGTTTTTCCTTATCGAGCGTGAGACGGCAATTCTGGAAATTTGGATCGTCGATGATCTTGTCGAGCTTGATCGACTCGACCCTACCGATCAGTGCCGCCGATCGGGCTTCGCCCTGCGGGCCGTGTCGGGCCACCTCCCGCTGGTGTCGCTTCCCGTTGAGCCGCTTGTGCATGTCGTTGTAAACTCGATCCAACTTGTATTGAAGAGTTTGGCGTTGTTGTTTCGCGCTGCCATCAGACTTTCCGACGGGCGCCGGTCCTGTCTCGAGCGGCCCCAACGGCGGGATAGGAGCGGGCTGCGCGGGACCTGTGCCGGATACGTCAGATGTCTCTGGCGGGAACTTCAACCCCAGAATTTCCAGCACATTTTCCACCTCACGTTGGCTCACCTCATCTGTCGTGCGGAACTCGGTCTCGGCGGGATCACGAGCATCGCCGTGTGCGCCTCTCCCCGGGCGATCGCTCGTCGGCTGAGCTTCGCTCTCTGGGTCTGCTTGGGGCCGATGATGGCCATCAGGGCCGGGACTGGCCACCTCCGGCTGGCCCCGCAGTACGGGCAACTGTTGGTGGAGCCGGGCACGAGCGGCATCGATCTTGGCCTGATTGCCCCGGATCAGCTCCTGCGCGCGGCGAGCGATACCGCTAGAGAGCGGCGATTCCTCATCACCCGATAGCTCGGCCGGCGCAAGGGTCGCTGGCGGCGCCGGGGTCTCTTTTCTCAGTAAGGCACGCGCTTGCGCCAGGTAGTCCCCGTCCCGAAGCTTGCGACGGTTTTCGATCTCGCCCAGGCTCAACTCATTTTCCGCACCCGATTCGGCTTCAGCAGGCCTGGGAGCATCCTCTTCTGGCCGATCATTTGCAGATCGATCTTCGTGCTCGGCATCCGGCTGGGACTGATGAAGTGGACCATTCTCATCTTTGAATTGCTGCGACATGATGTTTCTCCTGCTTGTTGTGGATGACTTCTGCAGTTCGTTGTGGATATCCCTTCTTTCGGAAATGCCTGGTCTCAACTTTCCCGCGGGCCGCTGCCCCGAGCTTCTCGACGATCACATCAGCGATGCCCCGGGCGCGCGTAGCCGCGATGGCCTCCAAGGCCGTGATGGCGAGATACCTCCCGACTCCGGACGATGACGTCGGACGTTGTGTCGATGCGCCATGACCATCGTCCGACGAAACCCCTAGGGGTTGGGGCCCGTCGGACGATTCGGACGGTCGTCCCGGCCGATTCCCCAATGTTCTTCGAGCCGGCCATCTTGCAAAGCTGCCTCGTAGCTCCGCAGCTCCAATCTCGGAGCCAGGGTCCCCTCATGTCTCCACTTCCTCAACGAAAGTCCCGGCAACATCGTCCGAACCGTCCGGATCGTCCGACGCCTCGACTTCCTTGGTCCTGTTGTCGGCCGATCCGGCCGGACCATCCCCGGTAGTGGCACGCCCATCGTCCGAGGCCACCTGCGGGCATTCCCCGCCGGTTTTCGGTGGATCAGCCGAGGCCTCCAGCGCGGGTGGCGGTGCCATCGACATGGCGATTACCCGCTGCCTGTCGTGCCCAGCGGCGCGGGAGAACTCGATCCGAATCCCTGCCTTCCGCATATTTGGCGCGACCCGACGAAGCGCTCCTGCCATGGCACGAGCAGTTTGTGGCCACCCTTTACCTCGTCTCGCCCAGTCGTCAGCCCTTCCGTCCACGGCCCGTAGGAGGTCCTTCGCCGTCCCGGACCATTCGCCCCGCTCGCCAACCAACGCTATGACCAATGTGGCTAGCTGCGACGACTCCAGCGCGGTCTCGTTGCCGTCGGCGCGGTTGCGTTGGTATGCCGCCATGACCGCACCCGTGGGCAGGCCGAGCCCGGCCTCGGCGGCGGTCGCCCAGATCGCAAAATCCGCCATTCTCGGGAGCAGGGGCAAGCGCACATCGCGATGGGCGCGCAGTGCATGTGCGACGGCATCCAGCAGTGCACCGAAAATCCGCCCGGCCGATGCATTTACCGCCTTCCGAATTTCCGATTCTGTTTTTCGTCCCGCCTCCGGTATTGGTTGCAACTCGACACTAATGCAACGGTCGATCAGATCTCCCCGCGTGGCGATTTCCTCGATGGCCGTGAGGATCACTGGGCGTGGCAAATCCGCCCCCAGTCGATAGCCGGCAAAGCGCGTCGGACAACCAGGGTTCAATGTGAGAAAGGTTGTCGAGCGCGATGATCCACCCGTTGGCGGCTGCAATCGCCAGGTCGCGTGTGTCGCGCGGTTCGGCCCGCAGGTCGGCCTTGTTGGGGTCGACGAACTTGCGGAGGATCCGGACCAGCATGGACTTGGCCGTGCCCTGCTCGCCATGCACCAACAAGATCGGATAGGGACCAGTCGGCCGCAGCGCCGCCACCAACCAGGCCAGGACAAGCGTCCAATCACCATCGTCAGTGAGGTTCAGGAGCTGCCTCAGGGCGAGCAGGTTGCCCCCGTGCTCCGGCACCGGCAACGCCAGCATTCCTTGAGCACGAATAAAACGAACAGGCGAGTCATCCACAACGCGGAAGGTGCCGACGCTCGCCGAGATCTCAACCACTCTCCACTTCTCGTCGCACAGGTCCACGTAGATGAGATCGACGCCATCACCAGCGACACGAGCGTGAACCTCCTGCTGCGCACCCTTGTATAGCGCCTGAGCCTCCAGCGTTGCCTGCGCCTCCGCAATCGCACTCGATTTCGCGGCCTCCTGTGTCGCGCAGTAGTACAGCCGTTGCAGATGCCTCCGAAACCGTCGGCACGCCGTTGGCCATGTTTCCCGATGGTCCTCCACAGGGAAAGTGGCGAAGGTTTCACCCTCGCCGTTGTGGAAGAGTGCGGCCTGGTCGTCTGTTGCGAACAAATCGGCAATTGCCGTGGCCTGGCTCATCCTGCCCTCCGCGCCTTCGCCGTCATTGGCCAATTTTGTTGTACAATCAATTCCCTAGTACGGACAGGTATCGGCAGGCCGACGCGGGTCTTGGCTGCTGTCTTCGTTCGGGGTCTTCGGGATGTCATTGCGATACTAGTTTGGCCCCGGTGCTCCTATGGAGCATGTGGGGGGAAAAGTCTTGCTAGTCGCCCCATGCGCGGCCTGCCAATCCCAGTGGTGGCCTGCCACTTCCAGTGGTGGGAGAATGTGCCCATGCCAAAGGTCCGCACCAGCGTTCGCCGACTGCGAAGCAGTAGAACTCACAAGTCCAAGAGGCCACGCAAGGCTCTGCGGGCAGCACCGCCTATTGTGGGCCGCAATGTTCCTGAACGAAGTGCTCCTGTCGAGAAGACTCCAGCGCTCGCCAGCGACACCGCCACCGCGACCGCAGTGATCGCGCTCGCGGGTTCACCCACGACACGCGCTTCGCTGGCTGCCGCAGTGAAGGAACGCTTTGGTTTCTCGATCGACGGTCTTTGGGCTTGGCTTGAGCGGAAGGAGTATCTTTCGCCAACGCTGCCTGATGACTGGGATCCTATTCAGGGTGCCGGGGGCGTGTACGCGCACTGGCTCGACTCGGGCCACAAGATCCTGCCGACTCCGACCATCGATGTGCCAAAGAGACGACTCGGCTCTCCCAACAAGGCGCGGGCAAAGGCTAGAAGGGCGCGACGCAAGCGGGCTTGTCGGCTCTGCGGGATTGCATCCGTGCTGTGGCGCTGCTGGTTGGCGACCCGACCCAGGCACCTGGGCTACGTCGAGCAGTACGAGAGCACTCTGGCGGAGCTTGGGAGGAGCGTGGCCAAGACTGCCGAAACGTACGTGAACGCCACCAAGGCGTTCATTGCCGCTCACGATGCCCGGCTGCGGGAGCTGGGGGACGAGCGGATTGGCATGATCGAAAAGGTGGAACAGGCAGACAGGGCCAACCGCAGTGACACGAAGAAGCAGCTTCGTGACCAGTATGACCACCAGTTGCTGCGCGACGGGCTTGCGCCGATCAAGAGGCTCGGCATTCACAAACGCTTAAGTGCCGTACTGCGGAGTATTGTGGCGCGACTGGACATCCTTCGACAGATCACAGTCGGATTTTCGAGGAATGATTTGGGCCAACCGCAGCGCTGGGCTGGTTCGGGACGCCAGCTGGATCTGATGACTGCCGTCTGGAAGACGCTTTGGGATCAGGGTTTCACATGTCGGGAGATCGGCGAGAACCTAGCTTGCCCGGGCGGCAAAGTAATCGACTACGCCCGTCTCGTAAACGATCGGATTCACCCACGCTTTCATCCTCCGAAGCAGCCCCGATCTGGCGATGTTGAATCGGACGAGTCCGCCACTTTCGCAGTCAAATCGGATGCGGACTTGACTGATAGTGCGTCGCGGGTGGGGTGAACCGAAACTGACTTCTCCCCCAATAGCGCAGTCGGCGACTATCGGCTTGAATTGCATGCGTAATGAGATCGCTGCCTCAAGCTGTTCGCCTCGACGGCGTCGACATAGCTGACGTCCGGGCGAGCTGCGACCAGGTGGATCGCTGTTGGCTGGCGGTGGGGCGTCCGCGCCGTCAGCCACCACTCCGGTCCGGCGAGGCCGATCTCGTGGACGCGCGGTGGGGGCCAGGCCATGGCTGATGGCCACCTCTCGGTGACGTTGGTTGCACAACGCACCGGCTACAGCCCGTATCTCATCCGCAGGTGGTGCGAAACAGGCAAGCTGACCGCGATCAGAACTCCTGGGCGGCAGTGGCGGATACTCGCGTCTGCCGCGTTCGCTACGTTGGGCAGGTTGACCCCCACGGATCCCGTTGCGCAGCCCGCTCCCGCTGCGGGGTCGCCGCCGTTGCCTGCTCCCTCCGCTGCCGGGCAGGATGCTGGCGTCATGCCTCCCAACGACAACCTGCATGGCGGATCTGACTCGTGCGGACGTGAAATCACGAGTAATAACGAGCACTTGCCATGTGACTCAGAACGAGCGACGGTGGATTCTAATGATCACGGCAATGCACCGCAGGCAATGTCTGGGCTTTCGCCATCCGACCGGCTGGACGCGGCAGCGATGGCGGCCCACCTGGGCGGCAAGCTGGCACCTGGAACCCTGGTGCGATGGGCACGCAAGCGTCGCATCCCTGCCTTCAAGGCCGGCCGCACCTGGCTGTTCGTCGCCGCGGACGTTGTCGCGGCCCTGGCCCAGGGCTATCCACCTGCAAGGGAAGTAGGAGATTCCAGTGATGTCGATCCAGGAGGTGAGCCCCGGCAGATTCGTGGTGCAAAAGTTCGCGGCCGATCCGCTCGGCGGCGCACCACGAAGGTGGTGCAAGCGAGCGCGGGGCCGAGCGGCGGCGGAGCAGCAGGAAAAGACGTTCGAGGCCGAGGCCAACGAGTGGACGGCGAGGCAGCGACTGATAGGCCAGGCACAGGCAAAGGGGGTCGCGCTGGCTTTGCCCTCGATGCCGACCAGCGCGACCGGCTTTGCAGACTTCTTGGAAAAGGTCTACTTGCCGTGGACACGAACGAAGCTCGACCCACAGACCATGCGGGCGCGGGCGCCATCGATCATGATCCTGGCGCAGGACCTGGGCAACACGCCGCTACACCAAATCGAAAACCAGGTCGATGAACTGGTCGCCAGGTGGCGCGCCGAGGGCTGCCGGTACTCGGCCGCCATCGACCGTCTTGGCCGCCCGCTGAACCGCAAGCCGCGTCCGATCAGCGACGCCGGCATCAATGAACGCCTCAAGATCCTGCGCGCGATTCTTGGACACGCACATATGCAGGCCAAGGTTCTCGCCACTCGTCCGAGAATTCAGCTTCTCAAGAACAAGCGCGCCAATCCCGGCGCAGCCGAGCCGACTCGCTACTTCGCGCCTGAAGAGCGGGTTCGCTTCCATCGCTACGCCCGGACCGATGTGCGCGACGTGTTTGAAGTCGGACGCATGCTGGGCACCCGGCCGGGTGAACTGTTCCACCTCAGGGTCGGTTCCGTGGACTTCAAACAAAAGAAGATCTGGGTGCAAGCTACGCCGTGCCCACTGTGCCCAGGCAACACGTGGACACCAAAGACGGGCTGCTTTCGCGGCATCGACATCTGTCCCGACTTGATGCCCATCCTGCGCCGGCTGACCAAGGGCAAACCCGACGATGCGCTCTTGATCGAGAACACCCACGGTGCGCCCTACTCACGCCTGGTGGGCAGCGGCGGCCAGTTCACCAAGACACTCCGGCGCGCCGGCCTCGACCGCAAGGGGCTGTCGATGTACAGCTTGCGCCACACCTTCGCCGCTGATCTGATCACTGCTGGCAGACCAATCCGGGAAGTGGCCGCCCTCCTGGGCAACACGCCCCGGACCTGCGAGTTGCACTACGCGCACCTCATGCCGGGAAGGACGGCTGAGGCGGTGAAGGCGCTCAAGGCGATCGAGCCCTGGCCCACGGCAAAGCCGGTGATGATTGCTGACAACGCCAAGCACGCCGAGAACACGGCGGCGACCAAGGCGCCGAAGACCATCAAGGCGGCGTAGTCCCCCACGGCCACCAACAAGGAACCCTCGATGACATCGGAACGCTACCGCGAATCAAGGAACATGCCTCGCCCACTTCCTTCAAGAGCGACCAAGGGCGCCCGGCCTTGTAGGTCCAACTCCTTCTACGAGGCCAGCCGCCCCACGGAGGGCGTCGAGGGTCACCCTGTCGATGTTGTCATCGATCGCTTGCCAAAGGTGGCGAGCCTCTGTCGCAGACTGCTGCGCTTGGCGAAAAGATGGCAGTGCGAGGTCAGCGACGCGCAGGCCTTCATCGCATACGAAGATCTCCGGCTGGAATATTTGAGGTTGCGCGAGCAGGGCTACTTCGACGCTGGATACCACTATGGCCTTCTCGCTGGGAGGGCAGAATCCCACGCCGCCAGCGCGGCGGACAATCCTGCTGTTCGCGCCTTCGCTCACCAAATTGGCTTGGCTGCCGCCGTGGCCAAGATCCCACAACCCCGGATCGCGGCGGCGCTGATGGAGATCGCGCGGGCCGTGGTGCTTGGCCTGCCGCTGCGATGACAGCCGATGCTGCTTTCCCGGTGTGCCCGGCTGGTTCAACGGCTACGCTGCCCTGGTCATCTCGATCAGCACGGCCTTCCGCCCTGTCAGTCTCGCCGCCTCACCCACAGGCCCCGACCCTGCGTATGGGTCGAGCACCACGCCGCCCTTGGGGACGAACACCTTCACAATTTGGGTCATCAACTCGACGGGCTTTGCGCTGACATGTGCCTTGGCATTCCGGACCTTGGGCACCACGAAGATGTGGCTCATGCTGCCGAGGACATCGTCTGTGGCCAGCACTGTCGTTGGATAGCGGCCAAGGTCATTGGCGACGAAAGCTTCATGGCCGTAGGCGTTCAGCGACTCGTGGTAGACGGGGCGCCGGCGACCAGCCGCTCGCAGCGGATTGATTCGACTGGCCTGTTTCTTGTCCTCTTCATTGAGCCACGGAATGCGGGCCTCGTCGACGTTGATCGGAATCGGCTTGCCTGGAGCGCGAGCGATCAGAATCGGATCGTGCGCGGGGAGCAGATGGCAAAGAGATGGGGCTCGGCCTCCGCGATACATCCAAATCGCTTGATCCTTCACCTCGAAACCCGCCTGCCGCACCCGCCAGCCCAAGACGTCGTACAGCCGCCGGGCCGCGAAGGCCACTAGCACCGCGCCCGGCTTCAGAAGGCGCAGCACCTCGCGCCAGACTTCAACAGCGGGCACATCTTGATCCCAGTCAGCCACGTGGAGCCCGTAGGGTGGATCGCAGACACAGGCGTCAAACACACCCTCTGGCAAGAGGGGCATGACGTCCCGGCAGTCGCCGTGGATCACTTCGACGGATGGGTCGGCGTAGGCATCAGCAGCGCACACCACAACGCCGGACCCAAAGCTCTTGGCGGAGATCGGATCGGCGGTGGCGGGTGGAAGCACCCATTCACGGTAGCTCGTTCCGCAGGCAAGTCAGCAGCAGCGGCGCCGCCGCCAACCGAATCGGTCAAAACGGTGAAAACCATCAAATCCGTCAAGACCGTCAAAACGATCAAAACCGTCAAGACCGTACAGAGTGCCACCCTGTCGGCGGGAAACCCGATCACGGGATCTCCCGCCTTTGCACGCCCAGCCCATCGCCGGATTACCTCATTCCTACCTCATGCAGCCGGATTACCTCATGGCGCATTGTAGGCACAAAAAAAGCCCTGGAATTACCAGGGCTTTTGAGCGGGCGAAGGGACTTGAACCCTCGACGTTCACCTTGGCAAGGTGACACTCTACCACTGAGTTACGCCCGCAGAGGGGGTCTGGTTTAAGCGGAAACCTCCTTTCCGTCAAGGGGTTGGCTGACGGTTTTGCATTCGTCCTCTCGCGCCACGAACGCCCCCAGCGGCCATGGAGTTCCCGGCGCCACTACGGGGTCTTGGCGAAGAAGCCAAAGTACTCGCGCGCGTTGCGGAAGCAGATGTCCCGCACCATGTTGCCGAGCAAGTCCATGTCGCCAGGAATGAGCCCGTTCTCGACGTCGTTTCCCAACAGGTTGCACAGCAGCCGGCGGAAGTACTCGTGGCGTGAGTACGACAGAAAGCTGCGCGAGTCGGTCAGCATGCCCACGAAACGCGAGAGCAGGCCGAGCGCGGAGAGCGCGTTCATCTGGCGCTCCATACCGTCCTTCTGATCCATGAACCACCAGGCCGCGCCGAACTGAATCTTGCCGGGGCACGAACCATCCTGAAAATTGCCCAGCATGGTGGCGATGACTTCGTTGTCGGCCGGATTCAGGTTGTAGATGATGGTCTTGCAGAGCTGGTTGGTGGAATCTAGACGGTCGAGCAGACGTGCGAGGCCGGCGGCCTGCGGATAGTCGCCGATGGAATCAAAACCAGTGTCAGGCCCTAGGGTGCGCATCACGCGCGTGCTGTTGTTGCGCATGGCCCCCAGGTGGAACTGCTGCGTCCAACCGCGGGCATGGTCCATGATGGCCAGCTCGTAGAGCATGGCCGAGCGGAACTGGTCGCGCTCGACTGGCGCCAGCGCCCGCTTGGCTCGCGCCTTGGCGAAGATGTCCTCGATCTGCTTGGCGGTATGGGGTTCGGCGACGATCTGCTCGAGGCCGTGATCGCTGACACGGCACCCGACCTGATGGAAGAAATCATGGCGTTTCTTGAGCGCGTCCAGGAAGGTGTCGAATGAGCTGATGGCCACGCCCGACACAGCCTGCAGCTTGTCCACCCACAGGTTCCAGGCGTCGAGGTCGGCCAAGGTCATGGCCTTGTCGGGCCGCCATGTAGGTAGCAGCTTGGTGGCGGCAGAAGCGTTCTTGCCGTGTCGCTGATGGGCTTCGAGTGAGTCCAACGGGTCGTCGGTGGAACAGACCACCATGACCTTGAAGTGCTTGAGCAACCCCTGGGTGGTGAAGTCGTCTTGGGCCAGCTTGCTGTTGCAGTGATCGTAGATCTCGCGCGCCGTCGACGGATTGAGCAGCTTGCCCTTCACCCCGAAGGGATTCGCCAACTCCATGTGGGTCCAGTGGTACAGTGGGTTGCGCAGGGTGTAGGGCACCGTCTTGGCCCACATCTCGAACTTCTCCCAGTCGGACGCGTCGCCTGTGCAATAGCGTTCCGCCACGCCGTTGGAACGCATGGCACGCCACTTGTAATGGTCGCCGTTCAGCCAGATCTGGGTCAGCGTCCCGAACTTGTGATTGTCGGCCACCTGATCGGGAGGCAGGTGGCAGTGGTAGTCGATGATGGGCTGATCCTTGGCGTCCTCGTGGTACAGGCGCTCCGCTGTCTTGGTCTCAAGCAGGAAACTCTCATCGAGAAAGGGTTTCATGGCCGCACGAAGCTACCGCAGGTCGGCCTCGAAGGAAAGCAGCGCCAGGCCTAGCGGCAGGAAACGATGTCAGAGGGTCGTGATATCCGGCAGGCTTCCATCCGGGTTGCGCTTGGCCGCGGCCGCTTTCGCCGATGTGGCCGAGGCGGTGACCCGATTCTGAACGGTGATGCTCTGGAAATCCCCACCGTTGGAATTGGTGTTGTTCCACTCCCCGCACTTGCTGCAGGTCATGGCCGCTGGGTTGGAGTTGTTGGCGAAAGAAAGACTCCCCGTGGGCACCAAGTAAAGCGTCACGTACACTCAATGAATGACGAGAAGCCCAGGAGTACCCATGCCCAAGATTTTCAGAGGCCTCCCTTGTTTCTGCCTTCTCGTCAGTGCCTGCGGCGGCTCAGGCTCTTCTGTGAAAACCCCCGACGCATCCCCTGGCGGGAGCGCGGGCACCTCTGCGCCGGGCAGCGGAGGGATCACGCAAACCGGCGGCCTTGCGAGTGCGGGCGGCACGACTGACGGGAGCAAGCCGGTTGGCGGTACGGTGGCGAGTGGGGGCACGGCCGGCGCGTCGACCGCCACAGGCGGTGCGATTTCAGGAGCCGGCACCACCGCGCCCGGTGGAACGCAAGCGACGGGCGGCACGAACGAAGCGGGCGGCACGACGACGATGGGCGGCACCGCGATGACCGGCGGGATCCAGGCTAGCGGCGGCAGCACGAGCATGGGCGGCACGACGGCAGCGGGCGGGACCAAGGCACCAGGGGGCACGACGGCAGCGGGCGGGACCAATACCACGGGTGGCACCACGGCGGCTGGCGGGAGCAAGACAGCGGGTTCCACCGCGACGACGGGCGGCAGTAGCGCGACCGGCGGGGCTGGCGGAGGTGGTGCCGGCAGCGGGGGCGCGGGCACGCGTACTGGTGGCTCGGCTGGCAGCGGAGCAGGCGGCGCGGCCGGCTCCTCGGCAAATACCGGCGCCCCCGAAACCAGCCCGCTGGGCTATGGCAAGGCCACGACCGGCGGTGGCAGCGTCTCTGCCACGACTGTTGCCGACATGGCGGCCATGCAGGCCGCTATTGATGCCTACTCGGCATCGGGCGGTCTGGTGCTCAAGTACACGGGCCAGTTCAACTTCGCGAGCATCCCCGATCCCTGCGTGCAGCACACTTTGCCGGCCCAGACCATTGAAATCAAAAAGAAGAGCAACATCACGATTCTGGGTGCGGATGGCTCGGCTGCCAATTTCGGCATCCACATCGCGTCCTCCTCGAGCAATATCATCATTCGCAATATGACCATCGGTCTGACACCGGGTGGCGGCGATTCGGATATGATTTCGCTAGAAGGAATGAGTGGTGGCATTCCCACGGACATCTGGATCGACCACAATGAGTTGTTCAGTTCGATGCTTGATTGCGCCGGCGCAGGCGACACGTCCTTCGACGGTATGATCGACATCAAGAAAGGGGCCGACAACGTCACCATTTCGTACAATTACATGCACGACCATCACAAGGTGTCTATGAACGGCTACAGTGACGACGACTCTGCGGTTCGCCACGTCACCTTTCACCACAACCTCTTTGAGAACGTCGGCTCGCGAACCCCTCTGCAGCGTTTTGGCTATTCACATATGCTCAACAACTACCTGTACAAAGTCTTGGTTTCGGGCATCAATGTCCGCATGGGGGGCTACTCGCTGGTCGAGGCCAACTACTTCGAGACGGTGCTCAATCCAGTGACTGCGCGCGACAGTACGGCGGTTGGCTACTGGGACCTGCGCAACAACAACCTCGCGAGCAAAGCCGACGTGTCTGCCGGCAATGCCTTTGGCATCACTTGGGACGCAGGCAACTCGGGCACCGTCAACGCAACTGACTGGACCACGACCGCGGCCTTCCCGGAACCGCTAGGCTACACCTACACCGCGGACCCCTTCCAGTGCGTGCACGATGGTCTGCGGGCGGTGGCCGGCGCGGGCAAGGGCTTGGCTACGCTGAAGTGCAAGTAGGCTTCGCAGATTCCCCGGATGGCTGGGCCGCGCGGCGAAAATGCGCCCGCTGGGCCGACAGGAAGCGGGTCGCCAGGCTCGCGACTCACGGGCGCCATCTGGATCCCGTCGGAGGGCGTGGCTGGTCATCCTTGGTGTCGCGGTTGACGTCCGAGTGTTTATCGGACATCCTCGCGTGCGATGACCCAAAAGGAAGGGTCGGCTACCCTATATGCCCATGACGATGAGTATCTCGAAGTATTCTATGGGGGTTGGTGACCGCTTTGGCCTGGAAGGGGTGGCGCAGTTGCGGGCCTTTCAGGCAGCCAAGCATCGCGGCGTTGCGATCACGCCGGTGTGGAACAAGTCGAACCGCGAACACTCCCTGATCGGTACACGTCCTGAGGACGTGCGCGCCGAGGCAGAGGCCGCGGTCAAGTCGTGCCAGTGGAGGGACGCCTATTTCGTCGACGCCGATCATATCGGCCTGGCCACCGTCGACAAGTTCCTCGCCAGCAGCGATTTCTTCACCATCGACGTCGCGGACTCCATCGGCAAGTCGGCCTCCGACGCGGCCATCGCCGAGTACGTGGCCGACATGCAGCGCTTCGCAGGGGCGCTGCGCATTCCGGGTGTGGCCGAGCCGGTGACCGTCACGGCGGCGTCCCTGCAAGCGATCGCCGCGAAGTATCTTTTCGCGGTCGAAGAGGCGGGCCGCATCTACCGCCACATCGCGCAGGCGAAGGGCGAGGGAAACTTCGTCACCGAGGTGTCCTTCGACGAGGCCAACACCCCGCAGACGCCCGCCGAGCTGTTTTTCATTCTGGCTGCGGCGGCACGCCAGAAGATCCCGGTGGCCACAGTCGCGCCCAAGTTCACCGGCGAGTTTCTCAAGGGGATCGACTACGTGGGCGACAGCCAGCGGTTTGCTCGCGAATTCGACGAGGATCTCGCGGTCTTGGCATTTGCCCGGCAAACCTTCGGACTGCCCGCGTCGCTCAAGCTGAGCATTCATTCGGGCAGCGACAAGTTCTCGCTCTACCCCATCATCCACCGGGCCATCAAGAAGGCCGACGCCGGTCTTCACCTGAAGACCGCGGGCACCACCTGGCTGGAGGAAGTCATCGGGCTTGCCGCGGCGGGGGGCGACGGGTTGGCCTTCGTCAAGGCTCTGTATCGCGAGGCCTACGGCCGCTACGAAGAAATGGCCAAGCCCTATCTCACCGTCATTTCCATCAACCGCACGGTGTTGCCGACGCCGGCCGAGGTGGACTCGTTCAGCGCCCAGGATTATGTCCAGACGCTGGAGCACAACCAGGCCTGCAAGCGCTTCAATATCCATTTCCGCCAGATGGTGCACATCAGCTTCCGCCTGGCGGCCGAGAAGCAGGCGCAGTACCTGGCTCTGCTCAAATCCAATCGCGCCAGCATCGAATCCCATGTGACCGACAACATCCTCAAGCGCCATATCGAGCCGTTGTTTCTGGGAACCGGCGGGTGACGTTTGAGACCTTTCGACCCATCTATTAGGAGCGACCATGGACCCTAAGAATTTCGTCAGTGCCTACGATTTCACGGGAAAGACAATTGCTATTACGGGTGGCGGGGGGGTCTTGTGCGGTGAGATGGCCCGGGCATTGGCGGGCTGTCACGCCAACGTGGTTGTTCTAGACCGCGATGTGGGGCTGGCCGAGAAGGTGCTCGCCACTCTGAAAGGCACGAAAGGAGGCCACCAGGCTGCCTTCATCGATGTGCTGGACAAGGCGGCGGTTCAGCAAGCAGCCGACAAGGTCATCAAGGAGTACGGCAAGATCGACGGACTCATCAATGGTGCCGGTGGCAACAATCCCAAGGCCACCACCAACCCCGAGCAATCATTCTTCGACATTCCGCCCGAAGCCATCCAGTTCGTGTCGACCCTGAACCTGCAGGGGACCATCCTGCCCAGTCAGGCCTTCGGCCGGTGCATGGTCAAGCAGAAGGAAGGCGTGATCCTGAATATCTCGTCAATGAATGCCTTCCGGCCGCTCACCAGGATTCCCGCGTATTCTGCGGCCAAGGCCGCTGTAAGCAATTTCACCCAGTGGTTGGCGGTGCACCTGGCACAAGAGTATTCGGCGAACATCCGGGTGAACGCCATCGCCCCGGGATTCTTCCTCACCGAGCAGAATCGCTTCCTGCTCACCGACAAGGAGACCGGGGGGCTCACCGCTCGCGGTCACAAGATCATCGACCACACGCCCATGGCCAGATTCGGAACGCCCGGGGACTTGGTGGGCGCGGTGCTATGGCTGCTGTCGCCCGCGTCGAACTTCGTGACTGGAATCGTACTGCCCATTGATGGGGGCTTCTCGGCCTACAGTGGTGTGTAAACTACCGCGGTGCGCTGACTGAAACGGAATTGACTGAAGGAATCATCATGGCAAAGCAGAGTTTTGGAATGGTCGGGCTGGGCGTAATGGGAGAAAACCTAGCTCTCAACATCGAGAGCCATGGATTTTCTGTGGTCGGCTTCGATCTCGACGGCAAGAAAGTCGACAACTTCGCGGCCCGAACCAAAGGCAAGCAGGTGGTGGCCGCGCGCACGGTGGCCGAGTTCGTCGCCAACCTGGACACGCCCCGACGGGTGCTGATGATGGTTCCCGCGGGCAAAGCTGTCGACGCGGTGATCGCCGACCTGCGCCCCCATCTCAAATCGGGCGATCTCTTGATCGATGGCGGCAACACGTTGTTCGTGGACACTGATCGGCGCATCAAAGAGTTGCAGGGCACGGGAATCTATTACATCGGCACCGGGGTCAGCGGCGGCGAAGAGGGTGCCCTGCACGGACCGGCCATCATGCCCGGCGGCAACCCGGAGGCGTGGCCGTTGGTGAAACCGATTCTGCAAGCCATCGCAGCCAAGGCCGAGGATGGCGCGCCCTGTTGCGAGTGGATCGGAAGTGGCGGAGCGGGTCACTTCGTCAAGATGGTGCACAACGGAATCGAATACGGCGACATGCAGATGATCTGCGAAGCATACTTCATCATGGAGAGGTTGCTGGGCATGTCCGCCGACGAGATGAGTCGGGTGTTTGCCGAATGGAACAAGGGAGAACTGAGCAGCTACCTGGTGGGCATCACCGCCGAGATTCTCAGCAAGAAGGATCCCGAGACCGGCAAGCCCATGGTGCAAATCATTCTCGACACCGCCGAGCAAAAGGGCACTGGCAAGTGGACCAGCCAGGTGTCGCTCGACTTGGGCGTCCCGGCCCCCACCATTGCCGACGCCGTGTTTGCCCGCACGCTGAGCGCCCTGAAGAAGGAGCGGGTGGCTGCTTCGGGCGTGCTGGCAGGACCTACAGCGAAGTTCACCGGAGACAAGGCCGCCTTCATCGAAATGATTCGCAAGGCCTTGTTCAGCTCGAAGATCTGTTCTTATGCGCAAGGCTTCCAACTCCTGCGCGCGGCCGACCATGAATACCACTGGGACCTGCAATTTGGCGTCATCTCGTCGCTGTGGCGCGCCGGGTGCATCATCCGGGCGCAATTCCTGGGTCGGATCAAGGACGCCTATGCGCGCAGCGCCGCCCTGGCCAATCTCCTCCTTGATCCCTATTTCGCAGGCGTGACGGCGTCCTACCAGCAGGACTGGCGCAAGGTCGTCTCTGCGGCCGCGGAAAATGGCATCGCCATTCCCGCCTTCATGAGCGCCCTGGCCTACTACGATGGCTACCGCACGGGCGTTCTTCCTGCCAATTTGCTGCAAGCACAGCGCGACTACTTTGGCGCGCACACCTACCAGCGTGTCGACAAGGAGGGCAAGTTCCACACGCAATGGACAGCGTAGGCCTGGCCCTGTTGCTACGCTAGGAGAGACATGAGCACGTTTTTCGGTCACGGATCCATGGAGCAACGGCTCACCCCTAAAGATGTGAAGGACATCTGCGCGGCGACGTTGGCCGATCTTCCGCTCGACGGAAAACGCGTGCTCGTGCTCATCCCGGATCACACGCGACACGCTCCCATCGACCTGTTCTTTCATGTGTTGAGCGATCTGCTGCAATCTCGCGTCAGCGTGCTGGATTACATGGTGGCCACCGGCACCCACGCCGCCATGGAGCCGGATCGGCTCTACCGTCACATCGGACTGACGCCGTCGGAACACGCGCAAAGCTACCCGAAAGTCCGCCTCTTCAACCACGAGCACCACAAACGCGACCAACTGATCTCGCTGGGCACGCTTGCCGGTGAAGAAGTGGCGCAGCTCACCAATGGGCTTTTCTCTCGCGACATTCCCGTCACGATCAATCGCAAGGCCACCGAGTACGACCACATTCTCATCGTCTCACCCGTGGTCCCGCACGAGGCCATGGGATTTGCCGGGGGCAACAAGTACTTCTTCCCGGGCATTGCGGGACTCGACGTGGTGGAGAAGTTCCACTGGCTGGCGGCGGTCATCACCAATCCAGTGGTCAACGGCGTGAAGGACACGCCCACCCGCCGGGTGATCAATCGCGCGGTGCAGTTTCTGGCCACGCCACGCACCTGCTTCGCCTTTGCCGTCGACGATCATCATCAGCTGGCCTGCCTGTTCGGCGGCGACCCCGCAGAATCCTGGTCGCGCGCGGCTGACTATTCGGCGCAACTGCACATCAAGTACCTCGACAAGCCGGTTCGTCGCGTGCTGGGCTTGACGCCTTCCATCTACGAAGAGGTGTGGGTCGCGGGCAAGGCCATGTACAAGCTGGAGCCCATCGTGGCCGACGGCGGCGAGTTGGTCATCCACGGGCCGCACGTCAAGGCCGTGTCGTTCATGCACGGCAAGCAGATCGAACGCATCGGCTACCACGTGCTCGACTACTTCGTGAAGCAGTGGGAGCGTTTCGCCGAGGAATCGAAGCTGATCCTGGCGCACTCGACCAACGTCAAGGGCATCGGCCGATTCGAGAACGGCGTCGAGTACCCGCGAATCACCGTGACCTTGGCCACCGGCATTCCCAAGGCGAAATGCGAAGCCATCAACCTCGCCTATCGCGACGTGAATTCGATCGACATTGAACGTTGGAAACAGGATGAAGACACCCTCGTCGTGGAAGAGGCCGGACAGGTGCTCTATCGTCTGAAGGACAAATAGCGCCGAAAGCGCAGTGACAGGAGCAGGAATTCAACATGAGCGACAGTTTGAACGTTCGCCCCGCAGGTGGTCTCGATTTCGTATCGGTCGGCGCCCTGGTGCACCGATTGGATCCCGGCATTGTCCCCTGGCGCAAGGCTAGCAGTTGCCAGATCCACGTGAGTGGCGGCGAGTTCAACGTGGCCGCCAATTTGGCCGACTGTTTTCGCATGAACACCGGGATCGCGACCGCCATGGTGGATTATCCCATTGGCGACATGATTCACGAGCGGGTCCGGGCCATGGGCGTGACGCCGTTTTACAAGCGCTTCAAGCACAACGGCGTGAACGGGCCCAACATGGCCATGGTGTACAGCGATCGCGGGCACGGTGTGCGCGCGCCTGTCGTGTTCTACAATCGCAGCAATGAGGCCGGCGCGCAGCTCAAGCCTGGCGACTTCGATTGGGGCGCCATCTTCAAGAACGGCGTGCGCTGGTTCCACAGTGGCGGCATCTTTGCAGCCCTGTCCGAGACCACCGGCGAGGTTATCATCGAAGGCATGAAGGCCGCCAAAGCCGCGGGCGCTATTTGCAGCTTCGATCTCAATTTCCGCGAGAAGCTGTGGAACATCTGGGGCGGGGCACACAAGGCGGCCGAGGTCGTCGGGCGCATCGTGGCCAATGCCGACGTGCTGGTGGGCAACGAGGAGGATCTGCAAAAGGGATTGAACATTGCCGGCCAGGACGTCGAGAAGCGCTCCAAGCTCGACCCCGGTGCGTTCTTCGCCATGATCGACAAGGTCACGGCCAAGTTCCCGCAAGTCAAGGTCGTGTGCACGACCCTGCGCGAGGTTGCCTCGACCAATCGCCACGCCTGGGGCGCGGTGGCCTGGGTCAACGGCAAGACCCATGTTTCGCCCACCTGCGACCTCGATGTGCACGATCGCGTGGGCGGCGGCGACGGCTTTGCCAGCGGCTTCATCTACGGACTGCTCTCCGGCGAATCAGCCGACGAAGCCCTCAAGCTCGGCTGGGCCCACGGGGCGTTGCTCACCACCACACCGGGTGACACCACCATGGTGACGCTGGAACAGGTGAAGGCCTTCGCCAAGGGCGGCTCGGCGCGCATTCAACGCTAGCTAGAGTCTGTCGGGAAATTCGGACGGCTGATCGCGCTGGCTGGCCATCCCGTGGCGCTGCAGGCGTACAGGGGAGAATCCCTGCGATTTCCTGGTCCGTACCGACTTTTTGCGGCGTACAGCCCTCGGACCATTGCGCCTCGACTTGACGAATGCATATAGTTACGCATAATTGGTATGCATGAGAACCACGGTCGACCTTGACGAAGATCTGATGCGTTCCGCACTGGACGAGACGCACGCGCGGACGAAAACCGACGTTATCGAGATGGGGCTCCGCGCCCTGCTTGAACGTGAAGCGCGGCGAAGGCTGCGCGCCCTGGAAGGGAAAATTCCAGACCTGGCTGCCGTGCGGCGACGCAGGTCATGAAGCCGGTTCTGGTCGACACCTCTGTCTGGCGCTACTTCTTTGCTGGGCGAGCGACTGCTCGTCCTTTGGCGACACTCTTGGAAGAGGAGGGCATCGTTTTCGTGCATCCGCTGGTCGTGGGAGAGCTCGTCTTGGGTGGGCTTTCCTCGGATCAGGAACGCCTACTGCAAAGACTTCCGACCGTCGAATGGGTTCCCTACGAGGAGGTTCTCTCTTTCATAAAGCGACGTCGACTGGCTCGCCGGGGGATAGGCTGGGTCGATGCCGAGATCATCACCAGCGGCCTGACATCCGGGGCCGAGGTGTGGTCATTCGATCGCGCGGTCGTCGCGGTTGCTGGCGAGCTCGGCGCGGCGTTCGATGCGAATGTCGGAACATCGTGACTCGCGACAGCCCAGCTGCGCGCGAGGTGAACCGGTCCACCGAATTTCGCAACGTGTAGTGCCCACGCGACTTGAGTGCGGTGGGCATTGGGCGTGAACACCCTCATTTTTAACCTGAACTGATGGGACGCCGACGCGGGTGCGATGGGATAGACTGTCTCGCGTGGTCGAGAGCCCCTCGTCAGAACCCAGAATACGCGGCAAGACCCGCCCCGGCTGGCTGCGCGGACGCCCTCCACGTCGCGCTGGCGCGGGTCGGGAGGGGGTCCCGGACGCTCAAACCCCTCATGGATTTACCTATGGTCTGTAAAGCGTTGAAAGAGCCGGCGGAGCCTGGCGGCCTGCGTGATTTCGTTGGGCAGGTCGATACCCGGTGCAAACGCCTGATCGATCTGTGCCATCAGTCACCTGCCTTTGGTGCGAAGGTTGGGCTGTCGACGACAATCCGGAGGTCCCTCGTACCGCACTGGTCGAGAATCTCCCCGGCGGGATCTAGCAGCCGGAAGACGTGAAAGCCGAAGGCAACCTGGAAACTGGCGGCGTGCGCTTCTACCAGATGACGGGCGCGGGACGGTGATCCGGCGCAACAAGTTCCACGACTTCTTCGACGGGCTCGGCATCTGCCCGACAGAATCAGCCGCAGCGACCAACGAAACCGACTTCTACGAAAATCAGAGCTACAACAACGGCGACGACGGCATCGAGACCGACGGCCGCTGTTCCAACGTCCGTCTCTGGGCCAACATCTTTCACGACACTCTCTCTCTGGCGCCTATCAGCGCGCCTTGGCGTAGTCGCGCAGCCCCTGGAAGTCCACCACCACCACGGGTTCGTTGCCTACTACCCAGGCGTCGTGCCCCGCCGTGAACATGGACACGTCCCCGGCCTTGCACTCGAACTCGGTGCCGTCGTCCATGCGGACCGCCAGCGTCCCCGACAGGTGGTACTGGAAATGCGGCGCCTCGCAGCTTGCAGTCTTGACGATCGGCTTCACGCTGGTGGACCACCTCCAGCCGGGCAAGAACGTGGCCCGCCCCACTGTGGCCCCACCCAGAGTCACCAACTCGACTTTTCCTCTGGGAAACTCCCGTACCTCCTCTGGCTTGCCGATGTGCTTGACCTCGGACTTTTCACCTGTGTCCATGGCACCCTCCTCTCCCGCAGGCCCCCTTTCCCCGGCAGCAGCCGAGTACGTCATCTGGCCTGCTCGACTATTGGATGCCAGCCGTCGCATTGGGTACTAGCCGCGAACATGCAAAGGTTGCGCGACTCACCGCAAGTCGTGCGGCCCAGGCTCCTCACTCGTCCTTGGGCCCGCGGTGCTGCATCTTTGCCAGCTGGACCAGCTCGTTCTTGAGCCGCGTGGTTTCGCGGGTCGCCTCGTCGACGCCGCGCCAGGCGTACCACTCGGCCTGGTTGTCGGCCATCGACTCGATGGCCTCATAGTCCATGTCGGGATGGATCTGCAATAGGTAATCGCGCCGTTGGGCATCGACCAAGACGACTCGGTAGGCCTTAGCGGCGCGGGCCAGGATCTTGGCCGCTGCCACGGGCGCTACCTGCTCGCCCCGGCTGCCCGGTCCCAGCATCTCCTGCAAGCTGCGATAGGCGCGTTCGATGTCGGCGCGCGGAACGCTCCAGTGAACCCCCAGGGCCTCGAAGTGATCGACCCGATCGATCTTCGCGGCGCGCGCGTTCAGGTGGTCAGCCAGGGTTTCACCGCCCGCGTGCTCGGCCGGCAGCCATTCCAGCGCAGCGAAGATGTGCAGGACGAACAAGATCTGGATGGCCGTGTCCTTGCCGATCCCGCCGCGGGCGAAGATGTCCGAGGCGGACGTCACCCCATCCATGACGTGCTCCACGAAGCGCAATTCCCGCGGGGACAGCCCCATGAGCGGGATGATGGGCGCACGGCTGGGCACCACGCGCGGAGCCTCGCCCAGGTGGGGCTCGATGATCTTCATGACATCGGCCAGGTTCAGCGAGCGCAGCGCCGAACGGATACCATGGATGACCACGCTGACCACGGGGATGCGCTTGATGTTCGGGCGCTGGGGCACCTCGCCGGTAATTTTGTACTGGCCGTCGGGCCACTCGAAACTGCGGCGAAGCTGCTCCATTTCCAGCGGGCTACCACCCACCCCGCCGCGAAGGATGGCGATGTTGGCGCGGGTGGATCGGCAGGTCAGCTTGAGAGTCCCATTCAGCTGCCGACGCCGGCCGATGGCCAGCAAGAGCACCGGAATGGGCAAGGGCGGTTGCATGCGCAGCGCCCCGCCCAACGCCAGCGCCGCCATGTCCTGCGCCGTGCGTGGATTCTTGAAGGCGCCCTCCGAGGGTAAAGTGGGCACTTTCACCGACGATGCCATCGGGCGTTCTGGCGCCAAAGCCGGCGGCGTGTCTGGGCGGCTCGCGGCCGGGGCCGATCGCGACGGGACAGGCTGGGGCGCATGGCTGGGCGAGACCACGGGATCGCGCCCCGCAGCCGGCCCCTGCTGCGAGACTGGCTCGACAGGGGCAGCCGCCATGTCGTCGACACTGGGTGGGGGCGTGATGATGGGCGCCTCGGGCGCCCGGGCCGAACCCTCCCGATACGTGGGCCGCAGGTCGCGTGCGAACTCAATTTCGGCCGGGGGTACCGCCGAATCTTGAGCCGTGGGCTGGTCGCTGACCCTCTCGGGTACAGCCTCGGCGCTGGCGTCCGGATTCGCGGCGGAGACAGAACCCGGTTCGGCCGAGAAAGACGGCGTCTCGAGAATCAGGTCCGGCGTGGGTGTGAAGGCAGGAGGCGGAACCGGCTGGCCCCAACCGGCGCCCGCTGTCACGTCGGTCGACAGTTCCAGCGCGTCGAGGATCTCGAGACGAATTTCACCCGTGGCCGCCGCGGCCAAGAAGGCTGCCCCGCGAGCCACGGCACCCTCGACGTCGCCCGCTTTGTATGGCTCGCGGCCGAACAGCCTGGCCACCTGCGCACGCACGGCCGGCATCCGGGCCAGACCACCCACAAGGATCAACCCCGTCACCTCGTTGAGTTCCATCCCCGCCTGGACCGCCGCCTCCCGACACACGGTTTCGATAGCGTCGAACAGAGGCCGCGCCACGCTCTCGACCAGCGGCCGATCAAGAGTGCCCACCTGCGTGCCCGTGACCCCGATGAGCGACGCCAAAAATGGCATGCTGACATCTACCATCGCCAGGGTGGAAAGGTTGATGCGCGCGTTCTCGCATTGCTCGCGCAGCAGGGCGTAGCAGATGCGGTTCTTCAGGATCTGGCGTTCGTGGTCAGGGGACACGCTGTGGGCCATGGCGCGAACCAGCTGGCCGTCCAGCCAGCTGGCGCCGATGGTCGCATCCACGCTGCGGCCCAGGGGCCTCACCTGGCCGGGCGCTAGCGCGATGATGGCAGCTTCCAACTTCCAGCTACCCACGTCCACCACTGCGACGGTGCCCGTGAGCGCACGCTCGATCATGTGCGCGGCCGCGGCTAGGCTGGTCGAGACCGCGGTGCCGAGCGGCTTGACGCCGGCTCTGCCCACGGCCTCGTCCAGCGCCCGGCGCGCCTCGGGGCTGGCCCACGCCGCCCGTGACAGCGCCACCCCCTCGATCTCCGCCCCAGCGGCCGCCCGCCCCGCGCTGAGCGCCTCTTTGAGCAACCAAGAAACCAGTTCCTCGGGCAGGTAGCTGGTTTCGCCCAGCCTCACCGCGCCGCCGCCCAGATGGCGCGCGGGACCGAAGAGCACCTCACCGGGCGCCACCATCAGGTGCGCCCGAGCTGCCGATCCCACCAGCGGCCCGCTCCGGCCCAGGGCCACCACCGACGCAACATAGGCCTGCCCACCCGTGGCCGCTACCGGCGTAGCGCGACCCCGCTGCACACACGCGATGTGCAGACGAGCACTCCCTACGTCCACTCCAAGAACTGACACCGTTTCACACTGTCCCTTGGGCCTGATTGTAACAGAAGTGCCTCAAACCGGCACGGTGCCCTTGCCTTGAAGGACCCTGCCTCTGCCCGAACCTAGAAAATACTGCCGGTACCGGCGATCGCGATAGTCGTCGTTCCTGAATACGATACCGTGAGCAGCTTCTTGGCCGCATCGTAGGTGAAATCTGTCCCCGAGGTCAGCGTCACTCCGTTGCGCGTGACACCGGAGGCGCCGCTGCAATACACCTCCAGCTTTCCATCGGTTCCCAGGTCGCCGAACTTGATGGCAAGCGTGCCGCCGGCCAGCGAAGAGGTGATGGTCTGCACCGCGCTCCCGGTGTAGTAGTCAAATGAACTGCTGCCGCTGGCGGCCGGGAAGACTTCGATCCTGAGGTTGGCAGCCCAGCCCGCCGTCCAGTTGTTGTTGGATTGCAGAATGTCACCACGCGGAATGATCGCCCCCTCCTTCACATATAGCGGGATAGTCGCCAGCGGAGCCGTAGCGGTCACGCTTGCCCCGCCGGCGTGAGTTGTCGCCTTGTCGTTGTAGTCGATCCAGTTCCCGGCCGGCAGGTATACCGAGCGGCTTGTGCCACCGGCAGTGGTCACCGGCGCCACCAGAATCTCTCCGCCAAACATGTACTGATTCCAGGTGTCGGTGACGCTCGTATCGTTCGGGTAGGCCAGAATCATAGCCCGCATGATGGGCATACCGGTCTGCGTGGCCTTGTACGCGTAGGACCTGGTGTAGGGGATCAGATCGTGATGCGCCTGGGTTTGGGCCGTGGCAATGTCAATCAATGCCTGATCGAAGCTGGTCCAGACGGTTCGGTTGGGTCCATTCAGCACTTCCATCATGGGAGTGTAGGCGTCGAACTGCAGCCACCGGGCTAGGACTTCCTTGTTCGGGTTGCCGTTGTACCCGCCCGCATCCGAACCAAATATCGGGAAGTTCATCGCCCCGGCCCGAAGCCCAACCTTGATCGACCCGACCAATCCAGCAAAGTTAGCACTGGGATCGCCACCCCAATGAGCAGAATACTGCCGGGACTTGTCGAATAAGTTCCTGGCAAACATCAAGAAATCGGTGCCGTTGACGGCGGACATCCCTTCATACGACAACTTGTTAAACAGATAGACATTCTCATTCTGCGCTGAATCCGGTTGGTCACCTTCTTCGCCCCGGTCGATCTTGTAGCCGCGCACACCCAGCTTCACAAAAGTATCCAGCTTCCCCTTGAACCAGCTATAGGCGGCGGGGAGGCGCACATCCGCCGCCGGGGAGTCGGTATAGGTGTTCACCGCGAAGTTGTAGTTGCTGGCTTTCGCCTCGGTCAGGAGCTGGTTGAAGCACCGGTTGCCCGTCCAAAGAATCAACTTCATGCCCCTGGTATTCAAATCGGTGATCATCTGCGCGGGATTGGGGAAGGTGCTATCGAAGTCCATATTGCCCCATCCCCCCGACTTACCGCTCTGATTCAGCGGGGTTCCGTACGGCCGGTCAATCCATATGGCGGAGGCCGGAATCTGGTGGAGCCGCAGGTTGTCTGCGTCCTTGATAACCAGTGCCTGACTGCTGGTGACTCCTTGCGCGGCCCAATCGTCATGATTGTCATCGCGCCACCAGATTGAATCAAAGGCCCAGACCGGAGGCATGACCGAAGGTCCGGCCAGACTGTTGTAGCGACCCAGGATGTCCGCATAGGCAGGACCGTAGATGACGTCGTATTGCAATTGCGGGCTGTCGAAGTTGAAACTGGTCTTGTTGCTCACCGCCACCGTATAGTGGCCTTTCGCCACCGATTCGGCGTAGATGCCGTATTTCTTGGAGGTCGCATAGAACGGCGCCCGCGCGCTGCTGTAGTTGATATCGGAATTCGTCTGGAACCCGAGCAGATCTGCATCTGCGCCTCGGTTGTCGAGGTTGCCACTAGTGCCCAGGTGATAGCCCCAGATTCCGTAGTAGTGTTCACTCTGATCGTTGAACTGTTCCTTGACGTTGGTGGGTGTGCCGCTGTTGTAGGTCAGCAGAACCTGCAGCACCTCTGGGCTGGTGAAAGTGAATTTCACATGGGCGGTGTTTGTGGTTCCACTCAAGGCCAGGGTGGCATCCAGCGTGGTGCCGGTCGTGATGAATCCGCTGGCGCCGGTAGCGGTATAGGCCGTGCCCACCGTGAAGGTCGACGCCGACTGCAACAACAGGACCTCTCCAGAGGACTTTTCGGTCACCTTGTAGGAGTAGGGGCTGGCGGTCAGTTCCAGCCTCAACGCGGTGGACTCCAGGACCGTGCCTGAGCCCGCATCGGGCGTGACGACCGGGCCGGTATCGCCTGCCGCCGGGCGATTGTCGACCGCCCCATCGGGCGCGACCACCGGGCCGGTGTCGCCTGCCACCAGTCGACTGTCGACCGCCCCATCGGGCACACCGACCGGCGCATCGGGCGTGCTCACCGGACGGCTGTCACCCGCGGCCGGACGATTGTCGGTTGCCCCATCCGGCCTTGCCACGGGCGCATCCGGTGCGCCGACAGGCCCGTCCGTGGGTGTGAGGAGGGCAAGGTCAGCGCTCGTCGCGTCGAGACTGGGGACGTTCGGGGCATCAGCGGCGACTGACGAGCCATCTTGGGTCACCGAGCCCGTCTTGCCGCCGCCTCCGCTGCAGCCAAAGAGCACGAGCGGGGCTGCGAACAGGGCGAGGGCAAGAGAACATCGACTAGCCATTTCGATTCCTTTCGGTCCGTCAGTCCGCTGCAGACCGAGACAGGCGGCAAGACGCGTATCTTACCACGGGTGGTCCGTCGTGCGAATGGCCCAGCACTTGACCCGATCCTACAGGTCGGTGGCCGTCGCCGGCCGCAAAGGCAGGGTTCTCCGACCCAAGAAGACCCCTTCGAATGGCTTAGGTACGGGGCGTGAAGCGAACTCGATTGCCCCTCACCCCCCCTGACGGACCCTATGGCCAGGAAGGCCGACTTTCGAGTATAAGGGAGTTTAGGTAGACGGTAAGCGATAGAATGAGTTGCTCTGCGGGAGTTTCATGCCCGGAAAGGACAGTCTGATCATGCCTCGAAATTCGTTGGCCATCCTGGTCGCCGGTTCCGGCTTGCTCGTCATGTCGGCCGCCTATGCACAATCCAAGGACGAGCCGTCGGCTGAGCCTGCTGAGCAACGCCCCCCAACGCTGACTCCGCCCATCGCCCCGCCAACCCAACCAACCATCTCTCCGACTTCCGTAAATCCATGGTTCATTCGGCCTCCCTTCGTTCTGACGGCCGGCGCTGAGGCCGATTGGAAGCTGACGATCTACGGCTTCGCGGAGGCCGACTTCATGCTCGACTCCACCCGGAGCTTCAACGACAGCTTGAACAACGGCGTCGTTGCCCACATCCAGACGCAGGCCGGTGAGAAACAACGCTTGCAAGCCACCATCCGCAACAGCCGCCTCGGATTCAAAGTAGAGACACCAGAATTATACGGCATTCGCTCATCGGTCCTGCTCGAGTTTGACTTGTTTGGCAATCAGCCGAGCATCAATAGCGGCGGGGGATCCGGCACCACGACCGAAGCCGCGTATTTCAACAATGCGGCCCTCCGTGTTCGGCACGCGTACTTCAAGATGGAGGATGACTTCGTCGACGTTCTGGTGGGCCAGACGTACTATCTCCTGGGGTGGCAGAATTACTTCTTCGGAGCCTCGTGCGGCTTTCTCGGAATGCCAAATGAACTGTTCAATCGAACCGTGCAGCTTCGCCTGAGCCACACCTTCGCGACGAATCCAATGAACTTCGAAATCGCGGCGGGGGCGTTCCGCCCGGCTCAGCGCGATTCCGTGCTGCCGGATGGCCAAGGGGGCTTGCGCCTCGCCGTCAACCATTGGAAGGGGATCACAACCCCGGGCAGCGGTGGAACAGGTGCACTGGCGGCCTCCATCGGTGTGTCTGGTCTGGTGCGATCGCTAAAGGTCGACCCGCACGCACCCCTGCCGGCCCCGCAGATACCGCTCATCGGGTGGGCACTCGCGGTCGACGCGCTCATTCCCATCATCCCGGCGAAGGACAGCACCGATCGCGGAAACGCGTTGACTCTAACCGGAGAGTTCGTGAGGGGTACCGGGGATGCCGACCAATACACGGGAATGACAGCGGGCGCGACCATGCCCAATGTGTACCCCTTGCCTGACCTCACCCCGACTAGTGCCTCGGGAGCCGCGACGCCGCAGCCAGCGACCGGGGCAGCACCCCTGGTCGGCGCTCCGTACACGCCCAACGTCGACCCCGGACTGGTGGCGTTCGATTTGAACGACCATCTTCACACCATTAATTGGCAGACATTTATCGTCGGCATCCAGTACTACCTGCCTCCCAAGGGGCGCGTCTTCATCAGCGGAAACTACAGTCAGGGAAAGTCAAACAATATCGGGAATCTCTATCATCCCAATTCGCCCACGCAGCCGTGGGTGAATTCCTTGGCGGTATTTCAGTCTTCGCGGTACGTCGATGGGAACATCTTCTTCGACATAACGCGCGCCATCCGGACGGGCTTTTCCTATCAACGGGTCGATCAGAATCTGGCAGACGGCACGAGCGCCCACAACAATCGCTTCGAGCTGACTTTTCTCCATTTCCTATAGCTGGCCCGGTGCTGCGAGAGGATGAACCATGCGAGTACAAATGAAGAAAGTGCGATCCTCACTGATTGTCGGCGCTGCGGCGTTCATGGCGGTTGCCGCCGGCCTGGCATGCTCCGAGAGCTCGTTTCAACCAATCACGGAGGGCGCTCAGCCATGGGTGCCCCCATCAGGCTGGAATGAGCTTCCCTGCTCAACTGGGTACTACGAACCCATCGACTCCGGCACCTGCAAAGGTTGCACAGGGGCAATCGCGTACGCTCTTTGCGTTGGGACCAGCTTCACCCAATGCACGTGCGGAGGACCGTACTGGCCCGGTGCGGTGTGCCCGAAAGGGACTCCTTGTTCTGGCAACGATTTTCCGCCGTTCAACTGGATCCAGTTTCCGGACTAGCGCTGGCCCTGGCTAGCACTACTGATTGAATTTCTCCCGTCGCCGTCGCTGCTGCGGGGCCCGTCCGCTTTCTCGCTTCTCGGTCAGATACGTCAAGTATCTTCCCTCGGCGCTCGTCGCGGCCGGGCCTCCTCGCGACGCGCCAGCTCGGTCCGAATTTCAATCAGTAGTGCTAGGTGCACGTCCAACCGGCGTCGCGTCGGGGCTCAATTATTCTTGCGCACCCTCCTGGATCCAATTCTTGATGAGATCCTGCTTTTCTTGGAGAAGCGCAGTTCCAGTGATGAAGAACACGGTCCCGGTGGTCAAGAACGTGTTGATGTCCGCCGGCATTTCGCTTCCGCACGACAGCGGCGCCGGCGCCGGATCCTGGACCTTCAAGAACAGCATGCTGCTTCCCGGATCGCCCGGGACCACCCGCATTCCCATTTGGTTGCAGCTCGTCCCAATGCATGGCCGCTCGAAGAGGCCCCAGTACGCGCGCACCTTCGAACTCATATCGAGGCCGCTGTTGCCGGGGGTCAGTGCGTTCGCGCCGGCCACGCCGTAATAGTGGCAATAGTCGTTGGCGCAGGTCGGTTGGATGACTTCTGTGTAGACTTTGGTGAACGAGTTGGCAGCCGGCGGGGCACCTGAGCCGCATCCGAGGCTGAGAGCTGCGGAAACGGAGAGTGCGAAAACCGCTCCCAGAAGAGTGTGTCTCATCGATTCCTCCACAAGCCCATGTTTGACACTGGATTCCGAAAATTTACAATGCTCTCCTGGCTCGAACCACTCATTTTGATCGCTGGTCTTCAAGATGCCCGGATGGCCTCGACAAACGGTCTCGACCGTCTCGATGATCAAGATCGGGGAGGTGAATATGCCGCTGGTCGATGGCCGCGAGCGCCGTCTTGGTCGCGTGAGCCGGCCCAGCAGGCCGCAAAGCGAGGTGCTTGCTCACCTCGGCATCCACCTGCCCGAGTGGGTCGGAACCGACGAGATCCACAAGCCCGTTTGTAGTCCAGACCCACGAGCATCGACCACATGATTCCAGGCACTTAGGTGGGCTTGGTCGGGTCTGCTGCGCAACTTCGGCTGGATGATATGGAGAAATCGCGACAGCGAGGTGCGGCATAGGCACCACGGCGATGAAATCTGTAGTTGACCTGGCTGTCCATCCGTGCTCGATCCCGTCCGAGGCAAGCTGGCCCCTGAGCGAGCTTTGCAGTTTATCGACAGCCAGATATGCGCTACGATGTTTCGGGTCACGAGTATTCGGCCCGCATCGGGAATAGCCACAAGGCGTTGAGAAAGCGTATTCGCGACGATGCACGAATTGGCACCATGGAGGATGTGATGCGAACCAGAACCCGGAAAGCGATACACGTTTCGACGCGCGGTTGTTTGTCTTTGTTTGTTGCCGGAACCCTGTTTTTGGGCTGCAGCTCGTCCAAAGGTTCGAGTTCGGCCGCCGGGTCGCCGGGTTCGGGCGGCGCCACCTACGCGGGCGGGACCGTGAGCGGTGGTTCGCTTGCTACGACCGGCGGCGATTCGACGCCAAGCGGGGGCGTTTCGTTGGTCGGTGGCGTGGCAACGTCAGGCGGGACGGTAGCATCCGGCGGTGTCACCAGCAGCGCCGGCGCTTCCAGCAACGGCGGGGCTAGCAGTGTGGGTGGTGTAACGGGCATGGGCGGGGCTAGCAGTTCGAATACCGGGGGCGCGGCCGGCGCTGCCAGCATGGGCGGCACCCCAGGCACCGGCGGCGCTGCCAGCACAGGCGGTACTCCAGGCGCCGGCGGCGCCACCAAGACAGGCGGCTCGGTTGCCACCGGCGGCACCAGCGGTGCCAGCAAGACAGGCGGCTCCGTTGGCACGGGCGGCGCTGGCGCTTCGGCAACCGGGGGCGCGGCCGGCGCAGCAGGCGCCGGCGGCGCAGCAGGCACCGGTGGTGGCAAGGACGCGAGCCCGCCTGCGGGAGATGCGGGCGTCGGGTGGGATACTGTCGACGCCATCCTGGCCCGAATTGTCGCGCCGACATTCCCGAACCTCGATTGCGACGTGACCCAGTACGGAGGCGCAGGCGACGGGACCACTGACAACACAACAGCATTCGCCAAGGCCATTGCGGACTGTTCTAGCAAAGGTGGCGGCCGGGTCGTCGTGCCTGCAGGCACGTTTTTTACCGGACCCATCGAGATACTCAGCAACATCAATTTGAACGTGGGTACGGGCGCGACGCTCAAATTCTCGACCGACCCGACCAAGTACCTTCCCGTGGTCGAGGTCTCCTGGGAAAGCAGCCTCCTCTATAATTACCATCCACTCATTTGGGCCCACGATGCGACCAATATTGCGATCACCGGCGGCGGGACCATCGATGGAAACGCGACCAGCAGCGATTGGTACGCATGGGCTGGGAAGGAGACTGCAGACCAAACCGCTTTGCGCACCCAGAACGCCAACGGCGTGCCCATAGCGCAGCGAATCTACGGGTCAGGCCACTATTTGAGGCCGGGTCTCATCGAATTCATGAACTGCACCAACATCTTGTTCGACGGGTTCACGGCCAAGAACTCGCCGTTCTGGACGATTCACCCGGTGCTCAGCACGAACATCACCGCGACCAACATTACCGCCTTGGGCAGCGTGGGCAATACCGATGGATTCGACCCCGAATCGTGCTCGGACGTTCTCGTCAAGAACGCCACCATCCAAGTGGGGGACGATGCCATCGCGATCAAGGCGGGTCGCGATCGGGACGGGTGGACCTACTACAAGACGACCCAAAACGTCGTGGTTCAGAATTGCACGCTTACAGCGAAGGTGGGCGGGGTGTCCATGGGAAGCGAAATGTCCGCCGGCATTCGCAACATCTACATCGAGGATAGCACTTTCTCGAATTCAGCCGGAAATCTCCAATATGCGATCTATGTCAAAGCGGCCGTCACCCGCGGCGGGTTCATCCAGGACATCTACGCCAGACGGCTGACCGTCGCAACGGTGAGCAATCTTCTCTATATGACTGGTCACTACGTGAGTGGGGCCGTGATCGGGGCCACGAAGTACGCGACTTTCAGCAATATCAATATCGACACTGCGACTGTGGCTCGTACGAGCAGCAGCGCCTTCCTGGTGGCAGGCGCCGACGCCACCGCACTGGCCACCGGCATCAACCTCGCCAACATCACAGTAACCCAGTCGGCCACTCCCGTGCTTTCGTCGGGATCGGGGCACTACACCGGTCTGACCGTGTCGAACGTGATGGTGAACGGGACGGCCTTCAACCCTCCCTCATCGGCGCCGTAGTGCGGTTTGCCTGCGCCGAGGTGATCCCGCGTCGATGGATGATCGCCTAACTGCAGCTCGGAACGTCTTGGAAATCATGGGCCCAGCAAGAAGATGGCGAGGTTGCATGCCAGAACTTCGGGAAAGGTAGGTCGATGAGGAAGTTAGCTCGCTTCGGGCAGTCGGTGGTGGTTGCCATGCTCGCGCTTGGGCTGGCCTGCTCGGGAAGCCCGCACGGCACCCCGCTGGGTGGTGCTTCGGCGGGCGCAGGAGCGGGCGGCGGTTCCCCTGCATCGGGCGGGACAACGGAGAGCGGAGGTATGATAAGCACGGGCGGTTTCTCGTCGCCCGGCGGCGCGTCGAGCGGGGGAGGGGCAGGCGGTGCTGGCGGCTCCGCGGCGACAGGTGGCATTCCCAGCGGGGCAGGGGCAGGAAACAGCGGCGGTTTTTCCTCGGCAGGGGGCGCGTCGAGCAGCGGCGGCGTGATCGTGAGTGGTGGCTCGTCAGCGAGCGGTGGCTCGCGCGCTGGCTCAGGTGGTGTGGGCGGTTCCGCAGCAAGTGGTGGCTCGATAAGTGGTGGGTCACGGGCATCAGGTGGAACCTTAGTGGGAGGCAGCGCGGCGGGTGGCGTGACGTCGCGGGGCGGGACCTCCACTGGGGGAATCTCGACCGGAACTGGAGGTTCAACAGTACAGTCATCGGGTGGAAACGCTCCCCTGGCGCCAACCGACCTCAACATTGCCGAGCGTGCAGCGTCCCTGAATGTGGAGGGAACGCCGGCCTTCGGATGGGTTCCCAACGATCCAGATGGGAATGAGATTCAGTCCGCCTACCAAATACAGGTGACACGCGTCAGTGACGGCGTGCTGATTTGGGATAGTGGCAAGATTGCCTCTAGTTCCCAATCCTTCGTCCCCTATTCCGGACCTGCGCTGACCGCCGGCACGAGCTACACTTGGACCGTTCGTACGTGGGACCGCGGTGGCCTGGCCTCTCCTTGGGCAGCGACCGCGAGTTTCGACACGGGCATCAGTGATGCGGACTGGAAGGCCAGTTGGATTCGGCGAACCACCACGGAGACTGACGACTACACGCTTGCCCGGCGCGAGGTGACAATTGGCGCCAGTCCGGTCACCAGGGCTCGTGCCTACGTGTCCGCGTATCACCAGTACGAGCTGCGATTGAATGGGACTGTTGTGGATCGTGGACCGGCCTTCTCGTATCCGGGGGAAGGTTACTACCAAGCCACTGACATCACCAGCCAAGTGAAGGCGGGCTCTCCGCTTGCCATCGGCATCATTTATCACTGGTACGGCGCCGGAAAAGGTCGCCCGGCGGCAGTGCCTGGTCTGCTGGGTCGATTCGTCGTTCAGCACGCCGACGGCACACAGGATGTCATCCTGACGGACGGGAACTGGCACGTTCGCCGTGCGTCTCAATGGCAAACGGGGGCTCCAACCCGGAGTTTGCTTCTCGATCTTTCCCAAGAGTACGTGGAACAAATCGACTCCACCCAAGCGCCAACCGGTTGGGACCAGCCTGGCTACGTTGACACAGCATCACCCTGGACTGTCGCCCAGGTGGTGGGCGTGCACCCCGCTAGCGTGTTTACCCACCTGACCGGCCAGGAACCACGCGTGGTTCGCAGTGTGGCGACGCCCGTCTCGGTCAAAACCCTTTCTGACGGCGCCGTGGTGGCTGACTTCGGCACCGTCATACCGGCACGACCAGACATACAATTCCAGTCTGGGAAGTCCGGCCGAACCCTGAATATCCTCACCGGCTACGAGCTAACCTCCGACGGGCACGTGTCAGCCGCCGTGAATTCGACTCAAGAAACTACCATGTCCTTCACCTACACTGAAAGCGACGGGGCGCAGGAGTTCTTGCCTTTCACGTACCTTGGCTGGCGCTACTTGCAGATATCGGCCCCAGGAGAGACGCTTTCAGCGAGCCAGATTTCTGCGATTGTTGAACATTCAGACTCGCCCCCGCAATACGCCGCGACCTTCACGAGTTCGGATGCGACGGTCAATGCGGTGTTCGCTCTGGTGCAGCGCTCGGCGCTGTACTCCATGCAACAGCAGTTCGTGGACACTCCGACGCGGGAAAAGGGGCAATTCCTGGGGGACGCAGTAAACGATTCCTACGCGACGATGCTGGGATTGGGGGAGCGGTCTTTGACACGCAAGGCGGTGCGGGAGTTCATCGCGTCTCAGGTGCATTACTGGACTGATGGCCGCCTCAATGCGGTCTATCCCAATGGAGATGGTCAGCGCGACATTCCCGACTACACGGAAAGGTTCCCGAATTGGCTTCTTCGATACTATCAGACAACCGGCGACAGCGCACTGTTGGCCGATGCCCACGACACCGCACAAAACGTCGCCGAATACATATGGAAATACGTTAATGCCACGACCGGGCTGGTGACAAACCTTGCGGGCGGCAGTGGCCAGTATCAGTACGGCATCGTTGATTGGCCGGCGGGGGAACGGTTCAGTTACGACATGACCACGGCTGTTCGAACGACCGTGAACATTCTGGCCGTGGATGCAATGCGAAGTATGGCGGCCATTGCCACAGCTCTGGGGCGTCCGACCACTGAAACAAGCCTCTACAAAGGACGCGCCGATCAACTCACGACGGCCATCAACGCAAAACTGCTACGCTCCGACGGAATCTACATTGACGGTCTAACGTCGGCGGGAAAACAAAGCACGCACGCCTCGCAGATCGCGAACTCTTACGCAGTTGCGTTTGGGGTGGCTCCCTCGTCGAGCTGGTCACAAATAGGCACCTACGTGGCTGGCCTCGGCATGCAACAAGGTCCGATGACCGCGCATTGTCTGCTGCAGGCGCTCGGCGATGCTGGCATGACTGACCAAATGATAACGCGCCTGACGGACAAGACTGGGCTGGGATGGGCCAACATTCTCTCACAGGGGGGGACCTTCACCTGGGAATCGTGGACCGCGCCTGGCGAAGGGAATAGTGAGTCCCACGGCTGGGGTGCGCAGGCCATCGTCGACATTGTTGAATCGTTGTTGGGTTTGCAGGTGACCGCCCCGGGGGCGTCCGCGATTCTCATTGCGCCGCCCGCAGTCGGTCTCACCTATGCCAACGGCGCTGTTCGCACCGAGCGTGGCGCCGTGCAGATCGACTGGAAGCGGCCAGCCGGCGGAGGCTTGACGCTGAACGTGACCGTTCCTGACAATGTGAGTGCAACCGTGGTGCTGCCCATAAGCAAGCCGGGAAGTACCTCCGGCAGTGGCGCGGGCCAACCTGCCTTTGTGTCGGAAAATACCGTACAGGCCACGTATACCGTCGGATCGGGACAGTCCTCCTTCGTCGTGGGAAGCTAGGTCGAACATTTCGCAGAATTGGGTTGGGTCTCTCCGGTTGAGTCGTGCTCGTCTGGTACCAAAACAGGATCGTCGAAGAGCGAAGGGAGTCTCGTAGGTTGACGGGGGTGTCGATGAGCTTGCGGTGGGCTGGAAAAGGTGTAGAAGGCCGCCCGTCGGAGACGGGCCGTGTTGCATCGTCCTTTCTCCGGCGCGGTTGGGCCGGGATGAAGCGAGGGATGGGCGACCAGCCGGGGACGCCAGGGCGCGGGGCCAATCTCTGGTGGCTGCGGCTGTTGGTTGCGCTCGGGCTCGCGGCCCTGCTCATTCCCATCGGGCGTGTGCGCCTGATTGACGGAGACGAAGGGTACTACCTGCAGGCCGCGCGCCTGGTTTCCGAGGGCAAGCGTATCTACACCGACTTCTTCTACCCGCAGATGCCGTTTGGGGCCCATGTCTACGCGGCTTGGTTCTGGCTATGGGGACGCGGGTGGTACGCCGCGCGGCTGCTTTCCAGTTTACTCGCGGTGGGCACCGGCCTCTTGCTGCTGGAGATCTTGTTGCGCACTTGCCGGCGCAAGCGCTGGGCCGTGCTCGGCGCTGCGGTGTACCTGGTCACCGGACAGGCCGCAGGCTGGCTCACCATCTCCAAGTCCTTCGGCCTCACCGCTTTCCTGCTTTCCCTGGGCGTTCTGCTGCTGGAAGCCGCGCAGACTCCCCTGCTGGTGGCCTGTGGTGGACTGGCATTGGCTCTGGCCTTCGAGTGTCGCCTGTATGTCATCGTGGCTTTTCCATGCGCACTGCTGTTTCTTCTGCGGCGTCATGGATTTTCGCGCCACGGACTGAAGTTCGTCTTGGCTTTGGCTGCCGGCGCAGGGGCAGGCGCGCTCTTGCTCCTCCCCTATGTTTTGCGCGATTGGCAGAATTTCTATTTCGGCAACTGGACCTACCACAGCATTCGCGAGTGGGGACAGGCCGGCTTCATTACCAACCTGCCCAACAAGAAGGTGACGTTGCTGTCGGTTCTCTCCCTCGACCGGGAGAGGTTGCCCGGCAGCTTGCAGTTTCTCGGGTTGACGGTGGCGGCGCTATGGGCCTTGCTGTCTCCCTATTCGGGCCGCAACCGGCTTTCTTGCTATCTGTGGCTGGCGTTGTTCCTGACCAGCCTGGTTCCCAGCCCAACCGATCCACAGTATTTCTGTTTGCTGGTCCCGTTCCTGGTGGTGGAAGCCATGGTGGCCTTGGCTTCGCTGCGCGCGTGGAAGGCGTGGGCTCTGTTGGCCGCGCTTGCCCTTCCCTATTTGATCTTGGGAGCGCGCGATCTCAAGCGATACACAACCACCGGCGAGGCCGTTCCGGGAGTGTGGACCCAGGATCGCGTGCCCCGCTGGACCATTGCAACCGTCCTGACGGTGGCGCAAAAGATCGACGCCGCTGGCCAGTCCATGGGCGCGACTTGGTGGCCTGGCTACTTTGTCTCGACTCGAACGCCCCTGATTCCCACTTTGGCCAATGATTTCGGTTTTCGTGCCGCCCCCCGATTGCCGCTCCAGGAGCGACGCCGCATCGGCATCGTCACCCACGACGAAGTGGTGGACATGATGGACCGGCACTCTCCGCCCTTGTTCGTGGTGGGAAGCTGGGCGGCGTGGCCCGCGGCGGGCTACTTGCCAAAGAAAGGCTATCGGCAGGTCGATTCATTCCTCAACGCGAGCCTCTACGTCACACCCTGACCTCCAGGCGACCTACTTCTTGAACAGCCGACCCATGATTCCGCCCCGCGGGGAATGGGAATCCTTGCGTGCCGCGCTTTTCCGGGTTCGCCGCATCTCCAAAAGGCGCATCTCGCGCGTCGCCTCGATGAACTCCTTGTCCTGCTTGACAGCCTCGCGGAAGGCGCGTTCGGCGCGGTCGGGCTCGTTGAGGAATTTCCAGATCTGGCCGAGCCAGTAGTGGCCGCGCGCGAAGCGTGGCTGGGCCGCGACCACGTCCGCAATGATCCGCTGCGCCTCACGCACAACGGCTTCTTTGCGCCCGCGCGGATTGTCGAAGCGCGCCCAGGCCCAGTAGGCCCGATACTGGGGCTCACCCGGGTTGGCCTTGCTGGCGGCCGCGAAGAACTCGATGGCCTTGGCGTGATCGCCCCGCCTGAGCAGGACTTCCCCCTTGAGAAAGCTGGTCTCAGCGTCGAGCACGGTGGGAATGGTGCTGCCCACTGGTTTCTTTCCGCCGCGCCCGTCCAGGTACTCGGCCCGCCGCGTGGGATCGCCCAGGACCATGGCTGCCTCGCTCATGCGGGCTAGGATGCGCTCGGCCTCGGGCACCAGTTCGGACAGGCCAGCGCCAGCCAGCCGGTCGGGATGGTAGCGCCGGGCTGCGCGGATGAAGGCCGAACTGACCTCGCCGGCAGGGGCTGACTCGGACACGCCCAACAACTCGAAATGCGACAAGGTGTTGAGTTTCTCGGTCAGTTCCAAGATCGCGGTTCGCAACGCAACGTCAGGCGCTGGCACAGACTGGATCGGGGACGCGACAGCCCGCGCGCCGACAACTCGCGGCGAGGACTCTGGCGTTGGAGACGAGCGCCTAGGGATTGCGCTGGCACGCCATGGCGACGCAGCGTCGGGCGAGGGAGCCGGCCGAACTGGGTTTGCCGCCGGAACAGGCGCCGCTTCGGCCGGTGCGGGCGCCGCAGCCGCCGGAATGATCGCTGATGGCCGCGGGGCTGGCGCAGCCGGCGGCACCTCGGCCTGGGCCGGACTGTCGAGCGCTGAAGGGAAACTATCCGAGGACGTGTAGCGCAGCTTGGTCACAGGCGCCGGATCGCCCTGCGCCGGAGCATCGCCAATGTTCTGCCGCTCAAGCAGATCCGCGTAGTACAGGGAAAGCAAAGCCGTGCGCAACTCTAGCGGCCGCGCGGTCAGGGAATCGATTGCGTCCAGGCTCATCCAGCGCGCGCGCAGGGCCGCCACCACGGGATCGTCGGCTGGGATGCCCATGGCGGCGATGAACGACGGCGACACGGCTGCCAGGCGAAACTCCTGGCCCCACAGTCGCGACAACTCTCGGGTGACGCGGGGCAAGTCGTAGGCCGAGTGGATGGCGGGATAGAACAAGGTGCGCGGATCGACCCGCATGATGGCCAAGTCATCGCCCTCGCCGAAGCTGTGCGTATCGAGGTAGATGGCAAACGATCCCTCTGCCACACAGAACAGGCGCGTGAGCTTGCGCCGTATCTGATCCTTGAGTACGGCGGAGAGCGATTCCTTGTTGAGAGCGCCCATTCCCTGCAACGCCTCGCCCAGACGCATCCCGCTGGTCACCATGGCATCGGCCCGGGTCACAGCTTCCTGTGGCACCAGCCCATATTCGACCAATACCCGATCCAGGCGATCGATGTCCACCGGGCGCTGCACGTGCACCGGCATGCCGGTGCGCAGATAGATATCACTCTCATCACCGGTTCCGTCGCTGATATTCAGGCGGCCGGTGACCTGCTTGCGAAACAGTTGCTGCAACAGGCGCGCCACCGGCCGCTCTTGCAACGATCCGGACGCAGAGGGGCGCTTTTCGTGCGTCGAGGCCATCACCACTTCCCGAAGCCTGTGGAGTTTGGGACCGTCATACCCAGCGTGCAAACATATACATCAAAATCCCGCCGCAAGGCAGCTCTGACGACCGCCGGTTCCGGGTGTAGAGTTTCATGTGCGTGTCTATCGTGGTGTTCGTCAATCCCGGATCGCGGGCCAATCGCCGAGATCCGGACCATGCGCGACGTTTCTCCCGAATTTTGGGTGAGACGGGCCACGTACTGGCCCCGGCTAGCTCCGATGCGCTGGCGGCTGAAGCGCGCCAGGTGGCAGAGGCCCAGCCTTCGATCATCGGCGTACACGGTGGCGACGGCACCCTGCATTGGACGGTCACGGCGCTGCTGCGTGCCTACGGCGAGCGTCCCCTGCCCCCGCTGGCGCTGTTGCCCGGCGGCACCATGAACGTGGTGGCGTCCTCGCTGGGCATCCTGGTGCAACCCGAAACGCTGCTGGCGCAGTTGGCCGCCGCGCAGAGGGACGTCCGTCCGCACTCGGTCGTGCTGCGCCGGTGTATGAAGGTTCAGGACGAATACGGCTTCGTTTTCGGAACCGGCCTCATCAGCAACTTCCTCGAGGAATACTACGCCAAGGGCGACTACGGGGCGACCCGCGCGATCTGGCTCCTGCTGCGCTCCATCGTGTCTGAAGCCTTCACCGGGCGCTACGCCAAACGCATCTTTCGTCGCTTCCACGGCCGGGTCTTTGTCGACGGGCAGATCCTTCCCTGGGCAACGCTGCTCGGGCTGGGCGCCGCCACGGTCAGCGAGGTCGGCCTCGGCTTCAAGCTCAACCACCGCGCCGACGATCATCCCGGCCGCTTCAGTGTCCTCGCGATTCATTCATCACCGCTGGGCTTGACCCGGGATCTGTCAGCGGTGCGCTGGGGCCGCGGCATCTCGCCCCGCCGCGCCTGGAGCGCGCTGGCCACGCGCCTGGTCATCGAGCCCGACGAGCCCGAAACCCTATACACCGTGGACGGCGATCTCTACCGAGCGCGCGGCAACCTGTCGGTGGAGCTGGGACCCGCTCTTTCGTTCATCAGGCCGCGAAGCGGTTGAAATGCGCCCCGCCCCGGCGATACCATTGACCTTCTCATGAGTACCTCCTTTCCGCTCGACGGCATGCGCGTTCGTTTCTCGGGCGAAACCAACGTGGGGATCACGCGGGACCACAACGAGGATTCATTCTATCTGCCCACCCACGATCGCCTGGCCATCGTGGCCGACGGCATGGGGGGCCACGCCTCGGGCGAGGTGGCCAGCCGGCTGGCTGTGGAAACCATCGCCAACCACTTTCAGACCACCCAGGACGAGCAGGAGCTGACCTGGCCCTACAAGATGGATCGCGGTCATCGCTTCCAGACCAACCGGCTGGTCAGTGCCATCAAGCTGGCCAATCTCAAAATCTACGAGGAGGCGGAACGCAACAGCAACTGCCACGGCATGGGAACCACGGTGGTTTCCGTCCTGTTTGCCGGCGGCGCCCTCTTGATCGGCCACGTGGGCGATAGCCGCCTGTACCGTCTGCGCGACGGAAAGCTTGAGCAGATGACCCAGGACCACTCCCTGCTCAACGACTACATCAAGATGAAGCGTCTCTCCGCGACCGAGATCGCGAATTTTCAGCACAAAAACGTCATCGTGCGCGCCCTGGGCATGAAACCCTCGGTCGAGGTGGACGTGATTGTGGATCAACCACGCCTGGGCGACCTGTATCTGCTATGCACCGACGGTCTCTCGGGCATGGTGCCCGACGCCGAGCTCGCTGAAATTGCAACCAGCGTGAGTGATCTCGACAAGCTGTGTGAACGTCTGATCACCGCGGCCAATGCTCACGGCGGCCTCGACAACATCACGGTGGTGTGCGCGCGCTTGGAGCCACTCTAATCCCCGTCGTCAAGCGCGCTTCGCCCATTCTTGATCGCCTGCTGGTCGCGGGTCCCGACCCGGAGGGTGCGCGGCCGCGCTTGGAACGACTGCTCGAGGCCGGGGCCTCGCTGCCCGAGGACGAAGCGAGCCTGGGCCTGTTGGCGGCGCTGCTGTCGAGTGGCAGCTTCCTCACGGATCTGCTACTGGCCGACGTGGGTCGTTTGGCCGCGTTGCTGGCCGATCCCTTTCTCGACCGGCCCAAGCCGCGCGAGCGCACCGTGGCCGAGGTCAAAGCCGCGATGGCCGGCTGTTCCGAGCTGGCCGACCTGCAGCGCCGGCTGCGCCGCTATCGACAGGTCGAGATGTTGCGTCTGGGCGCGCGCGAGCTGAAGCCCGGCAACACCCTGGAAGTGGCACGCGATCTCTCGGCCCTGGCGGATGCATGTCTGGATGCAGCGGTGGCTTTGTGCGAATCCCAATTGCAGTCGGGCTACGGCGCCCCAGTGTGTGCCGATGACAGCCCCGGCTTCGTGGTGCTGGCCATGGGCAAACTGGGCGGCGAGGAATTGAACTTCTCCTCGGACATTGACCTCATCTACGTGTACTCGTCCGACGAGGGACGCGCGGGCTCGCTCACTCTGCACGAGTACTACAGCCGGCTGTCACAGATGGTCACGCGCGCGCTCGCCGAGATCACCGGCGATGGTTTTGTGTTTCGCGTGGACTTGCGCTTGCGGCCTGAAGGCGGAAGCGGTGCCATCTGCAACTCGCTGGCCGCAGCCGAGAGCTACTACGAAACCTTTGGCCGCACCTGGGAGCGCCAGGCCCTGCTGCGCGCGCGACCGGCCGCGGGCGATCTCGACCTGGGTGCGCGCTTTCTCAGGACCGTCGAGCCCTTCGTGTTCCCGCGCTCGTCGGGACCGCGCACCTTGGACGAAGTCCGCTCGCTGCGCCAGCAGTTCGTGGACAGCACCCGTCATCCCGGCTGGAACGTAAAGCTGGGGCAAGGCGGGATTCGCGACGTCGAGCTGGTGGCGCAGGCGCTGCAGTTGCTCTACGCCGGCAAGCGGCCTGACCTGCGCGAGCGCGCCACCCTGCCCGCGCTGCACAAGCTGGGGCTGGCGGGACTGCTGACCGCGCAGGAGGTCCGCACGCTGACCGGCGCGTATCACCTGTGGCGCGCGGTCGAACACCGCATTCAGCTTGAGCAAGGCGCGCAGACCCACGAGCTGCCGGCTGAGCCGAGCGGCCGCGAGCGGCTGGCGCGACGGCTGGGCCTGGCCGGCTACGCCGAGCTGGATGCGCTGGTGGCTGAGCAGCGCCAGGCGGTCGGCGCGGTGGCCGAGACCCTGGGCGAGCCGGAGCAGGGACCGTCGGCCATCGTGCTGCGCCTGCTCGATCCGGCCCTGCCCCAGCCGCAACTCTTGGCTGACCTGCAATCCTGCGGCTTTTCCGACGTGGATGCGGCCGCGGAAAACCTGGAACTGGTGCGCGGTCGCCTGGCGCCCACCTGGCTGGAAGAAGCCATTGCCTCTCCCAATCCCGATCGCGCCTTGGATCGATTTCGCGATCTGTCGGTGCGCGCATCGACCGGGCTGGAAACCATGTTGCGCGAAGATCGCCAGCTCTTGACTATTTTGGCGGCCCTGTTTGGCACCAGCGAGCGGCTGTCGCGCCACCTGCTCACCCATCCTGCCACTTGGCCCAATCTGCTCTCGGGTCCAGGCGATCCACGGCCGGATCCGGTCGAGTGGCAAGCCCGGCTGCCAACCCGCCTGGCCGGCTGCGACTACGAAGAGGCCCTGCGCGAAATGCGCCGCTTTCAAGCCGAAGAAATCCTGCGCATCGGATTTCACGATGTGGCCGGCAATCTGGCCCACGAGGAGGTGTCCGCCCAACTGGGCCGCTTGGCCGAGGCCTGCCTGGCCCAGGCGGTGAATCGCGTGGCGGCAGAACTGGAGGCGCGCCTGGGAAGACCCGACGCCGAGCTGACCATTCTGGTGCTGGGCAGTTGTGGCGCGCGCGAGATGCGCTACGGCTCAGACTTGGAGTTGGTTTTCCTCTACCAACACGGAGGCACGACTTCTGCAGGGATCGACTATCAGGACTGGTTCGGCCGCCTGGCCCAGCGGCTGATCAGCGCGCTCGGCGCCTTGCTGGAAGAGGGGCGTCTGTACAACGTCGACACGCGACTGCGGCCCTCGGGATCGCAGGGGCTTCTGGTCACCACCTACCAGGCCTTCGAGGACTACCATCACGAATTTGCAGCGCCCTGGGAACGCATGGCGCTGCTGCGCGCGCGGCCGGCGTTCGTGTTGCCCGGCGCGGGCGCGCCTAGTGATTTCGGCAATCGGCTAGAAACCATCGCCTATCAAACCCCGCCCAATGAAGACGCCCTGCGCGCGGACCTGCTGCACCTGCGCCAGCGCATCGAGAGCGAGCGCGCGGGCGACCCGGCCGAGTCGTTGCATCTGCGCTTTGCGCCTGGCGGGCTCACTGACCTCGAGTTCATCGCAGCCTGGGGCCAGCTTCGCCAGGGCGAGCGCGACCCGTCCCTGCGCACCACCCATCCGCCGACTGCTCTGCAGCGCATGGCCGAGCGGGGAGAGGTCGCCGGCGACATGCTCGACGACTATCGCTTTCTGCAAAGGGCCGGCCTGCGCCTGCGACTAATACGCGATCAGCACGACGACCGGTTGCATGCCGAGGACCGGTCGCCCTTGGCGCGCAGCCTGGACCTGAGCGAGGACCAACTTTCCTACGAGCTGAGCAAACGCATGGCGCGCGTGCGCGCGGAGTTTTTGCGAAGGTTGGGGTGAAGCCGCTGAACGGGACGGCTACACCCGAGCCGCCCCAATACTCGGCTGCCGCTATTTTCGCGGAAAATCTGGAACAGACCTCTTCCCATCGACGAGTTGATGCCAGTCGTCGCCGATGGGCTTCTCTTTGACCAGGTCAGGGAAAGAGCGCTTCAGTGGCTCGTAAAGATGTTTGCGCAGAAGCCCCTCGATAATGTTGATCCCATCGACCAGGGCCTTTGCGGTGTTGAATTCGTCCTGCCCGGTGTAGTCAGAAGTCAGGTGTGCAAGTTCCTTGTTTGCGCGTCGAAGCAGTCCTCCGATCACTGATCGTTCCTTGTTGGGCAAGTCCTCCATGGGCGCACTGGTGCCGCCCAACATATCCACGAAAACGGCGTCATTCCGCTTGCCGTCAACCGTCTTCAGTCCCAGGAACTCCGCGAACATCCTGATACTGATAAGTGCCGAATCTTTCGCCGCTCTAAGCAGATCGCAGTCGGGATGTCCAATTCGCTCCCTAAACCATGGTTGCCGGTCTCGGAAGGTCGTAAGGAGACAAAGCCGATGCGGAATGTGTTTATCGAGAAACGCGACCTTCTGAGCTTCCGTTAGTTCCATGCGTTCCTTTCAGCCTTTCGCGTCTGTGGCTCGAAGATTCGTCAGCCTCGGCAGGACGGTCGAGACGCCTCCAGATCATCGTGCCCTCTCCGGAAGCGATCTAGTACGCGGAGACACCACGAACAGCGCGCGCATGGCTGGGGACCTCCAGGCCGTCGCCACGGTCGCGGGGGCGCTTTTCTGCCGAGACCGCCGGCATCTGCGACCAGGTTTGACCCTCGAGTAGTCGTCCTGCCTTCTTCTTGTTCCGCCCGCCCCATTGTTTGAAAAAGAACGGCACACCGGCGCGGATGCATTGATCACGGATGTCGGTGACCCAGACAGGATCCATTGGACGGGCCTTCGGCCCCGACTCGCCGCCGACAATCACCCAGTCGATCCCTCGCAGGTCTAGGTTGGGAAGCGGCCCGAGGAGTGGCTCAAGGGACAGGAACTTCACCGCGGCACCAACACCACGGAGATCGTCGATGCGTCTCGTGTAGGTTGCCGTCTCGACGCTCACGCCCATCCAGATATTCGGCGCCCAGTCGAACTGGCGGTCGTGTGCGGCGAGACGCCCGGCGCGTTTGGTGAGCACCTGGAAGCGATGCCAATGCGCATCGCGCATGACGCCGAAAACGCGCTGGATGAATTCAAGCGGCACATCCTCGTGGAAGAGATCACTCATCGAGTTGACGAAGATGGTCTGTGGCTTCTTCCAACGCAGCGGCAGATCGAGCGCGCGCGGCTGCAGGGTGAGCTTGAAGCCATTGCGGTAGTTTGGCTGACCCATCGCTTGCAGGCGCTCGGCCATGCGCTCGGCGTAGCAGTGTCTACAGCCCGGTCCCATCTTGTCGCATCCTGTCACTGGATTCCATGTGGATTCTGTCCACTCAATGGCGGATCCGAGGGCCATCACTGCACCATCCTGAGAAGGTGATTTGCGATCCGCAGCGCGATGGGCGCACCCGCCTGGTTACCCACAGCGAAGCAGAGAAGGTAGAGAGGGCAATTGGTGGAGTTGCGCAGGACCTTCGGCTCCGGCGCGACGGCAGCAAACACCGCCTTCAACCGCGCATTGAAGCTCCATCGTGGCACGGACGTTTCTCGGCGTCTCTCAACTGCGCTACCACTGGCCTCGTCGAATTGCCGGATGCAGGTCAGCAGCCTGTGCGTAGCCGCATCCAGGTGCGCCGCCAAATCCACTATCTCCCGACTCAAATCCTCGACGGAGAACATGATTGCATAGCTGAACATATGTCCAGTCCTCTGTCAACGCATTTTTGCGTGAGTATTCGTGTTCGCGAAGACGCCGGCTCGCGTGCCTGTAGTTGGGTCAGTGATACGCTAGGCGGATGGAAGGGATAATCTACACACTTGACCCGGAGGCAGCCGTGACTCGTTCAATTCGACCTGGAACTGGTTGTTGTGTTTTCTCCGCTCTTCTCTTCGCCGCCCTGGCTGGCTGTGGTTCAGGCGGCTCGGGCAATTGCACACGCGTGGCCGGAGGGACACCTCCTGCCGTCGATGAGGTAACGGGGCTCCAGTTCAGTACGGCAACCACGATCCCGTCCAATCCCGCGCCTGCCGTACAGGTCACGGTGACCGATGTGGCAAAAGCCCAGGACGCATACCAGGCGACGCTTGCACTGCCGGTGTTTCCACCGGGAACCTACAATTGCCCCGCAGACTGGGGTATCACCTACCAGCTAACCTTCCTTCTCGCAAACGGCAGCAACCTGACGGTGACAGAGAACCCGAGCGGCTGCCCGGTCGCGAACATCCCAGGCACATGCGTGCGATCCGTGGGCCCCACCTATTGGAGCCAGCTCGCACAGGACCTCGGCATACCCGAAGCTGAGATCAAAGATCCCTATCCCGCGAACGTAGGAGGAGACGCGTCCGCGCAAGACGGAGCGACGATCGATGCGCGCGGTTGCCTGGGCACCGCTCCGCTGTGTGCTAGCGGGACGGCGGGCGGAGAGTGCGGAGACTCGCTCACGGACGCCCAGTGCGTAGGCAGCACGTGGAAGTGTCCCACGGGAACGATTGCCGCGAGTCTCTGTGGTTGCTTCGACTGGCAGCCGACGTGCTCCCCAGGCACGGCCGGCGGCGCATGCGGGTCCGAGACCGTCTCGCCGATTTGCGGTGGGGGACACTGGAGCTGCCCGGACGGGACGGTGTCCTCCGACGACTGTGCCTGCGTGCTCTCCGGCGACGGGGTAGCCGCAAACGACGGCGGCTGTCCCTGAAGGCCGAACGGGACTCGCCAACCGTCCTATACCAAGAAGCTGCCCCAGTAGGTCGCAGGGCAACACATCGTTCGGCCTCGGTGTGGACCATCTGCCGCGGCCGCTCGACCGGCAGCGCGCGGCCGTCCGGCGCGGTCAACGTACGCCTGTGATGCACTTGACCCCGGCGCGCGCAGGTGTCACTGTTACACCATGGCGATGAGCATCAGCATTAAGCAGCTTCATCAGACCACAGGCGTGCATGTGCGACGGGCCGCCCAGTCCAGTTCTCCCATCGACGTCACGGATCGGGGCAAGCCGGTTGCCGTGCTGGCCAACCCCGCCCTTCTAACACCCACACGCCGACGCCGCACCTTGCTGGCCGAGTACAAGGCGCTGCTTTCACGCAAAACCTCGGGCAGTGTGCTTCGCGATCTGGATGCGGTCCGGGGCGACCGATGATCGCGTGCGACACCTCCGCGGTGGCCAAGTTCTACGTGCCGGAGAAGGAATCGCCTTCCATTCGCCGGTTGCTTGAGCAAGCGGATCGGGTTTGCGTGTCCGAGCTGGTGCGGCCCGAGATCATGGCGGTCTTCCACCGCCGCCTGCGCGAAGGGAGCTGGAACCGGCGAGACTTTCTCGCGGCAGTTCGCCAGTTCCAGCACGATGACGTGGCCGGCTTCTGGACCTGGTTGCCCGTCGATGGCTTCATTCTCAAGGCTGCCGCCGAGATCTTCGCCACGCTGCCTCCGACGGTCTTCCTGCGCTCATCGGACTGCATTCACTTGGTCACGGCCCTGCATCATGACTTCACCGAGTTCCTTACCTTCGACGCCCAGCAAACCCGAGCCGCAGCAGCGCTGGGCCTGACCGCGGTGACTGGGTGACGGCCTTTCTACTGCAGGACGCGGACGAGCGCTGCGCTCGCGGCTGGGACATACACTGAAACGGTGTTTCCCGAAACCGTCTGAATGTAGGGTGCATTGCGAGGCCAATCGCCCGCGACCGAGACCTGGGCGTCAGCAAGGGTCACGGACCCTGCCGGTGCCGTCAGTGAGCCGGCAGGCGTGCCCTGCACATAGATCGCGCTGGCGCTGCTCACCGCGGATCCCAGATCCACGGTGGCGTGGACGCCACTCGCGTCGTTCCTGTTGTTGAGCACCACGCTGGTAAATCCGTCCGCCTTGATGGCCCACGCGGTGAAGTATTGGGCGCTGGTGGTGACGGTCGTGGAAACCATCGAGCCTGTGCCAGCTTGGGTGAAAAGAAGCATACCGTAGTATTCCGGCTGTACCGCCATTACGACGCCACCGCTCTCCTTGAGCGGCTCATAGTAGAAGGGAACCGTTCCATCCATTCCATTCTCATCGCCCTCGAAATTGACGCCGCTGCCGCCGCGCTTGGCAACCTCGAACATATAGTCGATCGCCCAGAGAGCCGAGATCAGGGTGTCGCTTAGACCCTGCTGACCGTGACCGGAGCAGGTGTTGTTTTCATCCATGCGCCAGCCTGGGAGGTTGTTCTTTGTCGCTGCAGCCTGGATGGTATCGAAGATGTCGGTGAGTTGGGTCGTTGTTATCTGGAGGTTGGCCAATGAGCATTCCGACGAACTGGATGCGGCAACGTAGGAGTGCTGCGCCAGAAGAGTGAACTTGTTCCCATATTTCGCCGTCATGGTGTCAGCAAATGGAGCACTGAACGATACGGCAGATCTACTGGTGCAGCCCGGGCCAACCAACAAAGCCCCTGGCGTGGCGACGATGGCATCCGCGAAGCTCTCGTAGTCGGTTGTTTGAGACTCCCAGCTCCCAAATTTGTCGGGCTCGTTGCCGATCTCGATTCCGACGATGCTCGACGGACACTGGCTCATGACATAGGCCGCCTCTGCTGAGGAGGCGGGCACGTCGTCCACCTGAAAATTGACGCCATAGATGGCCTTGCTTCCCGTTGCGGCCAGAAAGTCGCAGAGGTGGTCGACTCCGCCGGTCGTGACCTTTGTGTTGAATGGCGGGCCGTTTGGCTGCGAGGGTGCGGTCCCTGTGCCAACCCAAGTGCAACGTTCAACATCGTTGGCTCCCAGCCGCAGCATCGGAGAACCAAGAAGCCTGTAGAGCGCAATCAGATTCGTGTTGTTGCTGGTGAGCGAGCCATTCATGATGTGCGTCTTTTCGCTGCTGAACCCGGTGAAGTCGGCACCGATCGTCCCTAGCGTGGTGCCGGGGTCCACCGTCACTGTGGCCGGGGTCCCCGAGCCCGAGGGACCGCCAGGCACGGGCGTTCCCCATCCGGGGCTCGTGCCCGGGAGTGTTCCATCCTCGGGATACAGGCTGAATCCGCAGCTTGAGACCAAGGCGAGGAGGCCGACGACAGGAGCAAGGCCGCGCATCAGAATGTCCCCTGGGCTGACGGTCCCGAAGGATGCGACCCGGATCCTGCCGGCACAAGGACTGCGCATCGAGTTCGGTCCTTCTTGAAGGAGACGGCACCGATTGTAGCCGATGTGCGCCGGCGTGTCGCCAGGCAAACCTCAGGCCGACAGTTGCACTTGCGCCGACTCTGTGGTTTCTGTGCTCTGTGGTGACAAGAGTCAGCCAACCGGCCGTGCGTCGTCTCGCCGCTCTCATTGCGAGCCTGTGGTGTTTGCCCGCAACTGCTCAGCCGACGGAGACCGGAGAATTTCGCACTCCCGATCTGGTCGAGCTTTCGCGCCGCGATGCCAGCATCCATCTCGACATCCGCTATGCCACCAGCGACAACTTCACTGGCCACAAACTCTACGCCGAGGCGCGGGCGTTTCTGCAGCGACCGGCAGCCGAGGCGTTGCTGCGCGCGCATCGGGCACTCAAGGCACAGGGCTACGGCCTGCTGGTCTTTGACGGCTACCGTCCCTGGTCGGTGACCAAGACTTTCTGGCAGGTGACCCCGCCTGACAAGCACAAGTTCGTGGCCGACCCGCAGAAGGGATCGCGCCACAACCGCGGCTGCGCGGTCGACGTGGGCCTGTACCATCTGCGCACGGGAAAGGAAGTCGCCATGCCCAGCGCCTTTGATGAAATGTCGGAGCGGGCGGCCGCTGACTACCCGGGCGGCACAGTTGAACAGCGGCGCACGCGCGCGCTTCTGCGCCAGGCTCTGGAGAAAGAGGGATTCAAGGTCAACCCCGACGAATGGTGGCACTTTGACTACCAGGACTGGCGCCTGTATCGCGTCCTGGATGTGCCGTTTTCCGAGATCCACGTCAGCCCGCGCGCGCCCGACGCCGGGCGATTGTGATTGAGACGCGACAGCGGTCGTCGACGTGGGTATTTCTGCGGTATTTTTGCCCACGACAAGGAAACATGAACCATGTCGGCGACAGCCAGGTGGCCCAGACCTCGGGCACGAAACCCACTGTGGCGCGATCGCCGGCACGCACGATGGGGGTGCGCAGCAGCAGGGGATCGTCGAGCAGCGCCTGCTCGATGCGCGGGCCGGTCGGCGCCGCGTACTTGAGGCCACGCTCAAGGTAACGCTTGCCCTGGCGATCGATCAGGTTCTCGACCCCGGCCACGGCATTGGCGATCTTGCGCAGCTCACCGGCGGACGGACCCTTGCAGGCCAAGTCGATCATCTGGAAGGACACGCGGCGCTCTTTGAAAAAGCGCTCGGCCTTGCGCGTATCAGGGCACTTGCGGGTTCCGAAGATCTGGACGTTGTCAGCGGGCATGCAACGCCATAATCGCACGGCTCACGGTTGATGGGGACATTGCCGGCAGGTTGACGTACTATCCCCAAACTTCCGCCCACAAGGGATAGGACCCATGCTCCAGCACAGCATCCAGCTCCACAGCATCGACTACGTTTTGCTCGTCACGTACTTCCTGTTCGTGCTGGGCATAGGCTTCGTTCTCCGTCGCACGGTCAGCGGCAGCAAGGACTTCTTCGAGTCTGGACGCTCGCTGCCAGCCTGGATTTGCGCTCTTGGCTTCATCGGGGCGAACCTGGGCGCGCAAGAGGTCATGGGCATGGCGGCCTCCGGCGCCAAGTACGGCATGATGACCAGCCACTTCTATTGGATCGGCGCCGTCCCGGCCATGGTCTTCGTCGCCATCTTCATGATGCCGTTCTACTACGGCTCCAAGGCGCGCTCGGTTCCCGAGTACCTGAAGCTGCGTTTCGACGAAAAGACTCGCGGATTCAACGCCCTCACCTTCGCCTGCATGACCATCATGTCGTCGGGGATCTCCATGTATGCGCTGGCCAAGTTGCTCAACGCCATCCTGGGCTGGAACTTCCACGGCTGCATTCTCGTCTCGGGCGTCATCGTCCTGGCCTACATCTTCATGGGAGGCCTGACGTCGGCCATCTACAACGAGGTGCTGCAGTTCTTTCTGATCGTCTTCGGCTTTCTGCCCCTGGTGTTGCTCGGACTCAAGGACGTGGGTGGCTGGGACGGCTTGGTTGCCAAACTGGTCAAGCCAGCCATCAACGCGGGATTCGCCCCCGACACCTGGACCCATTCGTGGTCCCACACCGGCTCGGCCGCGACCAATCCCATGGGAGTGGAATGGTTCGGTCTGGCCATGGGGCTGGGATTCGTGCTCTCCTTCGGCTATTGGTGCACTGACTTTCTCGTGGTGCAACGGGCGATGGCCGCCAAGGACATGGGGGCTGCCCGACGAACACCAATACTCGCGGCGGTGCCCAAGATGTTCTTCCCCGCGCTGGTGATCCTACCCGGCCTCATCGCCATCGCGCTGCACAGCGCGGGCGGCAACTTTCATCTTCCGTCGAAAAACGGCGGACTGGATTACGACATGGTGGTTCCCACCATGCTGGCCCACTACTTTCCCACCGGCATGCTCGGGCTCGGCCTGACGGCCTTGATGGCTTCCTTTATGAGCGGGATGGCCGGCAACGTGACGGCCTTCAACACGGTCTTCACCTACGACCTGTACCAGGGCTATATCAAGAAGGACGGCAGCGACGCGCACTATCTGGCGGTGGGGCGCTGGACCACCGTGGTCGGCATTCTCGCTTCGATGGCCGCGGCCTATGCGGCAGCGTCCTTCAACAACATCATGGACATCCTGCAGCTTGTGTTTGCCTTCGTGAACGCGCCTCTGTTCGCCACCTTCCTGCTGGGCATGTTCTGGAAGCGCACCACCGGCCACGGCGCGTTCTTCGGCCTGATAGCGGGCACCGTGGCCGCCGCCATCCACCACGGACTCTCCCTGCCTCACGGCGCCAGTGCTGGCATCAAGGGCGGCTGGCTGGGCGCTGTCCACGTCTACCCGAGCGAAATGGCGCAGAACTTTTGGACCGCGATCTTCGCCTGGTCGACCTGCTTTATCGCGACCATCCTCATTTCACTTCTCACCCGCCAGAAGAAAACCGACGAGGAGCTGGGCGGGTTGGTCTATTCCCTCACCTCCAAGATCAAGGAACGCGATGCCCGCTGGTGGCAGCGCCCGGCCCTGCTCGGCAGCATCGTGCTGGCGCTCGCCGTTGTTCTCAACCTCCTATTCTGGTAACCGCCATGCATCTCGACGTCAGAATTCCCATCGGTCTCCTGTTTGTCGTCTTTGGCGCAATCCTCGCCATCTTCGGCCTGTTCTCCGACCCGGCGATCTACCAAAGCCACTCCCTTGGTCTGAACATCAATTTCTCTTGGGGCCTGGTGCAAATCGCCTTCGGTGCGGTAATGCTGTGGCTAGCTTACCGCGGGAGAAAGGCAAAGGCGCAGATTCCTGGGGGAACCAGTCATGTGGAGTAGGCTGGGCGGCTGGTCATGATTCAAGGACAAGCACTTTGTTCTCCCCTCTCCCGCCGGGAGAGGGGCCGGGGGCGAGGGTGATGATTTCTTTGGGCAAGACGCTCAGGCGAGGCAGGTGCTGTTCCGCGAGTCCGCGGCATGGGTTCACGGCCGACACAGTGCCCTCACCCCAGCCCTCTCCCAAAGGGAGAGGGAGAAGCAGTTCCGGAAGCCCCAGTCCGCACATCACGATCAGTCATTTAGGTGGGATCAAACCATGAAACGTCTCTCATGCCTCTTGGCGGTTGCCCTTTTCACAATTCCGGTCTGCGCCATCGCCAACACCGCGAATTCTCCAGCTTCCATCCCCATCCCACGTGAGCGTCTGTTGATGGATTTCGGCTGGAAATTCCATCTCGGCAATGATTGGGGCATTGGCCAGGGCCTGACAAAGGCCGGCGCGGGTTATGGTCCAGCCAGTATGGACTACAGCGACGCGAGCTGGCGCCAGGTCCAGCTGCCCCACGACTGGGCCATCGAACTCCCCTTCGACGCCAAGGCCGACGGCTCGCACGGATTCAAGGCGCTGGGCACCGCCTTTCCGCAGAACAGCGTCAGTTGGTATCGACGCACGTTCAATCTTGCAAAGGAAGATGGCAACCGTCGGGTTTGGCTGGAATTCGATGGTGTGTTTCGCGACTGCACGGTTTTCGTGAACGGCTGGTTTATTGGCCATCACCAAAGCGGATACACCAGCTTCCGCTACGACATCACAGATGTGGCGAATTTCGGTGAAAAGAACCTGGTCGCGGTTCGCGTCGATGCGACACAGACCGAAGGATGGTTCTATGAAGGCGCGGGCATCTATCGCCATGTCTGGCTGGTGAAGACCGCGCCGGTCGCCATCGCGCCCGACGGTATCTTCGTCACGAGCAGTTTCGCGAACAACATGCCGACCGGTTCGGCCAAGGTCCAGGTGCAAACCGAGCTGCGAAATGCCCAGCCCGCGCCGGCGTCTGTCGTGGTCGCGTGGGAAATACTCGCGCCCGACGGCAAGGTGCGTGCGCGGGGCCGGAAGACGGCGCGCGTCTCCGGGGCGGCGGCTGCCACGATTCGGTACGAGAGCACGGTCGATAAGCCTGAACTCTGGTCGCCTGAGACGCCGAAACTCTACAAGCTTGTGACCACCGTCATTGAAGGTGGTAAGACGACAGACCGCATCGAGACGTCCTTCGGCATCCGCACAGTGGCTTTCGATGCGCAAAAGGGATTCCTGCTCAACGGCAAGCCGTACGTCATCAAGGGCACATGCAACCATCAGGACCACGCGGGCGTGGGCGCGGCCATGCCCGACCAGGTCCAGTATTTCCGCATCGCGCGGCTCAAGGAGATGGGCAGCAATGCCTATCGCACCTCGCACAATCCGCCGACGCCCGAGCTGCTCGAAGCCTGCGACAGGCTGGGCATGTTGGTGATGGACGAAAACCGCCTGCTGGGTAGCGATGCCGCCAATACCGACAGTCTTGAAAGCCTCGTCAAACGCGACCGCAATCACCCCAGCGTCTTCATCTGGTCGCTTGCCAACGAGGAGTGGGGCACGCAAGGCACGCCCGCGGGCAAGCGCGTGGCCGCAGCCATGCAGGCCGCGATCCGTCGCCTCGATCCCACCCGTCCGCTGATCTACGCGGCGCCGGTGGGCAATGAATTCGCCGGCATCAACGAGGTCATCGAGGTGCGCGGCTGGAACTACCACATTGGTCAGGATGCCGACGCCTACCACGCGGCCCATCCGCATCAGCCCAACCTTGGCACCGAACAGGGCAGCACAGTGGGCACGCGCGGCATCTACGCCAACGATCCCGTGCGTGGCTACGTCAGCGCCTACGATGACAATGCCCCGGATTGGGCCAACAGCGCGCAGGCCTGGTGGACCTTCTACGACGCCCGCCCCTGGCTGTCGGGCGGATTTGTGTGGACGGGCTTCGACTACCGGGGCGAGCCGACGCCCTACGACTGGCCCTGCATCAATTCGCATTTCGGTATTTTTGATACCTGTGGGTTCGCCAAAGACAATTTCTGGTACTACCGCTCGTGGTGGCAGGACACGCCGGTGTTGCACCTGCTTCCGCATTGGAATTGGCCCGGCAAAGAAGGGCAGATAATCGACGTCCGCGCGCTGAGCAATTGCGACGAGGTCGAACTCTTTCTCAATGGCCAGAGCCTTGGCAAGCAGGCCATGCAGCGCGACTCGCAGCTCAAATGGAAGGTGAAATACGCGCCCGGCATACTGTCCGCCAAGGGCAGCAAGGCCGGCAAGGTCGTCGCCGAGGAAAGGATCGAGACCACCGGCGCACCTGCGGCCGTGCAACTGCACCCAGGCCGGACGGAGATTGATGCCAACGGCGAGGATGTCTCCATCATCACTGTGGCGGTTGTCGATGAAAAGGGCCGCGTCGTCCCGGTGGCGAACCATCCCATCAGCTTCGAGCTGGAAGGCCCTGGTCGCATTCTTGGCGTGGGCAACGGCGACCCAAGCTCCCACGAGCCTGACACACTTGTTGCCGCCGCAGCGTCTCGTTTACTGCCAATCAACGGCTGGCGCTACAAGAAGGGAATCAATGCTTACGACGCGAACATTCCCGAGATCGCGGAGAAATTCGACGACTCCGGTTGGCAGAGTGCCGATGTGAACAAGGAGCAGGGTCCACTCGGCCTGCACGACAGGGCGGTCTTTCGTACGCGTTTCCAGGTCTCAGCGAAGGATTTGGCCATGCCTGTGGTTGAACTCTGGTTTGGCAAGATTGACGGCGGCGTCGCCGTCTTTCTCAATGGCCAGAAGATCGGCAGCGCGGGCGACTCGCGCGCCGCCTCGGTCTACGACGTGAAGAAGCTACTGCGCGCCGGCGAAAACATCCTCGCGGTCACCTTGGCGAACTACGGCCCCGTGGCCGGCCTCAACAAGGGCGTGGCCTTGCGCCTGCAGGCCACCCCCGCGGCGGTGGCCTGGAGCCGCAGCGTCTTCAATGGCCTGGCCCAGATCATTGTGCAATCCTCGAAAGAGCCGGGCACGCTCAAGCTCACCGCGCGCGCCAAGGGGCTCTCGTCAGTGAGCATCCCGATCGCGACCCGTGCGGTAGCCGCTCGGGCTGCATTGCCTTGAACAGCGATCAGTCAGCTATGACTGGCTTCCGCATGCAACTTCAACCCTAGAGCGTCAATGACCTTGAGAATTGTGTCGAAGCCAGGACTGCGCTCACCGGAAAGCGCCTTGTAAAGGCTTTCGCGCGATAGACCAGCATCTCGCGCGACCTGCGCCATGCCCCTGGCACGAGCAATGTCGCCAAGTGCCTTGGCAATAAACGCGGCGTCCCCGTCAGCTTCTTCAAGGCAGGCTTCGAGATAGGCTGCCATTTCGTCAGGGGTCCTGAGGTGTTCAGTAACATCATAGCGCGTTGTGGTGGTGGTCCTGGCCATTGTGTTTACTCCTGAAGGTTCCGTGCGAGCCGTAAGGATCACTAGAATAGTGTAGCCGCGCGGCTACACGTTGTCAATGCCCAGATAGAAGGTATTGTGACCCCCCAAACCGATCGTCGTGGAGGCTACCCTATGCGTTCCCGAACCCCTTGGATGTTGCTTCTGCCGTTGTTCTTTTCACAGATCCTCTTTGCCGCTGATCTCAGCTCCGCCGCTGAGCTCAACTGGGTGAAAAACGGCGATTTCGTTTCCCGAGAAGCCTGGACGGGCAATGCCCTGTTCGTGGAACAAGGCCGCGACGGCGGTCGGGCCGCTGTGCTGGTGAACCAACAAGCCCGGTGGTCCTTCTACAAGCAATCCATCGCCCTTCCGAAGCCCGCGCCTCCGGTGGTGGAAGTCTCCTTTGGCATGAAGTCCCAGGATGTGAAGCCGGGTGCCAAGCCCTGGGAGCTGGCCCGCATGAACGTGACCTTCTTCGATGAGAAAGGGGGCCAAGTCGGCGGCTGGCCCGAAGATCCGGGCCGCGTGGTCGGCACCACCGATTGGAAGAGCTATGCCCATCATTATGCGGTACCCGCGGGAGCGGCGACCGTGGTGATTTCGCTGGACCTCGGCAACGCCGTCGGCAGGGTCTGGTTCGACCGGGTGAAATTGTTTGTATACGATTTTGATTCGAGGCCCCTGCCCGCCGGGACTGTCGCCACCCACCTGAAATCAAGAAGTCCTTCGCAGACCCCGACCGACAACTGGCTTCTGAATGCGGGTTTCGAGGACATCGTTTTGACCGATTGGTCCGCTTTCAGTCTGGCCACGCCGGGCCGTGAATCCATCCATTGCCTCTTCCTCGAAAACACCAAGCCGGAATGGAACGTATCGACCCAAACGGTGGACTTCAAGGGGCAAAGCGCCGCCACCTTGGTGCTGTCCGGCTGGATCAGGACCGAGGACGTGAAGAAAGGCAACGAACCCTTCATGGCCGCACGGTTCAGTGTGGACTTCAAGGACGCCAACAATCAGCAGGTGGGGGGTTGGCAGGGCGGCGTGGGAACCATCGACGGCACCACTGCATGGACGAGATACGAAAAGGCCTATCCGGTCCCCGCGGGGGCGGTGCGGGCGGAGGTGGGCGCAGGGTTGCCCCATTGCACGGGCCGGGCCTGGTTCGATGACCTGGCCGTCAACCTGCTGGGCGTTTCGGGAAAACGCCTGACGGCCGAGCTCGTCTCGGAGCAAAGAAGCGACCAAAGCGACTGGCAGGCCTTTGTGCCGGGGCAAAGCGCGGACGCCACGTCCCTGGACCTTTCGTCGCTCAATGAAACCCCGGCCGGAAGCCATGGATTCACGACCGTGCAGGGCGGCCGATATGTCTTTGCCGACGGTACCCCCGTGCGTTTTTGGGGCACCGACCTTGTCGGCGGCAACGCGTTCCTTTCCCACGAAAGGGCCGACGCCGTCGCCAAACGCATGGCCCGATTGGGCATCAACCTGGTCCGCCTGCACCACATGGATGCACCCTGGGCCACCCCCAATATGTTCGATCCCAAGGCGGAGGACACCCTGACCTTCTCCGAGGATTCCCTGGACAAGCTGGATTACCTGCTCGCCGCTTTGAAGAAGAACGGCATCTACGTGTACCCAGACCTCCTCGTGCACCGCAAATTCCGGGAAGGCGACGGTGTGGCTGATTTTGCCCTGCTGGGGAATGGGGCCAAAGGCGTGGCGCACTTTTCCCGACGGGTCATCGAGTTGAACAAGAAGTACGCCAAGATGCTGTTCACGCACAAGAACCCCTATACCGGGAAGTCCCTGGCCGAGGATCCTTTCTTCGTGGGTACTGAACTGGTGAATGAGTCCTCAATCTTTACGGGTTACGGGATCGAGGATTTTCCCCCAGCCTTCGAGGCCGAGCTGCAGAAGCTCTACCAGGCTTGGGGTGGCAAGGGCAAAATCACCCGTTTCGCCTGGAACTGGAGCACGCAATCCCTCAAGGCGGTTCGAAATCTGGAAAACGCGGAACAGAGCATGCGCTTTTTGGCAGCCACCACGGAAGCCACCAACGAGGACATGCGCCAGTACCTCCGGTCATTGGGCGCAAAATCGCTCTTCACCATGAGCAACCAGGGGCTTCCGCTCCTTGTTGACCTGCGCGCCAACGCCAAGATGGACCACATTGACACCCACGCTTATTGGGACCTGCTCTGGAGGGTCGACGCGAACGGGGGCACCGACTATGCGCCTTTCGACAACACTTCGCAGTTGCTAAACCCGTTCAAGGGTTCACTCGTCTTTGGCATCGCTTCCGAAACGGTCTTGGACAAGGCCACAGTCGTCACCGAATGGAACGATTGCGCCCCCAACGAGTACCGCCTAGAAGGCCCGGTCCTGATGGCCTGCTACGGCTCGCTCCAGGATTGGGGCGGCATGCTTCAGTTCGACTTCACCCCTGACCTGCCCGGATCGGTGAAGCTTTCGAGTCTCAGCATCAACACGCGTCCCGCCAATGAAGTGATGTACCAAGCGGGCGCGTACATATTCCGAAAGGGCTTATTGAAGGCGTCCGGCGTGACTGTGGTGGAACCTTTGTCGGACAAGAAGGTGTTGGCTCCCGGAAGCGCCAGTTCTTGGCTGGCGGACCATCCCTGGCTTCCCTATGCGGCCGCGGTCCGCAAGCAATTCACCGGCAAGGTCGAACAGCCCCTGCCCGCGTTGGATCAGGTGACCGCGCTTTTCGACGAGGCGGGCAAGAAGATCATCTCTGCCACCAGTGAATTGGCGCTCGATTACGGCCGGGGAGTGCTGAAAGTGGACGCACCTTGCGTGCAGGGGTTCGTGGGGACGGTAGGGACGGGACAAGCCTTGAGGGCCTCCGACCTGACGTTGAAGGCGGACCCGAGGAACCCCTGGGCCGGCGTTTTGGCAATCAGCCTGGATGACAAGCCGCTTACGCAATCCGCCCGCTTCGTGGTTTTCGCAGCCGCCAAGGAGGAAAACTCCGGGCAGGTGTGGAATGCCACCCGAACCGCCTTGAAGGATCCGGGCCAGGCGCCGGTGATGGAGCAATGGGTGAAAGGGACCGTGACGTTGAAAGTGAAGGGGAAGGGAACCTTCACCGCGAGAACCCTGGATGCTTCGGGAAAACCGGGCAAGCCCCTGCCCGCCTCATTGAAGCACGGCGAACTGACCATCCCGCTCTCGCCGAAGAATGCCAGCGGCTATTACGAAGTCATTCGGAGATAGGGCGGAAGCCGGCGCGGACCGAGGTCGGGACTACGGCGGCAGAAATTCGACGAGTCGTCAGGCGAGCCGTCTGGATGCGCAGTGCAAGGACTCCGGGAACTATTACGCTAACAGCGAGCGGCACGGGTCTGGCGCAGGCGACCGTCGACCCGACCAGCCAGGCGGTGCCCGGGTTGCCACCGTTGCCCGCCGGGAGATGACGGCTGCTCAGCGCTGACCCACAGTAACCGTGCCTTGCCAGCGTCGCTGATCCAGGCCAAACCAAATGAGTCGTTGACAAAGTCAATGCAGCTGCCATACCATTTTTGCCGCATCAGGACGCCACGATGGCTCGCGGTGTCCGGCCGCAGGCGGGGTGGATGCAATTCCAGGGAGACTGCACCCGATTCCCAACTGTGAAATATCCAATTCGGAGACAACGCATGCATAGAGCGAATCAGCAGAACAATAGTTTCCTGCGTACGGCCACCCGTCTCGGACTCTTGGGTGCACTGGCGGCAAGTTTGACCGGGGCCTGCGTGAGCTCAAGCAACAACAACCCGACTGGCGGAGCGACAGCCGGCAGCTCAGCGGGTGGAGTGACCAGCGCGGGTGGAGTGACCACCGCAGGTGGAGTGACCACCGCAGGTGGAGTGACCACCGCAGGTGGGTCGACCACCGCATCCACCGCGGCCTCGTATGCTGCCTGCACCACGGACGCGGGCGTGGTTACTGGGAACGCGTGCGCGCCAAATCCGCTGATATTTGCCCTCGATGCCAATTGCACGATTGGTCTCTGGTCAGGCGATGGCATCTCATCCGGATACTTCTTTCAACCGTGGTGCAACAATGCCACCACGACCTGCACTTTGACGATGGCCTGCGCCACCAACTCAATGCACATCGCGGGGTCGTATACGGGCACTAGCACAGCAGCACTCATGGATGGCAATGCCGGATTTGGGGCGAATCTGCAAGTGAACTCCTCCGACGCTGGTCCCGGATGCCAAATGATCGACGGATCGGGGCTAACCGGCCTAACGCTGGACGTGAACGTAACGACGCTCCCTGCCGGCAATCATTTGTACGTAGGTATGACTTTGGCCAATGGTAATAGTGCTGATGGTCCGACCCTCGTTCTCACCCCCGGCGCGCAAACTGTTAAGATACCTTGGGGCAGCTTCAAGAACAAAATGCTGTGCGGGTCCATTCCCGGACCGGGCATCACGAATTTCTACATCGACTTTGACTGGTTCAATGATGGCCCCGCCACCCACGCGGTGGACGTCACGATCTCCAATTTTGGATTCTACTAGACCCAGCATTTGACGATTGATTCGAGCGGGCTTGGCGTTGCTGGGCTCGCTCGTTTTGTATCCACCATGAACAATTGCACGATATCTGTCATGCTTCTGTCGGTCTTGTTGGGCGGTTGCCTGCGCCCACCCGCGGGCTCTGGCGCAGAGGCGCTCGCTCAGTTGCGCGACTCAGACACTCGCTCTGCAGGCATCGTTCCCTGTAACGCTGGCGCGAGTTGCACAGTTTCGGGCCTGGAATGCACGAATTCATCGGGCATCTTGTGTACCTGTGTTGGCCCCAAGGGGGCCGCGTACGTTACTTGCAATAGTGCAAGAACTCCGTCTTCGTCGGGACAACCAACGGCTCTTGCTGCGGACTCATCGCAAGTCCTTGCGGCGAACGGTTCATCGAATCCCGAGGGTGTGCGTTGTTCGGACAGCCCACCCTGGAAGGCTGCCGGGGAACCCGCCTATCGCATCAGCGTCGATGCGAAACAACTAGGCCCGGCATGGAATCGATTCTACGAAAGAATCGTGGCCGCAGATCACGCGAACACGGTTCTTGAGACCGCCTGGGGCCGCAATATCCAGGGCGCCTTGCGAAAGGGTCACCAGCTAGCCGGCTTCCAATACGTGCGGTTTCACGGCATTCTCGACAGCGACATCGGCGCCTACACCGAGGTAGGCGACAGGCCCGTGTACAACTGGGCGCGCCTCGACAAGGTGTACGATGCGATCATCGCCGCCGGCATGCGGCCGTTCGTGGAGATTGGCTTCACGCCTCCGCCGCTCGCGTCGAACCCCGCAAAGACCCTACATTGGTACAACCATGCGCCCGCCAACATCAGTCCGCCCAAGGATTGGCAGCGCTGGATGGATCTCATGGCGGCCTTGGTGCAGCATCTGGAAGGGCGCTACGGTATCCAAGAGGTGAGAGAGCATTGGTACTTCGAAATCTGGAATGAATCTTCCTGGATGTACTCCCTGGGAATGGCCGGCTACAACGAACTGTACGACTACACGGTGCGGGGCCTGCTGCGCGGCGATCCGGACGTCAAAGTGGGCGGGCCCGCAGAGTCGGGCGGAGGCTCGGCCGTCGGCATCACCAATCTTGTCGAGTATTGCCGTAAGCACAGTCGCAAGCTCGACTTCGTGACTTATCACACCTACGGACAGGCCGACGATTCGACCGTCGCGCTTTCGCTTCCAACATGGACTTTCCACGAGTCGATGGCCAGCACGGTCAAGCAGGTTGACTTCAAGGGCGACGTATTTGCGACCGAATGGGGCGCTTCCTATTCCGCTGCCCTGGTGCGCGACACGGAAATCAGTGCAAGCTTCGTCGCGAAAACCATTCACCTGATCGGCACTGACAACGGTGTTGCGCCGCCCAGTGGACTTGCCTACTGGACGATATCCGATCTGTACGAAGAGTTCGACAGTGGAGACAAGCTTGCGTTTCGCGAGGGAAACTACGGCCTCATGCTCAAGGGCGATCCGCGATATCCGGATTCCTACGACGTGGCGAAGCCGGCCTTCAATGCGTATCGCTTGTTGCACATGATGGGCGAGACACGCATAGCCACAAGCGGAGGTCGCACCGGCGACGGGGTTAACGCCGTCGCCACGCTGAGCGCGGACGGAAAGGCTCTGCAGCTGTTGGTCTACAACCACGTGGATGGCGGACAGGGCGACGCTCTAGCCTCCAGCGTGGTGTCCGTCCAATTCAACAATCTTCCATTTGCTTCCGGAAGGATGCGGGTGCGGCACTATCTCGTCGATCATACGCATTCCAACGCTTATGACGCCTTTGCTGAAATGGGCAGACCGCCGGAGCCCACGCGATCCCAGTGGGCCGATCTGCGCCGCGCGAGCGAGCTTTGTTACTACGAGACTACAGTTTCTGCCAAGGATGGGGCCTGGTCCGTAACGTTTCCACAGAACACCTACAGCGTTGGGCTCCTCGTGCTCAGTCCTCAGCCCGATACCGTTCCGTAGACGGTCGGCTCATTGATGGCACGCCGGCACGAAAGCGCGGAAGCAGAGGAGCGATGGTCGCGACTCCCTCCTATAGGCGTTAAGAGGCGGAATTGCGCCGGAAGAACTGGGGTAGATCGCCCTCTCCCCCTGGGAGAGGGCTGGGGAGAGGGTACTGCATTTGCACGTCGAATCGTGCCGCGGGCGCAATCACCACAATTTGCTGACTTCAGCGTCTGGCTCACAGGAAGTTTCGCCCTCACCCCCAGGCCCCTCTCCCGAAAGGGAGAGGGGTGACCCATTGAAGGCTTGTGTCCTCGAATCACGAATGGCCATTTCATTCCGCCGTTGAGCCGCTTAACGCCTATGCGACTCCCTCCCGTCACTTCGCGGGCGCCGGCAGCGCAATGTCCTTGAGCGAGTACGAGCTCGTGGCAGCTCTCAGCATTGCCTCCATCACTTTCGGCTGAACCACGCTGTTGCTCCCGCGGTCGATGAGTGCGAAGCCTTTGCCTCCTCGATCGCCATTGTCCCAATACACGGGGACGAGCCCGCGATCGACCGCGGCTTTGGTCACGTACTCCATGTAGTAGCGTCGATAGTCCTCGTAGCCGTCCTGTTGGACAGCGCCATACTCACCGATAAGCACCGGGACCCCTTGATCGACGTAGCGCGATTTGAGCTTGTCGAACTGAGACAGGATGTAGTCCTCCTGACCCCAATCATCCCTGTTCGGCGAAGCACGACCCCAGGTATGCGTCTGGCCCATGAGCGCGTATAAATAGGGGTCATAGCAGTGAACCGACAAGATCAACCGGTTCTTCGCCGAGTCGGTCGGTAACTTGAAGCCCTTGAGCGTTTCATCGATGTTCGTGTTGTAGCCGGGGACGATCAAGTGGCGCCTGCCGTTGTTGCCACCACTTGCCCGCACCAGATTCACAAAGGCCTGATCGAGGTCGTTGACGATTTCGATATGACGAGGATCGGCCTTGCCATAGCCGTCGTGGACTTCGTTCACGGACTCAAACATCAGCTCTTCACCCTGATTGGCGAAGTACTTGGCGATCTGCGTCCACACCGCTACGAACTGCGCCCGCACCAGGGCATTGTTTTCCTGGGTGGTATTGCCATTGGCGTCTTTGAGCGACAGCCAACCGCCTTCGTGGTGCGAATTGATAATGGAGTAGAGTCCAGCCGAGCGAGCGTAGCCGACGACCTCTTCCACCCGCGCGAGCCAGTCCGGATCGATGGCATAGCTCGGTGCTGGCCCCAGGTGCTGCGCCCAGGTGACGGGAATGCGCACCAGGTTGAAGCCCGCCTTCGCAACCGCGACGAGAAGCTCGGGTGTCGCCATCGGATTGCCCCACGCCGTCTCGCCGTTGGGCACGTCCAGACTGTTGCCGAGGTTCCAGCCCAGGCGCAGCTTCGCGAAAAGCTCAGGGGACGTCCGCGTGAAATCGCCGAAACTGGGCGCGGGTGTCGCTCGTAGTGGGTCCGAAGGCTTGCCGATCCCTCTAGCGGCAGGAGGGGTGAGGCAGGAACTTGCGAGAAGTGCGAGGCAAGCGCTCGCGAAAAGGGCGGTGGTCGATAGGCAATCGGCAGTGAGATTCATCGGCCTGCAATACTACGAACCTGGCCCCTCTGACGAAAAAATCACGCTTACTTGGAACCCTTGCCAGCGGCTGCGGGCAAGGGGCCGTTCTTGGTCGGCGTGACGGTGTTGATCCGGCCATTTGCGTCGAAGGTCAACTCGTCAATGCACACCGAGCGGCGGAAGGAGTTTCCGTTCGAGAGTTCGCTCGTGTGATAGAGCACGTACCATTTGCCCTTGAACTGGACGACCGAGCCGTGTTGCGTGACGCTCGCGGCGTGCTCCATCACCTTGCCGGCATAAGTGAACGGTCCCATCGGGTGTTCGCCGATGGCATAGACCTGCGTGGCGGTTGGCGCCCAGCCATCGGAGTACACGAAGTAGTATTTTCCCGCTCGTTTGAAGACGAAGGGGGCTTCGCCGTAGCCTTCGGGCAAAATCGGGTCCTTGCCTGGCGCCGCCAGCGGAACCGGCTTCCCTTGCGCGTTCAGAAAAGAAACGGTGTGAAGTTCGCCGTCCAGCTCGGTGAGCGAGGGACGAAGCCTCACAACCTTCGGCTGACGACAACCAAGATACAGATAGGATTGGCCGTCATCGTCCTGAAGCACGGCGGGATCAATCGGCTCCGGCCCCGCCTTCGTCGTCGCGGTGCCGTCGACGAGCGGCTTCCCGATGGCATCCTTGAACGGCCCTTCCGGCTTGTCGCCAACCGCCACGCCGATCTTCGTGCGGTCCACCGGCAAGAAAAGGAAATACTTGCCGTTCGCCTTGACGCAATCAGGCGCCCACGCCCAGCGGGACGCCCATGCGAAGTCCTTCACGCGGAAGATCGAGCCATGGTCTCTCCATTGGACCAGGTCCGCGGTGGAGAGCAGACGCCAATCCACCATGTCCCAGTAGGTGGCATCCGCCAGATCGTGCGAGGCATAGACGTAGAGCCGTCCATCAAAAACCCGGCCCGAGGGATCGGCGGTGAAGATGTTCGCGACCAGCGGATTCTCGCCCAACGCGACGGACGGGACGAGCGAGCTGCCCAAGAGCAACCAGAGGAAATGTTTTCGAAGTTTCATGAACGCTGCGGTGAGCATAGTCATGGCGCAAGACCCGAGGCAACTTGGAGCCTTCCTCCAGCAAACTATTCTCTTGCCTGCACCCGGTCAAATCGGGGAAACTCTGCGCGCAGCGGGACCGCGCCAGCTCTTGACTCTGGTGGGCTCGCGTAATAGCGACGGACGACAGCGCTTGATGTTGTCCGTCGCCAAGCAGATCGAGAGGAGACAACAGATGAAAGCTTCCAACCACAAGAGCACACGGGTTGTGGGTCTCGCTTTACTGGCTGGCCTTTGGACAGCCGCCTGCATGCCAAAGAGCGACAACGCAGGCTCTGGCGGCGCCGTGGCCACGGGCGGTTCGACCAAGACGGGTGGGACCACGGCCACCACGAGCTCGGCTCAAACCGGCGGAGTCCCCAGCGCAGGCACGACGGCTGCTGGCGGCGCTGGCGTCGGCGGCTCTAGCGCCGGCGGTGCTGGCGTCGGCGGTTCCAGCTCCGGCGGTGCTGGAGTCGGCGGTTCGAGTGCCGGCGGTGCTGGAGTCGGCGGTTCGAGTGCCGGCGGTGCTGGAGCCGGCGGCTCGAGCGCCGTCGATGCAGGAGTCGGCGTGGGCGGCGCCGGAGTCGGCGGTTCGAGCTCCGGCGGTGCTGGAGTTGGCGGTTCCAGCTCCGGCGGTGCAGCGGTCGGCGGTTCTGACTCCGGCGGTGCTGGAGTCGGCGGCACCACGAGCCAAACGGGCGGCAATACGTCAGCGGGTGGAACGAGCAGCGCAGGTGGGTCGATCGCCGGATCCACTGCGGCCTCGTATGCTGCCTGCACCACCGATGCGGGCGTCGTTACAGGGAACGCTTGCGCGCCAAGTCCGCCGATAATTGCCTTCGATGCCAATTGCACGCTTGGTCTCTGGTCAGGCGATGGCATCTCATCCGGATATTTCTATCAACCGTGGTGCAACAGCACGACCACGCCCTGCACTCTGACGATGACCTGCGCCACCAACTCGATGCACATCGCGGGCTCGTATTTGGGCAATAGCGTAGCAACACCCGTGAATGGCAATGCCGGATTGGGGGCCAATCTGCAGGTAAACTCCTCCGATGCTGGTCCCGGATGCCAAATGATCAACGCATCAGGGCTAACCGGCCTAACGCTGGACGTGAATGTAACGGCAATCCCGGCCGGCAATCATTTGTACGTAGGTATGAGTTTGGCCAATGGTAATAGTGCTGATGGTACGGCCGTTCTCACCACCGGCGCGCAAACTGTTAAGATACCTTGGGGCAGCTTCAAGAACAAACTGCTGTGCGGGTCCATTCCTGGACCGGGCATCACGAGTTTCTACATCGCCTTTGACTGGTTCAATGATGGCGCCACCCACGCGGTGGACGTCATCATCTCCAATTTTGGATTCTACTAGTCCCAGCGTTTGACGATTGATTCGAGCGAGCTTGGCAGTGCCGGGCTCGCTCGTTTTGTTTTCGCCATCAGCAATTGCGCAAACGGCAACTACTTGCTGGCCGGATCTCCGTAGAACGTACCCCGTCCGTGGGTACCCACGTAGACGCGGCCGAACTTTTTGGGATCTCCCGTGATGTGCAGGACCAGGCCCCACTGGTGCTGATCGTCGTTGATGCGCACCCAGGTGGCGCCACTGTCGGTGGAACGGAAGAAGCCGCGCTGTCCTTGCACGGTGCCCACCAGATAGAGGGCTGCAACCTTGGCCTTGGGGGCCGCCTTGCCGAAGCCGAAGGCGTGGATCTCTTCCACGCCCGGCATGCGATCGAAGCCCTTGGCTTTTGAGTGGTAGAGGCCATTGTAGGCAGCCAACCATAGATCTCCCTCGCGCTCCGGGGTGGCGTAGATACGGTCCTGGCCACCGCGATCATCGCCGCGATCGCTGCGATTGTCGGCGCCATTGCCACCTCGCTTGGGCAAGCCATCCGATAGCACGAGGGGCCGCTCGGTGAAGTGAGCCGCGCCGTCGACGCTCTCGAAGAGCTTGCCTTCGAAAAGCGCGATGCCATAGAAACGCTTGGGGTTCACGCGGTCGGCGATTACGCGCGTGTCCATGGGCGCGCCCGCGCACGCCGTCCAGGTCACACCCTTGTCCGTGGTGACATAGGGGACATTGTGGCGCGACGTCCACGCCCAGGTTTCACCATTGGATGAAACGGCGATGTGTCCCTCGGTGGCCTTGGCGTCAGGCACCGAAGCGGGTTCATGCCAGGTCTTTCCACCGTCCAGGGAGTAGCCCAGATTCTTGCTGCCTGGGCGCGGGCGGCCGATGCGCACAATCACGTCTGGATTCAGTTCGCCGCCGCTGACATCGTGGGTGTTTCCCAGGAAAGGCGGCTTGGGGTTGCCATCAGGCGCGGGCTTGTCGAGATCCCAGTGGACGAAGCCGGAGTAATCGCCGACGGCGGTGACCACCTGGGCACCTTTACTGGGACTGTACAAGGCCAGGGCCACAGTCTCCTCGATGCCAGGGCTCATGACGGCCCAGTGGGTGGGGAGATTCTTGTCGAGATTGGTCAGGTCGTACGTCTCCCAGCCGCCGTAGCCTGTGGTGAACATGGCGTGATCGGAATTCGTAGGATCGATCTCCACGTCGAAAAGCCAGTGGATGTCCGTGTCCCGGACATACGGTGCCAGGCTGTAGTCCATAACGCCGCCGCTTCCGAACACGGGCTTCCAGGTGGTGCCGCCATCGGTGCTGCGGAAGACATCCTCGCCTTTGGGGCGATAGAAGGAGCTGGCAATCACGACCTTGGGATTCTTCGCGTCGACAGATACGGCGGCGTAGCCAAACTTCCGTTCCTTGCCTGGCTTGTCCGGAGTGATGTCGGTCCAGGCGCCGCTCTTGATATCGAGCTTCCACACGCCGCCATCCATCATCTGCATGGGGCCGGGATCCGTGCCGTAGGTGATGAAGAGATTCCGGTCGGAGGCCAAGACTGCGTGGTTGGGCCGGTACTGGGTGGGCTGTTTGGGAACGGCCTTCCATGCACCGCCACCGTCGTCGCTGCGGTACAGGCTGGGCTTGCCCATCACCGACACGCCCGCGAACAGTGTCTGGCTGGCCTTGCCCGTGGAACCGCTGGCCGGATCGAAGACAACAAAAACGATGCTGCTGCGGCCTCCGCCACTCCAGGCGGGCAACTTGGCTTCTTCGGCAGACAATTTCAGGACATCGGCGGGAAAGCTGTCCACTTTGTTCCAGGTCGCAGCGCCGTCCGTGCTCTTCCACAGACCACTGTGACGCGTGCCCAGGAAGAGAATGCGACCATCGTTGGGGTCCACGGCCATGCGCTCGCCATTGCCACGACCGGCTTCGTTGCCGCCGAACTTGATGGGCACGTTGCTGCGCTGGAAGGTGTGGCCCTGATCCGAGGAGCGTAGAATGGCGCCATCGGGAACTTCAGGAGCCGTGTACGTGCCGCAGGCCAGGTAGACCTTGCTGGGATCCGAGGGATCCACGGCGATGCTCTCGACGCCCATCAGGTTCAAATCCTTGTAGGGAATCCAATCGAGCATGGGTTCCCAGCGCCTGGTCTTGGCATTCCTGCGATAGGCGCCGCCCATGTCCGTGCGGGCGTAGCACACATCTTTCGCGGTGGGATGAAACACGAAACCATCCACGAAGCCGCCACCCACGATCGGCACGCTCTTCCAGGTGTAGGGGACGGTTTTGGGCTTCTCGGCGGCTGACACTGGAACAGTGAACAGAAGTAGTGCGCAGAGGGTGTTACGGAACAAGTTCATGGTGGTGTGCCTTTTCGCAGAGGGAATTGCCTGGGCAAAGTTCAGACTAGTTTGCACGGTGGCCCGTAGGCCGCCAGCTCCCTGTCCGCGGTCAAGAGGGTGAGGCCTTCGCTCTGTGCCTGTGCGAGGAGAATCCGGTCGAACGGATCCTTGTGCAGAGATGGAAGTGCACGAACGGCGAGCGCGTGCTCGCCGGTGATGGGCAACTCCTCGTAGCCGTGAAGCAGGAGCCCGTGGCGCAGGCGGCTCGGGTCCACCTGGAAATCGGCTCGGCCGAGGCCGTTCTTGATCACCACCTCCCAGACGCTGGCCGCGCTGAAGAAGAGGGCTGTGTCTCGTGCTTTCAGGACGACGAGGGCGGTCCTGGACAGGCGCTGCGGGGAACCGGCCGCCCACAGCAGCAGGTGAGTGTCGAGAAGAACCCTCATTTGGCGGTGCCGAACAGCGCGGCGATCTCGTCACGTCCCATCTCGTCGAAGTCCTTGGGAACTGCCATCTCCCCTTTCATGAAGCCAAGGCGATCCCCAGGAGATTCCTTGGCCTCGATGGGGATCACGCGCGCAAGGGGTTTGCCTGCCTTGGCGATGATGAAGGACTCTCCGCGCGCGACGCGTGCCACCAGCCGCGAAAGCTGCGTCTTTGCCTCGTGGATGTTCACGGTGGTCATAGCTGCTATTGTGGACTAACCTTGGTTAGTTCACAAGCACGGGTTCGCGCAAAGGGTGTTCCGTAGCAAGCTGGAACCTACGCTATCTTCCGCTCTCGATCTGCGGCGGCCGGTGGTTTCCACTAGAACACCGGCGTCGACCAAAGTTGCAATGGGTGCGCGAAAGTAGATTTAGATGGTTCTTTACTACCAGAAGACACTGGGCAAGAAGTCTTCCCTAACACTACTGATTCAAAA